>NZ_JBKGGX010000004.1:0-300610 GCF_052041925.1 Pseudomonas sp. SMN5
GGCGTGCACCGGATTCGACGAGCCCATGGCCGCATTGGCCGCCGCGCCCATCGCACTGCTGACCGCCATGGATGCGGCGCCACCCACCAGCATGCACGGCAGCTTGCTGAAGAACTTGCCCTTGCCACCCTTGAGCATCAGCAGCGCGGTCACCGCCAGTCCCACGCCCGGCGTCTTGCCACTGCGAATTTCACGCACCACCACCGAACCGCCGCCAATGGTGACGTTGGAGGAAATCAGCCCGGACGACACGACCTTGGCGTCGCAGGTGCTGCGGTCGCCGCTGCGCACGGCGGGCTGGCCGTTGATGGTGACCTTGTCCGAACCTTCGGCCAGGAACTGCGGCGGCATCGGCGGGTGCTTCATGCACACGATCATGTCCAGCGGCTTGGGCACGGCGCCGGGGGTGGGGGTGGCAACGGTGGGGCGCCACATCTGCGAGAAGAAGCTTTCGGCCATGTCCAGGTAACTGGGCTCGGCCTCGGGTTCTTCCAGCTCGGTGCCGGCCGGCGCGACATGGGACTGAATCGCCCCGGCGGCGCGGGCGGCGGGGATGTTGTTGGTCAGGGTGTCGGTGGCACCGGTGAGGATGTTGGCCTGCACCGTGGGCGGAAAAAGCGCGTTGCCGATGCCCTCGCAAATATCGTTCAGGCCCTTGTCCGCCCCGGTCTTGCTCATGGCCAGGCCCACCACGGCGCCGACGACCGCGCCGAGCAAAAAGCAGCCCAGGCCCCCGGTCGCCACCGTGATGCCGGTGGCGGCAACCACCGCCGCCGTCGCCACGGCCGTGATCGCAATGTTGGCCGCCACCTCCAGTACCCCGCCGAGGATGTCGGCCATCATCGAGGTGTGCTCCAGCGCATCGCCCAGGCGGGCGGCCCAGAGTGCGTCAGACATGCAAGAGGCTCATCAGGCGGGCAGGTCGAACTGCAGGGAAGCCTTGATGGCCGCCCAATGCGCAGCCTCGGCATCGCCGAGCTTTTCGGCCTTGACGTAGCTCAGGGCGAACATCTTGCGGGTGCCGGGCAGCACCAGGGCCAGTTGGAACTGGAAGACTTTTTCGTTGCCCTTGCTGAACTGGCTGCGCAGTTCGATGGCTTCGATTTCCTGGTTGGCGCCCACGCGCACCGCGGCGCCCGGTTGGCAGCGCAAGTCCTGTACCTGTTTCTCCAGGCGCCCCAACTGGTCGTCGAGGTTGCTTTGCAGGGTTTCGCCTTCGGCCAGCAAACTGCGGCTGACGATCAACGAAGTACCCAGTTCGGGAAACTTGAGGATGTTGATCGTCGCGTCCAGCAATTCACTGGGCGGTAGCTGGAACTGGAATTCATTGAGGCGGTAAGTCATTGCGCAAAAATCTCGTGGTTAGCCTTTGGACGACGGGAACGCGGCCTGGATGTTGGCATCGATGCTGCCCTTGACGCCCTGGCCGTCCGGGGTAGCACCCGGGCCGCCGCCGTTGTTCAGGTGCAGCACGCCGCCGGTGTTGAACTCGGCATCGCCGCTGGCATAGAAACTGATCTGCACGCCGGTCAGGTTGATCTGGCCGCTGGCGTTGAGCTCCAGGATGCTTTCACCGCACACCAGGCGCAGGTTCTCGCCCACCTCAATGACGTAGCTCTGGCTGATGCTGTCGGTCTTGCGCTGGCCCACCGACAGGATGTCCTCCTGCTTGACGATGCGCAGGCGGTTGTTGCCGATGGTCACCGTCTCGTTGTGGCCGATGCTCTTGTTGCGGTCATGGCCCACCGAGTGGCTTTCATCCACCTCGACCACGATGTCCTGGTTGCGCTCGGCATGGATGTACAACTGCTCGGCGCCTTTTTTGTCTTCCATGCGGATTTCGTTGAAATTCGCCGGCGTGCCACCCTTGCTCGAACGGCTCTTCATGCCGCTCTGGGTGGCGTTTTCAGGCAGGTCGTAAGGCACCGTCTGTTCAGCGTTGTAGACCCGCCCGGTGATGATCGGCCGGTCCGGGTCACCTTCGAGGAAGCTGACGATCACTTCCTGGCCGATGCGTGGGATCTGCATCGAACCCCAGTTTTTCCCAGCCCAGGATTGCGACACGCGAATCCAGCACGAGCTGTTTTCGTTGGACTGGTCGTGACGGTCCCAATAGAAATGCACCTTCACCCGGCCATACTGGTCTGTCCAGATTTCCTCGCCCTTGGGCCCGACCACCAACGCGGTCTGCGGGCCCTTGACGATCGGACGGTGGGTGATCGGCAGCGGGCGATAGCTTTGCTGGGCGTCGATGCAGGTCAGGCTGCTTTCGAACTGGGCCGAAGGCGCGCCGACACCGGTTTCGCCGCTTTCCTGGGACAGGTAGTAGCGGGCGCCGACGATCAGGTATTCACGGTTCTGGTCCTGGCGGCTGAAGCCGGTGAGGCTGAACAGATGCCCCGAACCCAGGCCCCGGGCGTTGCCCGCCAGCTCGACCTGTTCGTGCAGGGTCTGCAAGGCTTCGATGCGGGTGCGGGCGTAGTGTTCGCCGTCTTCGCTCTGCACGTAGGTGCCGGGATAGTCGTACAGCGGATAGTCGCCGGCGGCGTGGGGCCGTGGCATGGCCGAGCGCACATCGATGCGCGCGCTGGGGCGCTGGAAGTCATAGTCGTTGAGCTCCAGCGAGCCCGGCTGGACTTCCTGGGCCAGATGCCAGTCGTGAATGTGATCGCGCTCGCGATGCTGGTCATTCTTCGGATAGTAGGGCACCGAAGCGTAGCCGGGCGCCGTGGTGTGGGCCCCGTAGGCGTCGGCCAACACCAGCACGTGGCGGCCTTGCTCGTGGCGGAAGAAATAGTAGATCCCTTCCTGCTCCATCAGGCGGCTGACGAAATCGAAGCTGGTCTCGCGATACTGCACGCAGTATTCCCACTCGCGGTAGGGGCGGCTCAGGGCATCTTCGAAATCGGAAAAGCCCAGGTCGCGGAACACCTGCTTGATGATCTGCGGGATGGTCAGGTTCTGGAAAATCCGGCAATCGGAGGTACGGGTCAGCAGCCACAGCCAAGGCCTTAGCGTGGCCTGGTAACTGGCGAACTGGCCCTGGTCGACGTTCTGGCTGCAGCGCGCAACGATGCCGTGGAAATAGCGCTCGCCACCGCCGTCCAGTTGCAGGCTCACGCACATCGGCTTGCCGAGCAACTGGTTGAGGTCGATGGCGTTGTCCAGCGAGTGCAGCTGCAACTCATAGTTGAACAGCCTTCCCAGCTCTTCGCCGCCACCCATGTCCTTGAGCAACAGCACCTCCGGCCCCAGGGGGCTGGTGATCTTTGCCAGGCGTGAGGCTTGGTTGAATAACATCGGTGATCTCGTCGTTGTATGGGCTGCGCCGCTGTTTCCCTGAGGAAACCTGATCCACTGTGGGAGCGAGCTTGCTCGCGATGGCGGTGTGTCAGTCAACCGTAATGCCGGCTGTGACTACGCTATCGCGAGCAAGCTCGCTCCCACAGGGGCCGGTGTACCTTTCAGTCAGGCCGCGTCGCTGAAGTTGTATTGCAATTCGTTATCCACCGCGCTGATCCGCACGCCTGCCATGGCCTTGCCTTCGAGCATGCGGGTCAGGAATTCGCGGCTCATGTCCGGCAGCAGGCTGTTGGTCAGGATGGTGTCGATCATCCGGCCGCCGCTTTCGGTCTCGGTGCAGCGCGAGACGATCAGGTCGATCACCGCATCGTCGTAGTCGAACGCGACCTTGTGGGTGCTTTCCACGCGCTTCTTGATGCGGTTGAGCTGCAGGCGGGTGATGGCCTTGAGCATCTCGTCGCTGAGCGGATAGTACGGAATCGTCACCAGGCGTCCCAGCAGGGCCGGCGGGAAAATCTCCAGCAACGGCTGACGCAGGGCCTTGGCGATCTCTTCCGGCTCCGGCACGTTCTGCGGGTCTTTGCAGACGTCGGCAATCAGCTCGGTGCCGGCGTTGGTAGTCAGCAGGATCAAGGTGTTCTTGAAGTCGATCACCCGGCCTTCGCCGTCCTCCATCACGCCTTTGTCGAACACCTGGAAGAAGATTTCATGCACGTCCGGGTGGGCTTTTTCCACCTCGTCCAGCAGCACCACGCTGTACGGTTTGCGCCGCACGGCTTCGGTCAGTACACCGCCTTCGCCGTAGCCGATGTAGCCCGGTGGCGCGCCCTTGAGGGTGGACACGGTGTGGGCTTCCTGGAACTCGCTCATGTTGATGGTGATGACGTTCTGCTCGCCGCCGTACATGGCTTCGGCCAGGGCCAGGGCGGTTTCGGTCTTGCCCACGCCGGAGGTGCCGGCGAGCATGAACACCCCAATCGGCTTGCTCGGGTTGTCGAGGCCGGCGCGGGAGGTCTGGATGCGCTTGGCGATCATCTGCAAGGCGTGGTCCTGGCCGATGATGCGTTTTTTCAGGTGCTGGTCGAGGTTGAGCACGGTTTCCAGTTCGTTGCGAGCCATGCGGCCCACCGGGATGCCGGTCCAGTCGGCAACCACCGAGGCCACGGCCTGGTAGTCCACAGTCGGCAAGATCAGTGGGTTCTCGCCTTGCAGGGCGCTCAGGCGCTGTTGCAGGTCCACCAGTTGCTCGCGCAGAGCGTGGCTTTCGTTGTCAGAAGCTTCGCTGGCATCTTCGCTGTCCACCACGCCGACGCGCTCGCGCAGGGTCGCGCGGGTGGCGAGTAGTTCATCCACCAGGGCTTTTTCTTCGGCCCAACGACTTTCCAGCTCGGCCAAGCGCTCGCGCTCGGCGCTCAGCAGGCTTTCAGTCTGGGTCTGGCGCGAGCCGATCGCCACGCCGATGGCGTGTTCGCGGGCGATGATCTGCAGCTCGGTTTCCAGTGCTTCGATGCGTCGGCGGCTGTCGTCCACTTCAGCCGGCACGGCGTGCAGACTGATGGCGACGCGGGCGCAGGCGGTGTCCAGCAGGCTCACGGATTTGTCCGGCAACTGGCGCGCAGGAATGTAGCGGTGGGACAACTTGACCGAGGCTTCCAACGCTTCGTCGAGGATCTGCACCTGGTGGTGCTGTTCCATGGTCGAGGCCACGCCGCGCATCATCAGCAGCGCCTTGTCTTCCGACGGCTCGGCGACTTGCACCACTTGGAAACGACGGGTCAGGGCCGGGTCTTTTTCGATGTGCTTCTTGTACTCGGCCCAGGTCGTCGCGGCCACGGTGCGCAGGGTGCCACGGGCCAGGGCTGGCTTGAGCAGGTTGGCCGCGTCACCGGTACCGGCGGCGCCACCGGCACCCACCAGGGTGTGGGCTTCGTCGATGAACAGGATGATCGGTTTCGGCGAGGCCTGGACGTCTTCGATGACTTGGCGCAGGCGCTGTTCGAACTCGCCTTTCATGCTCGCGCCGGCCTGCAACAGGCCAACGTCGAGGCTGCGCAATTCCACATCCTTGAGCGACGGCGGCACGTCGCCGGCGACGATGCGCAGGGCAAATCCTTCGACCACCGCAGTCTTGCCCACGCCGGCTTCACCAGTGAGGATCGGGTTGTTCTGCCGGCGGCGCATGAGGATGTCCACCAGTTGGCGGATCTCTTCGTCGCGCCCGACAATCGGGTCGAGCTTGCCGCTGCGGGCCTGTTCGGTGAGGTCGACGGTGAAGCGCTTGAGCGCTTCCTGCTTGCCCATGGCGCTCGGGGCCATGGCGCCGCTGGCTTCGCCGGGCACGCTGCCGGCGTTGAAGCCGTCGCTGGCGGTCAGGGCGTTTTCCGGCGAGTCGCCAATGTATTCGTCGAAACGCTCGCTCAGGGCTTCGACCTTGACCTTGTCGAACTCCGACGACAGGCCCAGCAGCGCATGGCGCAGGCTCGGGGTCTTGAGGATGCCGATCACCAGGTAACCGGTGCGCACCTGGCTTTCACCGAACATCAGGCTGCCGTAGACCCAGCCGCGTTCCACGGCCTCTTCCACATGGGACGACAAGTCGGTGATGGAGGTCGAGCCCCGTGGCAGGCGGTCCAGGGCATCGGTCAGGTCGCGGGCCAGGCGTGCCGGCTCGACGTTGAACTGGCGGATGATGCGGTGCAGGTCCGAGTCCTGCAGTTGCAGCAACTGATGAAACCAGTGGGCCAGTTCCACGTAGGGGTTACCGCGCAATTTGCAGAACACGGTGGCGGCTTCGATGGCTTTGTAAGCCACGCTGTTGAGTTTGCCGAACAACGCGGCGCGACTGATTTCACCCATGCTCATGGCTCCTTGAGGTCTGTGAGGTGTTGGCCTGTTCGGCGTAATGCCGGGCCAGTATTAGATCGTTGGCATCGGTTTGCGGCTGGCCCAGCCAGGTATTGAACCCCAGGCGGAACTGACCGTTGAGTTGCAGCGCCGGGACTTCGGGCTGTTCCAGGACCAGGTTCAGGTCCCAGTCCAATTCGTGTCCCAGGTATTCGGCGACCCAGGCCACCAGCTCGTTGAATGGCTGCTGGCCGGGGAGCATGCCCATGTAGTCGACCAGCTTGAGCGGCCCCAGGCGAATGCGGAATTTGTGCTGGCGGTCCCACACATAGCGACCCAGGCAGAAGTCGGTGCCCAGCTGGTTGGCGCTGACGCCGACGCGGCTGCGCTCCGGCAGCTCCAGCCATTGGCCGACGTATTCCTCGATCTCCACCGGCAGCCCGAAGTACTCGCTCAGGATCGCCTTCAAACCATCGGGGTAGCGGGTTTGCGCCGCCAGGTGGCCGCTGTAGTGCAGCTTCGCGGTGTCCGGAATCAGGCCCTGCTCGAGCAGGCTCGGCATGCCCCGGCCACTGAAGGACGCCAGGCGTGCCGACCAGTAATCGTCGTCCGGGCGGTCGTGGCTGACCGTCGGCCGCGCTTCGGCCCAGGCCCGGTAGAACAGGCTGAGCAGGCGATGGTGGAACACGTCGAGAAAGCGCTTGCTGGTGCTGTCGCCATTGTTGCGTTGGCGTTCGCGCACGTACTCGGTGAGGTGCAGCGGCAGCGGGCCGTTGGGGCCGCCGAGGCCGAAGAAGAACTGCTCCAGGCGCGCCGGCGCACCATCGACGCCCGGTTGCACCGAAGCCAGGGTGGCCGGGGCGAAGGTGCATTCGGCCTGTTGTCCCAGGCGCAGCGGGTCATCGGCCAGGCGCAACGAATGGCCCAGGCGCGGCAGCTCGGGGGACTCGCACTCAATGCGCCGCAACGCCTGGAAGAAGTCGTATTCCCAGGGTTCCTGGTGCATCGCCTCCAGGGTACTCACAGGGTCGGACGACGTCCGGGCTTGGCTTTCCATCGCATGATCTCGCCGCGTTCGGTGGTACGGATCACCGTCTCGGTAAAACTGTTGATCGACACGTAGCGTGCCAGGAAGCGTTCGAACACGGCGCCGAGCAGAAACACGCCGGTGCCGCGAAACGCGTTTTCATCGAATTCCAGGGTGATCTCCAGGCCACGGCCGAACACGATCGGCCCCGGCATCGGCAAGCGGCGGGTGCAGGCCTTGCTGCTGACCTCGCGCAGGCCTTCGATCTGCAATTGCAGCGCCGCGTCGTTGCTGTCGCCGTACAGGCGCAGCAGCTCGCGCAGGGCGGCGGCGCCTTGGCCTTGTTCGCTCAACGACAAGTAGTTCAGCGACAACTGGCTGATCAGCCGCCAGGCCTTGGCATCGTGGGCATGGCTGGCCCGTGGACGACTCGGCCCGGCCACGCAGCGCACGGCGGCTACCGGCGCGCTGTCGGCCAAAGTGAAGTCGGTCTTGCCGTTGCCCACGCTCATGAACAGCGGCAGGTCACGGTTGGTGCACAACGCGGTCACGCCCAGTTGGCGCAAGTCGTGGCGATAGGGCGCTTGCTGGCTGTCTACCAGGCTGACGAAGGTTTCGCTGCCGATGTAGGTCGAGCGCGGACCGTTTCGTCGTTGATCGCTGGACAGCACCCGTGGCTCACGGCGCACGGTGTAGTAGGCCTGGTCGCGCCCGTAACGAGACGGATCGCGCACCGCGTAGAACGGCAGGAACGGTTGCTCCGGCCCGGTGCCGTGACCGGTGAGGCCAGTGAGCGAATGCACTTCGAAATCCATCGGCCGGGTGCGGTCGGCGATCACGTGGTGCTCGTTGACCCGCTCCGACAGGTGAATGCGGTCCAGGCGCCGGGGGAACAGATTGATCGCCGGGGTGCAGAACGGCAGGAACTGCGTCGCGCTCACGCTGCCTTCCAGGCTCGGATCGTGACGGTCGAACAGCACGATCAGTTCCAGTTCCTGGCCGTCGCAGCGCTTGACCGCCCGGCTCAGTTGGGTGAAGTCGACGAACAGGAAGCGCTGGGGCAGGGCGAAGTATTCCTGCAACAGGCGATAGCCCTGGAACGCCCGCGACACCACCGGCAGCGCCGCATCGGCATCGTCGAAACCTCGCGAGCGCAGTGCGTCCTGCGCCAGGCGCTCGACCCAGTCGCCTCCGGGCTTGCGGGCGAATACCGCGCAGGCGTTGCCGAGCAACTGCTCGTAAAGGCGGAAGGGTTGTTCGTCGGTGCCGCTGAGGTACAGCGGCAGGTTGTCCAGGGCCAGGCTGTTGAACGGCAATTCGGCACCGGTGCGCAGGGTGATGCGCAGGCCGGCCTTGGCTTTCGGTTCACTGGCGGCCAGGCGCCCGAGCACGGTGGACGGGTTGCCGAAGTATTCGGCCTGGCTGACCTGCAACGGCCACAGCGTCACCGCGTGGGCGGTGCGGTACTCGCAGCAGGTCTGGGTTTCGCGTCCCAGGGCGGCCCGCAGGACGGTATCCCGAGGCAGTTGGAAGCCACCGCTCAACGAGCCTTCGTCCGGGTCGGCCTGCATCTGCACCACGGTCATCGACGGCGTGGGCGCCAGATAGTGCGGGTAGGCGATTTCAAGCAAGTTGTGGGTGAACGTCGGGTACTCGGCATCGAGCTTGAGCTGCACCCGGGCGGTCAGGTAGGCAAAGCCTTCGAGCAAGCGTTCGACATACGGGTCGGCGCAGTCCATGCCGGACAACGTCAGCCGACTGGCGATCTTGGGGTATTCCTTGGCAAACTCCGCCGCGCTTTCGCGCACGTGGTGCAGTTCCTGGTTATACAGCTCCAGCAGGCGCGGGTTCATGGGCGCCTCCGCTGGTCAGCGTTGACCACCCGCACATGGCCGGTTTCCAGGTCCAGGTCGGTTTGCAGCATCAGGCGCAGCGGCACCGGCTGGGCCCACAGGTCGCCTTCGATCTCGAAGCTCAGGGCGTTGTGGTTCATCTCCGCCGTCGCCCGGGCCCGGACGCGCAGGGTGTGGCGCAGGATCCGCGGCTCGAACGTGGCGATGGCCTGGTGGATCAATGCTTCGAGGGCCGGGACGTCAACGTTCGACGCGCTGTTACCGGCCAGCGCCGGCAGCCCGAAATTCACCACTGAGGTGCCCGCCGGGGTATGCAGCGTTGCGTCGTGGCCGAGCAGGCAGGTGGTGTTGAGCAGCCACGCCAGGTCGCGCAGCACCGAGGCCTTGAGCTGGGTGAGCGAGAGCACGCGCTTGTCGGCGCTTTCCTTGGGATTGGTCGGATCGTCGTCGGTCAGCCGGTCCAGCAGGGACGGTTGCAGGCGATCGCGGGTGGCGATTTCGGTTACCACGTAAAAAGGGCCACGAAGTTCTTCTGATCGAAAGCGCCCGGCAGGCAATGACCACCGCCAGCTACCATCGAGGCTTCCAGCTGACCAGCCATTTTCCTGATCGCCTGGTACTGAGAACGGCATTCAGTGCTCGGCGCAGGTTCCGGTGCAAAGTGCTGGACGATAATAATCTGGGCGTTATTGAAGTTTTCGACGCGTGGTTTACCTTGGCGATCGACGCCCAGATGGCAAGGCCAGGGCATGTCCAGGGTCAACAGGCTTTGATCCGGTTTACGCAAGGCGCAGCGTTGATCGTGGTTCTCAAGGGTCAATACTTGACCGCCAAGATCGACCTGATTGTCTTGTGCGGTGGTTGTGTCCGGGGCCGTTTCGGCGCAGGCGTACAGACTCAACAGCACGCAACTCGACAGCAGTGAATGCAGCGTACGCTTGATCATGACAGTTCCCAGAACCAGACTTGTTTTGAGCGATGGGCCTGGTCTGCGAAGTCACCCGTGACCCTGCCGCGATTCCACAGATCGATGTGGTCGCCGGTACGCGCTTCCAGGGATTGCCCGTGCCGTGCAAAGCAGTCCTTGAAGAAGATGATCCCGGTCTTTTGAGCGAGCTTGCGCCGATCTTCGGCACTTCCAGAGAGAATCAGCGGACGACCCAGGTGGTGCCGCCAGAGCCAGTTGGCCAGCGATTCCGCGCCCCGCGCGTGTTCGTGCGCGCACTTGGGTTCGGTGTAGGTCGACTTGTTGACCTTGATGGTTTTCTCCGCGTTGAGCGTGACGCTCATGCGGATAGCGCATTGATTGTCCCAAGGGCCGTCGCAGGGCGTTGGCGTATCGGGATAGCTGTTCCACAAATTGATAAACGAAGGCTTGGCCATGACTCAGATACCGCGCTGTAGAGGATTGGATTCGAGCAAGCACCAAACACCCCCGGCGCGTGGCACCGGGGGCGTCTTCGATTACACCTTGGTGTTGGTGCGGATGTTCCAGCCGAACTTGACCGGACCGCCTTCCTTGGTACCGTCGGCTTTCTGCGGTTGGTAGTCCACCAGCACCTTGGCGAAGTTCAGGGTGACGTTTTCGGTCAGGCGATCATCGCTGCCCGAACCGCCAGTGCTCATGGAGGTGATGATCACTTCTTCCAGGTTGATGATCATGTACTCGACCTGGCTCTCGCCACCGGCCTTGCGCACTACCAATTTGACCTTGTCGATGTGCTTGCCGCTGGCGCAGTGCATCATCAGGTTCGGGGTGGCTTTGTCGACCCACTTGGTCAGCGACAGATCCTGAATATTCACCTTGCCCGCGCCACCGCCGGTGCCGGAGTGCATGTTACCGGTCTGGGACATGCCCCAGCTCCAGTTCAGGACGTCGATCTCGTCCTTGTGGGCCTTGTCCATGGACTCGCCCTTGATGTCGCCGATCTTGATGAAAATATCAACAGCCATGTTTTCTCCCTGTGTGGTTTCTAACCACATTGTTTGGTTGACGCTGACCTTGCGAATTCTGTGTTCAACAGCGATCTGCAACCGGATGAAGATCCCTGTGGGACACCCTTTGTGGCGAGGGAGCTTGCTCCCGCTTGGGTGCGCAGCACCCACAAGAAGGGGCCGCTACGCGCCCCAGCGGGAGCAAGCTCCCTCGCCACAGGGTTTGCTCCCACCGAGGGGTACCTAATTCAGCCAGTGCTTACGCACCCTTGGCCGACGGCAGTTTCGATACCAGGCGCAGCGACACGGTCAGCCCTTCGAGCTGGTAGTGCGGGCGCAGGTAGAACTTGGAGTTGTAGTACCCCGGGTTGCCTTCGACTTCCTCGACGATCACTTCGGCCGCTGCCAGTGGGTGCTGGGCCTTGGTGGTTTCGGTGGAGTGCGCCGGGTCGCCGTCGACGTAGTTGAGGATCCAGTCCTGCAACCAGCGCTGCATCTCGTCCTTCTCTTTGAAGGAACCGATCTTGTCGCGCACGATGCACTTCAAGTAGTGGGCGAAACGGCACGTGGCGAACAGATATGGCAGGCGCGCAGCCAGGTTGGCGTTGGCGGTGGCGTCCGGGTCGTCGTACTCGGCCGGTTTCTGCAGCGACTGGGCGCCAATGAACGCAGCGAAGTCGGTGTTCTTCTTGTGCAGCAGCGGCATGAAACCGTTCTTCGCCAGTTCCGCTTCACGGCGGTCCGAAATGGCGATCTCGGTCGGGCACTTCATGTCCACGCCACCGTCGTCGGTAGGGAACGTGTGGGCCGGCAGGTTTTCCACTTCGCCGCCGGACTCCACGCCGCGGATGCGCGAGCACCAGCCGAAGTGTTTGAACGAGCGGTTGATGTTCACCGCCATCGCGTAGGCCGCGTTGGCCCAGGTGTACTTGGAGCTGTCGGCGCCGTCGGTGTTTTCTTCGAAGGCGAAGGCTTCCACCGGATCGGTCTTGGCGCCGTACGGCAGGCGCGCCAGGAAGCGCGGCATGGTCAGGCCGATGTAGCGCGAGTCTTCCGATTCACGCAGCGAACGCCAGCCGGCGTATTCCGGGGTGGTGAAGATCTTGGTCAGGTCGCGTGGGTTCGACAGTTCCTGCCACGAGCCCATGCCCATCACGGTCGGCGATGCCGCAGAGATGAACGGAGCGTGCATGGCGGCGCAGACTTTCGACAGCTCGCCCAGCAGTTCCACGTCCGGTGGCGACTGGTCGAAGTAGTAGTCGCCCACCAGGCAGCCGTAAGGTTCGCCGCCGAACTGGCCGTATTCTTCTTCGTACATCTTCTTGAAGATCGGGCTCTGGTCCCACGCGGTGCCCTTGAATTTCTTCAGGGTCTTGTGCAGGTCGGTCTTGGAGATGTTGAGCACGCGGATCTTGAGTTGCTCATCGGTCTCGGTGTTGTTGACCAGGTAATGCAAACCGCGCCATGCGCTTTCCAGCTGCTGGAACTCTGGATGGTGGATGATCTGGTTGACCTGGGCGGTGAGCTTGGCGTCGATGGCCGCGATGATCGATTCGATCGACTTGATGGCGTCGTTGGACACCAGGTCGGTCTGCGCCAGGGCCTGTTCGGCCAGCGTGCGCACGGCGGTCTCGACGGCTTCACGGGCGCGTTCGGTCTTGGGCTTGAACTCTTGCAGCAGCAGGGACGCGAACTCGCTGGTCTCTTCTGTCGCGCCCAGGTTCTGGACGCCTTCGCGGGCTGTGTTGTCGGTCATGTCATTGATCCTGTGCTGGCTTCGGCGCGCTGGCCAGGGCCTGCAACAGCGCTGGGTCCTTGATCGCCTTCATGATGATTTCTTCGGCACCGGTCTTGCCGTCCATGTAGGTCAGCAGGTTGGCCAACTGGGTGCGCGCTTCGAGCAATTTGTTCAGCGAGTCGACCTTGCGGGCCACGGCCGCCGGGCTGAAGTCGTCCATGCTTTCGAAGGTCAGGTCCAGGCTCAGGTTGCCTTCGCCGGTCAGTTCGTTGGGTACATGGAAGGCTACGCGCGGCTGCATGGCCTTGAGGCGCGAGTCGAAATTGTCGACGTCGATCTCGAGGAACTTGCGGTCGGCCACCGGTGCCAGAGGCTCGGCGGGCTTGCCGGCGAGGTCGGCCATCACCCCCATGACGAAGGGCAACTGGACCTTCTTCTCGGCGCCGTAGAGCTCGACGTCGTACTCGATCTGCACTCGAGGCGCGCGGTTGCGCGCGATGAATTTCTGAGAACTTTGCTTCGCCACGTTGCTGCTCCTGGTCGCTTGAGCGACGGTGTTGGCGTCATCCGGTGGTACCGGCGACGTGACTGCGTGATCCGTTCGCTTTTATTCGCTATCTGGGCCGCGCAGGTTTTCAAATTGACTCATGCCGTCGGGAATCAGGTTGCGC
The DNA here is from genome assembly GCF_052041925.1 of Pseudomonas sp. SMN5. Classification (NCBI taxonomy): domain Bacteria; kingdom Pseudomonadati; phylum Pseudomonadota; class Gammaproteobacteria; order Pseudomonadales; family Pseudomonadaceae; genus Pseudomonas; species Pseudomonas sp. SMN5. The sequence goes on from NZ_JBKGGX010000004.1 coordinate 13,372, forward strand.
ACGATGGCCGCGAAGTCGGCGTGCACCAGATTCTTGGCCCGGTTCAACAGCACCGGCAGCGGGCTGGAGGGCTCATGACGGGTGTAGTAAGCGAGAATCCGGTCCAGGCTGCGCAGCACGTCGTCGCGGTTGTTGATTTCGCCGCTGACGCCGCTCGCGCTGGTCGCGCGCGGCGTGCTCGGTGCGCTGGAAGGTTCAGCGGTCGCTGTGCTGTCGTCGCTGACGGGCTCGGACAGATCACTGTCGCCGCTCTGTGGGGCGAACTGGCCGAGAATCTGCAAGGCCATCTTCAGCGGCTGCTTCAGTGGGCCGAGGTCCACGCCCTGGGCGGAACCGACCTGGTCGCTGACCTGTTGCTCGATGGCTTCGGCCGCGCTGCGGGCTTCCAGCAGCGCCGCCCGGGTGACTTCCAACTGCTCGGGGTCGCAGTCGCGCAAGGCACCGGCGAGCTGTTCGGCACCCAGGCTTTCATCGGCGAAGCTCTGCAGGCCGCTGGCATTGGCGGCGGCGCGCAGGCTGACGGCGCCGAAAGTCCGGGAGCGGGCCAGGATGCTTTCGCGCAGCAGGCGAATGGTGGTGTCGGACGTCAGGCCGGCGAGGGCATTGATGCGCACCGTGGGGTCGTTGTCGTCATCGGCGTCCAGGCGCGGATGCAGGTCGGCCCAATACTGCTTGAGCAGTTCGCTGATCAAGGTCAGGGAGCTGGCCAGGCCGGGAATGCCTTCCAGGGCCAGGGTGCTTTGCAGCAGGAAATGGGTGATGCGCAGGTCTTTGCTGCGTTGCAACAAGTCCAGGCTCTGTTGCCGGATGCTGCGCCACTCGGGCGGTTCGGCCGGCAGGATAGAGTCGCCCATGCTGCGCTCGGGTTGGCCCTTGGAGTCGCGCTCCAGGCGCAGGAAATCCGCGTCATACTCCAGGTCTTCACCGCACGGCGAAGTCGCGGAAACGGCGGCGAGCAGCAACGGCACATCCACTTGGATCGATCTCCCTATCGCCCACTGAAAAATGCGGGCAGTGCATACACAAGTTTCGGATGAAACTTCGCATGTTTCCTGAAGGTAGTGGCCCTATAGATGCTGGATGATCTTAAAGTGCCATCATTTATATTCAAGAAGTTGTGCATTTTTGGTGTAGTACTTATCGCTTGTCAAGGTAAGCTATTTCGCCTCTGTTACAGTTGTGAGGCGCTTAACAACCCTCGCGACTGACAGGTCGAGGACGGCACGGAAGCAGGCTTTTTGTCATGCAGGCCGGGTAATATCAGCCATCATGCTGGCAAAACGCCGTTTCCAGCGTGAGCGCCGGGGCAAAATCACTAGAATCACCGTGTGTGCGATCAGCAAAGAAGTGTTCAGCAAGGAGGCGAGATGCCGCTGTGTTTGACTATCACTAGTTATCACAAGATCACCCCGGGTCAGTGTTCAGAAAAGTCCATGGACCAGGGCGTGATGGCAATTGGCCGTAATTCCAATAACGATTGGGTATTGCCGGATCCCGAGCGCCTGGTTTCCGGCCAACATTGCGTTATTCAATATAAGGACGGTCGCTATTACCTGACCGATAACAGCACCAATGGTGTGGAGTTGGTCAAGGCCGGCATTCGTCTGCGCAAGGGTAACAGTGAGCCGTTGCAAGACGGCGAAGTGATCCGCATCGGCGATTACGAGATCCAGGCGCGTGTCGATTTCAGCCTGCCGGCTAGCGACAGCAACCCGTTCGCCGATTCGTCCAGCAGCTTCGAGGCCCTGATGGGGCGCCAGGCCGCCGCCACGAGTACGCCGGCGTCGATGCCCGTGCCGTCGCCGGCACAATTCCAGGGTGTGTCGGCCATGGACACCATGCCCGACCTGTTCGACTTCCTCACCCCGCCCAGCGTCCCGCCTGCGACCCAGCCCGACCATGTGCCGGCCCAGCAGCACGATTTCCGTCCACCGACACCGATCCCGCGTCCCAGCCCACCGCCCGTGATCGAGCCGGTGGCCGTCAACACCGCCTCGGTGATCCCGGAAGATTGGGACCTGCTCAGCGATAAGCCCGCGCCAGTGGCGATCCCGCCGGTGCCCGTTGCGCCGCTGCCGGTAGCGCCGCCCCCGGTGATCGAGCCGATCCCGACTCCCGTGCCGCCAATGCCGGTGGCTGAAGTCAGTCCGCCGAGCGAACCCGCACCGGTACCTGTTGCGCCAGTCACCCGCGCCGAGGCTCCGGCGGCTTCGTTCGACGCCGCGCAACCTGACCTGCTGCAGGCGTTTCTGCGCGGTGCCGGTCTGGATCAGTTGCGCCTGGACAAAGCCCAGGCCGAAGCGCAAATGGAGAACATCGGGCGCAGCTACCGATTGATGGTCGAGGGCCTTATCGATGTGTTGCGCGCCCGCGCCAGCCTCAAGGGTGAGTTCCGCATCCAGCAGACCATGATCCAGCCGGTGGAAAACAACCCGCTCAAATTCGCCCCGAATGTCGACGAGGCCCTGCTGTTGCTGCTGCGTCACGGCAACCAGGCGTTCATGGCGCCGGACGCGGCGGTGCGTGACAGTTTCGATGACCTGCGCGCTCACCAACTGGCGGTCATGGCCGGTGTGGAGGCGGCCATCAAGCATCTGCTGGCACGCTTCGAGCCGGCGCAACTGGAAGAGCGCATGGGCAAGCCCGGCGGGCTGTCGAGCATTTTCAACGGCTCGCGACAGGCCCAGTACTGGCAGCAGTTCACCGAGCTCTACAGCAACATTTCCCGGGAAGCCCAGGAGGATTTCCAGGACCTGTTCGGCCGTGAATTCAGCCGCGCCTACGAAGAACACAGCACCCGACAGCGACGCCGCTGAGCGTCGTTGCACATAACCCGAACAAGCCAAACAACGGATAGCTCAAACGTCATTGAGGACGCAGGATGATTCACAGGTTTTTACTCGCAGTTGCCACCGCGCTTCTGTTGACGGCGTGCGCCAAGGATGCGGCCCCACCGCAGCCCGAAGAGGCTGAGGCCGACACTGCCGCCGTCGAGCTGCACTTCCACGCCATTGCCGGACTGAACCCCGGTGCGACCGGCCAGCCGGCCCCGGTCCGGGTGCGCATTTTCGAATTGAAAAACGCCGCTACCTTCGGCCGCTCCGACTATTTCGCCCTGGCCGAACGCGCCCAGGCGACGCTCGGCCCCGACCTGATCGATCAGGACGAAGTGCTGATCCAGCCCGGCCAGCAACTGAGCCTGCAACGCGACCTCGATCCCTCGACGCGTCATATCGGCATCCTGGTGGGTTACCGCGAACTGGACCAGTCGCTGTGGCGCACGGTGCTCAACGTACCGGCACGCCAATACACCGAATACCAGATCAGCCTCGACGTGCGCGCCGTGCGCAGCGACGTCGTCGGCGCCCCATCCAGCCCTGCCCAATAAGCAATCGGAGCCCCCATGTCCTGGAACAATCGTGTGGTCTGGTCGGAAGGCATGTTCATTGGAACGCAGCACTTCCAGCAGCATGACCGTTACCTGGAAAACCTCATCGACGCCCGCAGCCGCCCGCTGTCGGCTGGCGCCTGGGGTTTTTCCGAATTGCAGATCGACCAGGGCCTGCTGGCCCAGGGCAAGCTGGCGATCATTTCGGCGCGGGGCCTGCTGCCGGATGGCACGCCGTTCAATATTCCTCATGATGACCTGGCGCCGACCCCGCTGAATGTCGATGACAACCTGCGCGACGGCCTGGTGTACCTGGCCTTGCCGCTCAAGCGTGCCGGCGCCCGTGACACCGTGGACGAAGGCGAGCCCCTGGGCGCTGCGCGCTACGTGAGCCAGGTCAGCGAAGTGCGCGACGACAACGCACCGTTCGAGAATCGTGCGCCGGTGGCCTTGGGCTCGCGGGCACTGCGTTTGTTGACCGCCCAGGATGGCATCGGCGACTACGCCGCCATCGGCGTGGTGCGGATCAAGGAAAAGCGCGCCGACCGCGCTCTGGTGCTGGACGACACCTACATCCCGCCGGTGCTGGATGTGGTCGCTTCCAAGCCGCTGGCGGCGTTCCGCAGTGAATTGCTCGGCCTGCTCCACCAGCGCGGCGAAGCCCTCGCCGGGCGGGTGGTGGCGTCGGGTGCCGGTGGCGCTTCGGAGATTGCCGATTTCATGCTGCTGCAACTGGTCAACCGCGCCCAGCCGCTGATCCAGCACCTGAGCCAGTTGAGCCCGCTGCACCCCGAGCGCTTCTACAGCGAACTGGTGGCCCTGGCCGGGGAGTTCTCGACCTTCACCGCATCCGGCCGACGACCGCAGGAATTCCCGCAATATCAGCACGATGACCTGGCGCTGAGTTACGCGCCGGTGATGCAGGCCCTGCGCGAAGCCTTGTCGATGCTGATCGACAGCAAGGCCACGCCGATCCCGATTGTCGAGAAAGCCTACGGCATCCATGTGGCGATGCTGGCGGACAAGACGCTGCTCGACAGTGCCAGTTTCATCCTGGTGGTGCGCGCCGATGTCCCTGCCGAAACCCTGCGCGGGCGCTTTGGCCAGCAGAGCAAGGTCGGCTCGGTGGAGCACATTCGCGACCTGGTCAACCTGCAACTGCCGGGCATCGGCCTGCTGCCATTGCCAGTGGCGCCACGGCAACTGCCGTACCACGCCGGCTCCACTTATTACGAGCTGGACCGCGGCAGCGACCATTGGCAACAACTGAGCAACTCCGGTGGTTTTGCCTTCCACATCGCCGGCCAGTTCCCAGGGCTGAACCTGGCGTTCTGGGCGATCCGAGGATAAAGCGCGATGAGCAACGACGATCGTACCCAGTTCATGCCAACGCCCGGCGGCCGTGGCGCGGACCCGTTCCGCCCCGATTCCGGTCGCCCGCAACCGGCGCCTGCGGCCGCGCCATTGTCGATGCCGGCTGCACCGGTGCTGACCGGCAAGGCCCGGGGCCTCAATCCGCTGGAGAGCGCCGCCGGCCCGCTGCTGGCTTTGCTGACGCGTTTGCGCAGCACCATTTCCCACCCGGCTCCGGCCAGCCTGCGGGCGCAACTGCTGGCTTACCTGCGCCAGTTCGAAGAGCGCGCCGAGGCCGCCGGCGTGGTACGCAATGACGTGCTGCTGGCCCGCTACGCCTTGTGCACCGCCTTGGATGAAGCGGTGTTGAGCACCCCGTGGGGCGGCACCAGCGACTGGGGCAAGCAGAGTCTGTTGATCACTGTGCACAACGAAGCCTGGGGTGGCGAAAAGGTTTTCCAGTTGCTGGAGCACTGCCTGCAAAGCCCACGCGAACGCTTGTATCTGCTGGAGCTGTTGTACCTGTGCATGTGCCTGGGTTTCGAAGGGCGCTACCGGGTGATGAACGACGGCCGCAGCCAATTGGAAGCCTTGCGTGAGCGCACCAGTGCGGTGATCCGCAGCGCCCGTGGCGACTACGAGCGCGAGCTCTCGCCGCACTGGCGCGGGGTCACCGTGACCCGCGACCGTTTAGCGCAATTCATGCCGCCGTGGATCGCCGTGGCCATTGGCGTGGCGTTGCTGCTGGCGCTGCTGTTCGGCCTGCGGATGAAACTGGCGTCCGACGCCGAGCCGGTGTTCAAGAACATCCATGCCCTGGGAGAAATTCCGGTGCAAGCCATCGACCGTCCCGTGGTCCAGCCCAAGGTCATCGAGCGGCCACGCCTGGCCGGGTTCCTGGCCGATGAAATCAAGGCCGGACGGATCGCCGTGGAAGACGCCGTCGACCGTTCCGTGGTGACGATCCGTGGCGATGAACTGTTCGCCTCGGGCAGCGCCAGCATCAAGGACGATTTCGAACCGCTGATGCTGCGCATCGCCGACGCGGTGCGCAAGGTCAAGGGTCAGGTACTGGTGACCGGGCACAGCGACAATCGCCCGATCGCCACCCTCAGGTTCCCGTCCAACTGGGCCTTGTCCGAAGCCCGCGCCCGGTCGGTGCTGGAGATTCTTTCGGCCAAGACCGGCCAGCCCGAACGCTTCAGTGCCGAGGGCCGCAGCGATACCGAGCCGTTGGCCTCGAACGCCACGACAGAAGGCCGTGCGCGCAATCGTCGGGTTGAAATCACAGTGTTGGCGGAGGGGGTCGAGTGAAGGCGTTTTTCAGTTTTATGATCCGCTGGGTCATCCCGTTGCTGGGCCTGATCGCCCTGAGCCTGATCATCTGGTTCGTCGGCCCGCTGCTGGACTGGCTGGTGCCCGAAGGCCGTCGCTGGGCGTTGATCGTCCTGGTGTTCGCGGTGTGGATCGCCTACCGGGTGTTTCGCATCATCCAGGCCCGCCGGCAGGCCGCCGAGGTCATGCGCAGCCTGGCCGAGCAGACCCCGCCCGACCCCACCAGCATTGCCACTGCCGAAGAGCTCGAAACCCTGCGCCAGCGCATGGACGAGGCCCTGGCGCTGCTCAAGAAAGCCAAGCTTGGCGGTGACGAGCGTCGCAACCTCTACGAGCTGCCGTGGTACGTGATCATCGGCCCGCCGGGTTCGGGCAAGACCACCGCCCTGGTCAACTCCGGGCTGCACTTCCCACTGGCCGCGCAACTGGGCGCCGGTGCAGTGCGCGGCGTCGGCGGTACGCGTAACTGCGATTGGTGGTTCACCGATCAGGCGGTACTGCTCGATACCGCCGGCCGCTACACCACCCAGGACAGCGACGCGACTGTCGACAAGGCCGCGTGGCTGGGCTTCCTCGGCCTGCTGAAAAAACAACGGGCGCGGCGCCCGATTGACGGCGCGTTCATCGCCATCAGCCTGTCCGATCTGCTGCTGGGCAGCGATGCCGAGCGCGCCGCCCATGCCGCAGCGATCCGTCTGCGGATCCAGGAGTTGTACACCCAGCTGGGCGTGCGCTTCCCGGTGTACCTGATGCTGACCAAGCTCGACCTGGTGCCGGGGTTCATGGAGTACTTCGACACCCTGAGCAAAGAAGAACGCGCCCAGGTATGGGGCATGACCTTCGCCCTGGACGACGGCAAGAGCAACGACAGTCCGCTGGCGCACCTGCAAAGCGAATTTGCTGGCCTCGAGCAGCGGCTCAACGAGCGTCTGGTGGAGCGCTTGCAGCAGGAACGCGACCCGGCGCGGCGCGACCTGATCTATGGTTTCCCACAGCAATTCGGCGCCTTGAAGGACTGCCTGCAAAGCTTCCTTGAAGGTGTGTTCAAGCCCAATGCCTTCGAAGAGCGTGTGCTGTTGCGCGGCGTGTACTTCACCAGCGGCACCCAGGAAGGCAGCCCGATCGACCGCTTGATCGGAGCGATGGCCCAGAGCATGAACCTGGACCGTCAGCACCTGGCGCGCCAGACCGGCACCGGGCGTAGTTACTTCATCGAAAAACTGTTCACCGCCGTGGCCTTCGCCGAGCGTGGATTGGTGGGCGTAGACCCGAAAGTCGAGCGCCGGCGCAAGTGGATCGCCCGTGGTGTGCTGGCCTCAACCGTAGTGCTCGTGCTGGTGGTCGGCTCGTTGTGGTGGGTCAGCTACCGCGCCAATCAGGCCTATATTGCCCAGGTCGACCAGAAGGTCGCGCCCCTGGGTCAGGCCGTGCAGAACCTCAGCCCGGCACAACGTGACGTGCTCGCGGTGTTGCCGCTGCTCAATGCCGTCAAGCATCTGGCCGACGATGCGCCGAGCTGGGCCGAAGGCCTGGGCCTGTATCAGGGCGACATGCTCGAAGCCGAGTCCGGCAGCGTCTATCGCAAGCTGCTGATCGCAGTTTTCGCGCCACGCCTGCTGACGCGCATCGAAGAGCAGCTGCACGGCGGCGGCAATTCGGATTTCCTTTACGAAGGCCTGAAGGCGTACCTGATGCTCGCCGACAACGAGCACTACGACCCTGATTTCATCAAGGCCTGGATCGCCCTGGACTGGGATCGTAGCCTGCCGCGAGACTTGCCGGCCGAGCAGCGCCTGGCCCTGAGCGAGCATTTGCAGGCGCTGTTCGAGCGCCGCCCACCGAACGCCCGCCTGGACCCACGGCTGATCGAAGACCTGCGCCGGCAACTGCAACAACTGCCCGTGGCCCAGCGCGTCTACGATCGGATCAAGCGCCAGAAACTGCCCGAGGGCATTCCGGACTTCCGCATCAACGAAGCCGCCGGGCGAGATGCCGCGTTGGTGTTCAGTCGCAAGAGCGGCAAGCCGCTGGGCGAACCCTTGAGCGGGCTCTTCACCGTCAAGGGCTACCGTCAGGGCTTCTTGCTCACCAGCCTGAGCCAGACCGGGACCCTGGCCGAAGAGCAGTGGGTGCTGGGCTTCGAGCAGGCCGACCAGCAGAACGTCGCCAGCCTCGCTGCCGATGTACGCCGCCTGTATTTCCAGGACTACCAGCGCCAGTGGGACGCCTTGCTCGCGGATATCGACTTCGTGCCGATCACCAGCGTGGCCCAGGCTGCCGACGTGCTGCGGGTGATTTCCGGACCGACCTCGCCGTTGAAAAAACTGCTGGTGGCCGTGGCGAAAGAAACCGACCTGCAACAGGACGAACGCCTGCTGGCCGCCCAAGGCGTGCCGGCGGAAGGCGGGGTGGACAAGCTCAAGGAGCGCCTGGGCAGCTTGCTCGGCCAGGAACAGGCGACGCAAAACGCGCCGGCCCAGAGCGATGATCCGATCACGGCGCACTTCGCCGAGCTCAACAGCATTGTCAACAAAAACGAAGGTGAACCGGCAGCCATCGACGGCCTGCTGGCGGACATGAATGCCCTGTATGTGCAGGTCAGCGCCATGGTCGGTGCCAGTGGCGATGCGCTGCTCGGCGAGGCGAAGAATCAGGCTACGGCCGCCGCGACCCGGGTCAGCCTCAATGCCGAACGCCAGCCGCCGCTGGTCCAGGGCCTGGTCAAGTCGGTGGTCAATTCCACCACCAACACCATGATGGGCGGGGTGCGCAATCAACTGAACGCCGCCTGGACCAGCGAAGTGGTGAACATTTATCGCCAGTCCCTGGCCGGGCGCTACCCGATGTCGCCGGGCAGTGCGCGGGACGCGACCCTGGATGACTTCGGTCAGTTCTTCGGGGTCGGCGGGGTGATGGACAATTACTTCCGCAAGTACCTGCAGCCCTACGTCGACACTTCCACGCCGACCTGGCGCTGGCAGCCGGGCGCGGCGCAGAAGCTAGGCATCGCCCCCGGCGTGTTGCAGACCTTCCAGCGCGCAGCGGCCATTCGCGATGCGTTTTTCCGTTCCGGCGGCACCCAGCCGATGGTGCGGTTCGAGCTCAAGCCAGTGGCGATGGATTCGACCATCACCCAGTTCCTTCTAGACCTGGACGGCCAGCAATTGAGCTACGACCACGGCCCGAGCCGGCCGACCGCCATGCAATGGCCCAACCCCGGCAGCATCGGCGTGGTGCGGATCTCGATCATGCCGCCGTCCTCCAGCGGCCGTTCCGGCATCACCCTGGATGGACCATGGGCCTGGTTCCGCTTGCTGGAACAATCGGACCTGACCGCCGGCAACTCGCCGGACCGCTTCAACCTGCGCTTGCGGGTCGATAACGCCAGTGCCTCTTACGAATTGCGGGCCAACAGCGCCTTCAACCCGTTCAAGAGCCGGGTGCTCAGCGGCTTCAGCCTACCGGAGCGGCTATGAGTACGCCGGGCTTCTATGGAAAGTTGGCCAGCCGTGGAGACTTTGTCAGCCGTGGCTTGCCCCAGAGCTTCATCGCGCCGTGGGATTCCTGGCTGGCGGCGGGTCTGCTCGCCAGCCAGACCAGCCTCGGCGAGCGGTGGCTGGACGCTTATCTGGTCAGCCCGCTGTGGCGCTTTCTGGTCGCGCCCGGCGTGTGCGGGCCGGATGCGGCGGTGGGGGTGGTGATGCCGAGTATCGACCGGGTCGGTCGCTATTTCCCGCTGACCGTGGCGTTGCTGCTGGAGCCCGACGCGGATCCGGCGTCGGTGGTCGGCGGTGCGGACGACTGGTTCGAGCGGGTCGAGAATCTGCTGCTGAGCACCTTGAGCGTCGAGGCCAGTTTCGAAGCGTTCAACACGGAGTTGGAGAGCCTGGGCGGCCCGCAATGGCGGCAACGCGCCCCGGGCGGGCGCTTCGCCGGCCTGCATCGCTTCGAGGCCACCGACCCGCAGGCGCGCATGAGTGCGCTCGCCGAGTCGGCCTGTGAAGGCGCCAGCCTGTGGTGGGGCCAGGGTTCGGAGCGCATCGCGCCCGGTTTGATGCGGTGCCAGGGCCTGCCGGCCGCCGCTGATTTTGCGCAATTTTTGCTCGGCCAAGAGGGTGTTGTGTAGATGCGTCCAAGTGCCGGAAAAGCATTCAAGTCTGCAAGCAAGAGCCATGTCGGCATGGTCCGCCAGATCAACGAAGACGCCTGCCTGGACCTGCCGGAAAACGGCCTGTGGGTGGTCGCCGATGGCATGGGCGGGCACGCCGCGGGTGATTACGTCAGCAGCCTGATCGTCGATAGCCTGCGCAACATTGCCGTAGGGCGGTCGCTGGACGAATACGTCGCGGCGCTGCAAACCGACCTGCTGCGGGTCAACGCCGCCGTGCGCGAGGAAACCGCCAACCGGGGCGTGACCATGATGGGCAGCACCGTGGTGGTGCTGGCGACCCGTGACTTGCGCGGCATGTGTCTGTGGGCCGGTGACAGCCGCTTGTATCGCCTGCGCGACGGGGTGCTGGAAAGCATCTCCCGCGATCACAGCTATGTGCAGGATCTACAGGACAGCGGCTTGCTCAGCGAAGCCGAAGCGCGGGTGCACCCAAGGGCCAACATCGTCACCCGCGCCATCGGCGTCGAGGCCCAGTTGAACCTGGCCCTGGTCGAGCTGCTGCTGGTGCCCGGCGACAGTTACCTGTTGTGCAGCGACGGGTTGAACAAGACCGTCGAAGATGAAGAGATCCGCGAAGTGCTGAGCCACGACGAGCCCGGCGAAATCGCCAGCAGCCTGGTGTCCCTGGGCCTGATGCGCGGTGCGCCGGACAACATCACCGTGGTGGTCGTGAAGGTGCCGTCATGAAGTCCGCCATGAACATCCAGATCCCCGGCTACGACATTGAAGGGGAGATCGGCGAGGGCGCGATGGCGAGCGTCTACCTGGCGACCCAGCGTTCGCTGGAGCGCAAGGTTGCGCTCAAGGTCATGGCCGCCGCGCTGGCCGCCGACCCGACGTTCTGCGAGCGCTTCTTGCGCGAGGGCAAGACCCTGGCGCGCCTGTCGCACCCGCACACGGTCACCATCCATGACATCGGCAACGTCGGTGAGCTGTATTACATGGCCATGGAGTACCTGCCCAACGGCACGCTCAAGGAGCGCATCGCCGCCGGCCTGTCGCCGGAGCAGGGCCTGGTCTACATCCGCCAGATCGCCTCGGCGCTGGGCTATGCCCATGGCCTGGGCCTGGTGCACCGCGACGTGAAGCCGGCCAACATCCTGTTCCGCGCCGACGGCACGGCGGTGTTGTCGGACTTCGGCATCGCCAAGTCCCTGGACGACCGCACCCAGTTCACCCAGGCCGGTTTCGCCGTGGGCACCCCCAGCTACATGAGCCCGGAACAGGCGCGCGGCCAGGACATCGACGGCCGCGCCGACCTGTACGCCTTGGGCGTGGTGCTCTACGAAATCCTCGTGGGCGAACTGCCGTATACCGGCAACGATGCGCTGTCCACAGCCCTGGCCCACCTGACCGAGCCGCTGCCGGAATTGCCGGTGCACCACGGGCGTTTTCAGGAGGTGTTGCGCAAGTTGCTGGCGAAGGACCCGGCGGAACGCTTCCCGGATGCCGCCGCGTTGCTGCGGGCGCTGGATAACCTGCCGGCAGATTCCGCCGAGGCGACACTGATCCGTCCGCTGCCCTTGCCGGTATCGAGCAAACCGGCGAGCGATGACCTGGCCGGTTTGACGCCGATGTCCATCGACATCCCGAGTGGCCCCGCGCAGCCGACGCCGCCGCCAAAACCGCCGGCGCCGAGCGTCAGACCGATCCCTCAATCCAGCGTCTCGGAACAGCGCAAGGGCCCGGTGTTCGCCCTGGCTGCCGTCGCGGTGGCCGTAGCGCTGGCATTGGGTGGTGCGGGTTACTGGTGGTTGTCGGGGAATGACGGCGACACCAAGAAGCCGCCGGTGACCTCGACCGCGTCGTCCAGCAAGCCACCGGTCAAGGCTCCTGAAACGCCTCCGGCAAAGAATCCCGAAGCGCCGCCGGTCAAACCGCCGGTAACGCCCCCGGTGAATCCGCCAGACACCGCCCAGGCGGATGGCGGCCAGCGCCCACTGTTGATGGCGGGCAAGAAAACCCTGTTCCAACGGGTGCTCACCAAGCCGGGCGCGACCCTGGCCGACGAACCGGGCGCTGTTTCCGGCAAGGCGCTGCCGGCGTTTTCCGTGCTGTACGTGTACCAGCGCAAAGACGTCAACGGCAGCCCGTGGGTACGCGTCGGCGCCGCCACGGATGGGCGCAGCGACGGCTGGTTGCCGGCCGCCCAGGTCAGCGACTGGAAGCAAAGCCTGGTGCTCAAGTTCACCGAACGCTCGGGCCGTGCGCCGGTGATGTTCCTGCGTCAGCCGGGCGAGGTGGAGAAGCTGCTGGCGAATCCTGCCAACGCCAGGAATGTCCTGCTCAAGGCGCAGCAAAGTCCGACGGACAACCAGCAGGTGCTGGCCCTGGAGCCGGCCGCCAGTGCGGTGCCGCAGAACCAGTTCTACCTGTTGCCGATCTTCGATTCCCGCGAGAGCTTCGATGACAACGGCCAACCGGTGCAGTTGCTCAACGTGGCGTCCATCGACCCCGGCAATTCGCCCAAGGCCACGGGCAACACACCGATCACCACCGCCAATGCCGACGCGTTCCGCACCGCCGTGGTGTTGGTAGTGGACACCACGGTATCCATGCAGCCCTACATCGATCAGGTTCGCGATGTGGTCCACGAACTGCAAAGCCGCATCGCCGAGCGCGGCGAGCTGGACAGCGTCAGCTTCGGCCTGGTGGGCTTTCGCAGCAGCATCAAGAAAACCCCGGGCCTGGAATACGTCGCCAAAACGCTGATTACCCTGGAGCAGGGCCGCGACCCGCAGCGCTTCCTGGAAATGGCGCGGCAGGTCAAGGCCTCCACGGTGTCGAGCCATTCGTTCAATGAAGATGCCTTCGCCGGTGTGATGGAAGCGGTGCAGGGCATGGACTGGTCCGGCTATGGCGGGCGCTTGATCCTGTTGGTCACCGATGCGGGGGCCTTGCGCAAGAACGACCCGTTCGCCGCGACCCAGATGAACGAGGCTGAAGTGCGTCAGGCCGCGCTGGGCAAGCAGATCAAGATCTACGCCTTGCACCTGCTCAGCGACGCCGGCAAGAAAACCCACGCCGGCGCCCAGAGCCAGTACCGCACCCTGACCGCCGACGCCAACCCGCAGATCGGCGACCTGTACATTCCGGTGCCGGGCGCCGATGTGCATAAGCTCGGAGAGCGGGTCGATGAGATCGGTTCAGTGTTCGCCGACCTGGTGCATCAGGTGCGCAGCAACAAGCCGCAAAGCGTGCCGCTGTTAAGCGCGGCGCCGAGCCTGACCGACAAATCCACCGCAGTCGGTTATGCGATGCACATGGACTTCCTGGGGCGCAAGACCGCCAGCCAGGCGCCGCAACTGGTCAGTGCCTGGACCGCCGACCGCGACCTGACCAACCCGGCACTGCCGGCGTTCCAGGTTTGCGTGATGCTGACCAAGCTGCAACTCAACGACTTGCAGCAATCGTTGAAACTGATCGTCGACGCGGCCCGCAAGACCCAGAGCTCGCCCAAGGATTTCTTCCAGGAAATTGCCAGCGCCAGTGCCTACATGAGCCGCGACCCGTCGGCGTTGCGCAAGGGCGGCAACCTCGCCGACGGCGGGATTCTCGGCGAATACCTGGAAGGGCTGCCGTACCGCAGCAAGTCGCTGAACATGACCCAGGACTTGTGGCTGTCCTTGAGCGTGGCCGAGCAGGAAGATTTCATCGATGAGCTGGAGTCGAAGATCCGCCTCTACGAAACCTTCCACAACGACCTGGCGAACTGGGTGCGTTTCGGCGATGCCGAGCCGGGCGACGCCCTGTACCGCGTTCCGTTGTCGACGCTGCCGTGATGCTGAACATGAACGCCGTGCACAAGAGCCGGGGCGCCGGCAGTCAGCGCTACAGCCTGGTGATTCCCCGGCTGCAACTGCGTGCCGGTGAACAACTGGCGGTGGTCGGTCCCAGCGGTTGCGGCAAGAGCACGTTGCTCGATCTGCTGGCGCTGGTGCTGGCGCCGGATCAGGCCGGGCAGTTCGATTTCACGCCGGCCAACACGCCGCTGGACATCGCCGGATTGTGGCGGGCTTCGCAGCAAGGCACCTTGGCCGAGCTACGCAGCCGGCACCTGGGTTATGTGCTGCAAACCGGCGGCCTGCTGGGTTTCCTGGATGTGCGCGGCAACATCGAATTGTCGCGCAAGCTGTTGGGTTTGAAGGATGACGACAGCGTGACGCGCCTGGCCGGGCAGTTGGACATTGCCGATCAGTTGGACAAGAAACCGGCGGACTTGTCCGTCGGCCAGCGACAACGGGTCAGTTGCGCCCGAGCCTTGGCCCATGGCCCGCGGCTGTTGCTGGCGGATGAACCGACCGCGGCCCTCGACCCTTTGAACGCCGAGCGCGTCATGCAGCTGTTGGTGGCCCAGGCCCGGGAGCACGGCGTATGTTGCGTCGTTGCCACCCACGACGAAGCGCTGGCCCGCGCCAGCGGCTTGCAGGTGCGGCGCATCCATTGCCGACGCGATCACGACGGCGGCGTCACCGCCACCCTCGGGGAGGCCTGCTGATGCGCAGCTCCCTGGTGGCCTCGCTGGCCTGGCAGGACTACCGCAACGATGCATGGCTGTCGGCCTGTTCGGTGCTGGCGTTGGTGGCCGTGGTCGCGCCGCTGCTGGTGCTGTTCGGCCTGAAATTCGGCCTGGTCACCAGCTTGACCGAGCGTTTGCAGAGCGACCCTGCCACGCGGGAGATCATCCCGTTGGGCGGCGGTCGTTTCAGCGCCGCGTTCATCGAACAACTGGGCCAACGCAGCGATGTGGCGTTTGCCTTGCCGCGTACCCGGCAGATCGCGGCGACCGCCGACTTGAGCGGCGACGCTGCAGCCGTCACGGTGGAAATGATCCCCACGGCGGTCAACGATCCGCTGCTCGATCATCTGCCGCTGCCCCAGGGCCTGGACCAGGTGGTGCTCAGCCAGACCGCCGCCGAAAAGCTCGGCGCCAAGACCGGCGATTGGCTGACGGCCAGTTTCGGCCGGCAAGTGGCCGGGCGTAGCGAGGCCCAGCGCACCCGGGTCCGGGTGTTGCACGTCCTACCGTTGGAAGCCTTCGCCCGAGACGGCCTGTTCGCACCCCTGGCCTTGCTGGAAGCCGCCGAGGATTACCGCGACGGGCGCGCAGTGCCGGCGTTGAACTGGCCGGGCGATGCGGTGGGTGCGGCCGAGCAACGGGTGTATCCGGCGTTTCGGCTGTATGCGCGCAGCCTTGGCGATGTCGAGCCGCTGCGGCAGTATTTCGCGGCACAGAATCTGTTGGTGTCGACCCAGGCCCAGACCATCGCACAAGTGCAATCGTTGAGCCGCAACCTGTCGATCGTGTTCTGGATCATCGCCGGGCTGGCCTTGACCGGGGCGTTCGCGGCGATTTTTGCCGGCGCCCTGGCGGCGGTCGAGCGCAAGCGTCGGGAATTGTCGGTGTTGCGCCTGCTGGGGGTCTCCACGGCGGCGCTGTTGCTGTTCGTGGTGTTGCAGGCGCTCTACAGCGCCACCCTTGCGGCCCTGTTGAGTGCCGGGCTGTACGGCCTGGCGCAGTCGGGCCTGAACTCATTATTTGCGCAGATGCCCGGCGAGTACGCCAGCCATCTGCTGTTGCGTCACTACTTGCTGGCCCTGGTGGCCGTGCTCGGCGTCAGCGCCGTGGCGGCGGCCTGTGGCGGCTGGCGGGTGGCGCGCATCCAGGCCTCTGAAGGAATCCGCGATGTATAAGTTATTGGGCGCCGCCGTGGCGCTGAGCCTGGCCAGTCTGGCGGCTCTGAGCAATATAGCGAGTGCGGATGAAGGCACTGACAAACTGGACAACCCCAAGCCGTTGCCCGATGACGTCAGCCTGCCGCTGCCGTGCGAAGGGCAGATGGTATTCCGTTACGTCTACATCCTCGCCCAGGGCACCCTGGACGACCGCGAGATCAGCCTCGGCTATCCGTTCAGCGAGGGCGAGGCCGGTTATCAACAGTCGTTCATTTCCGGCTACCGGCGCGACTTCATCAACGGGCAATTCACCCTCAAGGATTTGCCCAAGGACTGGAACCACACCATCAGCCCGCTGATGCCCAAGACCGACGCCAAAACCCCACTCAAGCCGATGCTGTACTTCATCGGCAAGTACGAAGTCACCGCGCGCCAGTACGCCCAGGTCATGGCCCAGGCGCAGTCCCTCGCCAGCGGCGAACCCGCACCGGCCTGCGAAGCCCTGCTGGCCGAGCTGCCCCAAGGCATGGCCGGGCGGCTGCCGAAAGTGAAGCTGTCCAAGTTCGAGGCCGAGCGCTTCTCGGCGGTGTACAGCGCCTGGTTGATGAAATACCACAAGGACCTGCTGCCGGTGAGCGGCCGCGGCACGTCCGCCGAAGACGGCGGCTTGGCCTTCGTGCGCTTGCCGACGGAAGTCGAATGGGAATTCGCCGCCCGGGGAGGGCAGGCCGTGAGCCGGCAGGATCTGGAAGGCCGGTTGTTTCCCCGGCGCCTGGAAGGCAGTGAAAGTGACGGACCGCTGGCCGACTGGGCAGTGTTCAACCAGGTCGCCGGCGGCACCGGGCAGGCGGCGCGGCTGATGCCCATCGGCACTAAATTGCCCAACCCTATCGGCCTGTTCGACGTGGTCGGCAATGCCGCTGAAATGGTCCAGGAATCCTTCCAGCTGGTGCACGCCGGTCGGCGCCAGGGCGCCTATGGCGGCTTCGTGGTCAAGGGCGGCAACTACCTGGAAGGCGAGGGCACGCTGTTCACCGGCATGCGTCGCGAGTATCCATTGTTCGCCGCCGACGGCACCGAGCAAAGTAACGAAACCACCGGCTTCCGGGTGGCGGTCGGGGCGTTGTCGGCACCGCGCTCGCGTTACAAGGAACTGTTTGCCCAGTGGCAGAAGGAAGGGCGCCTGGCGTCGTTGACCGACGCCATTGACGACGCCGAGGACCCGACCAAACGCCTGGACAGCATCATCGCCGCCAGCGCCGACCCACGCCTGCAAGCCGAGCTGGGGCTGGTGAACGAAGAGCTCAAGCGCAACGTCTCGTTGATCGCCCAGCAGCGCGAGGAAGCGGCCGGCAACCTGATCCAGTCTTCGGCCCTGGTGGCCGAGACCGTCAACAACTACAACATCCGCCTGACCAATCTGCAGCGCAGTCATCAGGCGGCCGTGGACGCCAAGGACGAGGCCAGCGCCACGCTGTTCGCCACGGCCATCGACAACGGCCGAAGTGCGTTGGACGGCGCCGTGGCGATCTATATCGACAACCTGGCGACCGGCACGCGCTACACCGATGCCGTGATCCAGGCGCAGTTTCAACGCATCAAGGAGGAGTTGGAGCGCAAGCCGGTACTGGGCAAGAGCCTAGTGGCACGCGCCACGTTATTCGTTCGTCATGTCGGGGATTATCGTCAGCAAAAACGAGCCGACCCGGCGGCGATATTGAAGGAATTGCTCGCATCGGGCGCTCAGAGGTCTTGAGCGCTCGTTGTCAGCGAGCTTGGAAGGGACTCAGGCGGCGATGGGGCCGCGCTGAGCTGGTCAAAAACTTAAAACGAGAACACAACTATGCTTTTCTCCCGTAAACCTTTTGCTTCGGTTTCCAAGCGTAACTTGCTGCTGGTCGCTGTCGGCTTCAGCACCGTCCTGACTGGCTGCGCCACATCGCCGACGTCCAAGGTCGCGTCCAGCACCAAGGTCGAGTACTACCCTAACTGCTACGAGCCGGTGCAGCACCTGCGTGCCACCGAGGGCAACATGACCCAGTCGGTCGTCACCGGTGCCGCCGTCGGTGCTGTCGGTGGTGCGCTGCTGGGTGCCTTGACCGCCGACAAGGAAGACCGTGGCCGCAACGCCGCCATCGGTGCCGCGGGCGGCGCCCTGGCCGGTGGTGCAGTGGGGTACTACAACGAGCGCCAGAAGCAGATCGCCGATGACAACCAGCGCATCGCCTCCTACGCCGCCGACGTCAACAAGCGCGTGGGCGACATCGACCGCAGCACCGCCTACGCCAAGGCTTCCCAGCAGTGCTATCAGAGCGCGTTCACCAAACTGGTCGCCGACCGCAAGGCCAAGACTGTCAACGACACCGAAGGCCGCAAGCGCCTGGCCGAAATCGTCGCCGGCCTGAAAGAGTCCAACGACCTGATCGTTGCGGTCAACGGCAAAGCGTCCGAAGACCTGAACAACTACACCCAGGCTTACGAAAAAGACCTGCAACAAGTGGGCGTGCAGCGTAACGACGTCGTGACGGTGGCTACTGCTGACACTACGCCGGTCGTGGCTCAGACCACCACCAAGAAAAAGAACAAGATCGTACAGCCGGCCAAGAAGAAAGACTTGCCAACCGTGCCGAAAGAAGCGGTCACCACCGAGAAAACCCTGCAGACCGCCAAGGCCAAGCAGGATGAAAGCAAGCAGGTCGCCAGTGCCGGCACCAGCCAGGTCAACAGCATGTGCAAAAACCCGGACCTGGGCGACTGGGCACCGGTTCCTTGCCCGAATGTTTGATTGAGTGGTTGCTGCTGATCATTTGATCACGGCATAAACCCTGTGGGAGCGAGCCTGCTCGCGATGGCGGTCTGATTGTCGGTCGCGGTTTTGTTGACCGGGTACATATCCATTGCTGCGGTCACGGCGGCTGGCGGTTTCGCCCTGACGGCGACTTACTTTCTTTCAGACGCCAAAGAAAGTAAGCAAAGAACGCTTGGCCCCACCACTCGGTGCCTCGCCTGGGCTCGGCATGCCCTCACTCCGGCATTGCTCCATGGGCCCGCCGCGAAGGGCCATCCATGGCCCAGCGCGGCTATCCCGGCATCCATGCCGGGATGCCCACTGCGCAATGCCTGCGTTCGGCCTTCGTGGTTAACGGGGCTCCAAGATCAAAAGCCAAAGCAAAAGCGAGGCGGCCTAACGGCCGACCTGGCTTCTCGCGGCTGTATCTCAATCCAATTGTGGGAGCGGGCTTGCTCGCGAAGGCGCCAGCCCAGACACCCCCAAACCCGTGGCGAGGGAGCTTGCTCCCGCTCGGCTGCGTAGCAGTCGTAAAACCGGCGCATGCGGTCTGTCTGGAAAAATGCAGGGGCCTGCTTCGCAGGCCAGCGGGAGCAAGCTCCCTCGCCACGGTGAGGTTGTGTGGCGCTGAATTAGGGATCGACCCTGATCCCCAGTGGGAGCGAGCCTGCTCGCGATCACGTCAGCCAGACTGTCACTATTACCGGATGATTTCTCCTCGGTCCCGGTGATGTTTCCATGCGTTTAATTTCGTGACTTAGCGGTCATCATGCAAGAAAACCTATTCATCTTCTTCCAATAAGATCCGATGATGGCGTTCCGTCAAAGAATCGTTAAACTGCGCCTGCATTCATCTTTCTCCTCGAGGCGCTGTCGATGAAATTTCGTTTTCTGTTGTGGATGCTGGGGCTGTTGATGGGCAAGGCCAGCCGGACCAATCCGGCGTTCCAGCAACAGTTGGGCGACAAGGAGTTGGTGTTTCAGCTGCAAACACTGGACGGCAAGGTCGCGCGGCATTTCATCGTCAAGGATCAGCGCATCACTAGCCAGTCCGGCACTTATCCGACCCCGGCGTTCGCCATCGCGTTCAAGGACGCGGCCTATGGTTTTGCGACGATGCAGGCCAAGAACAAGCAGTTGGCGTTCATGACGGGGATCCAGGACAAGTCGATCCAGATCAAGGGCAACCCGGCGTTGGTGATCTGGTTTCAGGGATTGACCCGGTATTTGAAGCCGAAGAAACCGAAAGCCTAGCGACTACCCCCGTGGCGAGGGAGCTTGCTCCCGCTGGGTGGCGCAGCCGCCCCAAATGGGCTTGTGTGATCTTCCCGCAATTGTGTGTCGGCGGGTTTACGACTGCTGGGCAGCCGAGCGGGAGCAAGCTCCCTCGCCACAGAAGCTCAGTCGCCTTCAGTCGTCAGGTTGGGCCAGGCGCAGCTTTCAGCTATGGAACTGCGAAGCCAGTTCCCGCAGCAACACCTCAGCCTCCAGCACCTTGCTGACGACATCGTTGGCCTTTTCCCGCGTCAAACCCACACGTTCGAGCAACGCATCGGGGATTTCCTCGTCCGGGCCCGAGCCGATGCTGCGCGCCCGGAGCAGGCGCACGGCCAGGCACACCAGGTTCGGGTAGGCGGCGTATTCGCCGTCGTAGTGCGGGTCATGCTGGAAGCGCAGGGCGGTGGCCAGTTCGTCGGGCATGTCCCAGTAGCGCATCAGCCAGGAGCCGATCTGCTCGCGACTGATACCCAGCAGGTGCTGTTCCACGTAGCTGTGGCACAGGTGAGGGTTGACCTCCAGGTGCCGGCACATCAATGAGAAGTGCGGCGGGAACACGTGGGCCAGCAGCAGGTAGCCGAAGTTGTGCAGCAGGCCGGAGAGGTAGGTCAGGCCGCCTTCAGGGCGCTGGGCGCGCGGCATGGCACGGGTCAGGCCTTCGATGACGGCGGCGGTGTAGATCGACTGCTGCCAGTACGGCGTGGTGTGTTGCGGGTGGTCCTTGGGCAGGCTCAGTGTCTTGCCCAGGGCCAGGCCCAGCGCCAGGTTGATCACCAGGTCGAAGCCCAGCACCCGGACGATGGCGTCTTCCACCGAGCGAATCTTGCCCGGCGATGCGTAGTACGGCGACGCCGCCCAGCTCACCACTTGCGCGGCCAGGGCCGGGTCGGTTTCCACCACGCCGGTGATGTCATCGATGGTTGCGTCCGGATCGACCCGCAGCTTAATGATTTTCTGCGCCGTTTCGGCCAGCGGCGGGATCTCGATGGTTTCTTCCAGGCGCTGCTGGATGCGGCGCGCCGTGAAGGCCTGCACCGCCTGGGTGATTTCCGCGCGGTCGTCGTGCGGACGGTCGAGGTTGGGGGTGATGTTGCTCACGGCTTCGCCGAAGGTGGCGGCGCTGGCCTTGGTGAGCATGGTCTTGAAGGCTTCGCTGGTGACTTCCAGCAACAGCCCCGGCTCGCCGGAGTTGATCAGCAGCTTCGGTTCGCGCAGCAGGCTTTCTTCGTACAGGCAGGGCGAGCTGGTCAGTGCCGGCAGGCCGGGCAGCAGGCTCAGGCTGTGTTTACCGAGCATGCGTTCCAGGCGTTCGGTGGGCACCGCCGTGAGTTTGCGCCCGGTGAGTTCGGCCAGGCGGTTGAGGTCCAGCAGCTGGCTTTGCGGAAACAGCACCATGAGCGCGCCGACGGCGTCGTGCAGCAGAACCGCCTGCACCTTGCGGGCCGGGTTCAGGCCGGGGCGTTCGAGCACTTCGTCAAAGCCGATGCCTAATTTCTCGAGCAGCAGCCGAATTACAGACGGAGCGTGCGGGATTTCGGGGGCGAGGGCAGCTTCTGTCATGGTCTGTATCCGTTTTCCTACAAGTTGGTCAGTATAACCAGCTTGTCCGGCACGCGGGTCCTGAAAACTGAGCGCGTGCTCACACTTGGCCGTATTGCTGCCCATGACGCAGCCAGCGATCCAGCAGCGGGCTGACGTGATCGGGCCAGCGTTCCAGCAGCGCCTGGGCGGCGTCGCGCACGGCGGGGAGCAGATCGGCGTCGCGCATCAGGTCGGCTACCTTGAATTGAAGCAGACCGGTCTGCCGAGTGCCGAGCATTTCACCCGGACCGCGCAATTCGAGGTCTTTTTCGGCGATGACGAAGCCATCGTTGGTTTCACGCATGATGCCCAGCCGTTGGCGACCGATTTGCGACAGTGGCGGGTGATACAGCAGCACGCAATGGCTAGCGGCGCTGCCCCGGCCGACTCGCCCGCGCAACTGGTGCAACTGCGCCAGGCCCAGGCGCTCGGGGTTCTCGATGATCATCAGGCTGGCGTTGGGCACGTCGACGCCGACCTCGATCACGGTGGTGGCGACCAGCAGTTGCAGGGCGCCGGCCTTGAACTCAGCCATCACCGCGGCTTTCTCGGCGGGCTTCATGCGGCCGTGGATCAACCCGACCTTCAACTCGCCGAGGGCGGCGGTGAGGTCCTCGAAGGTGGTTTCGGCCGCCTGGCAGGTCAGTTCTTCCGATTCTTCGATCAGCGTACACACCCAATAGGCCTGCCGACCCTCGGCACAGGCGCTGCGCACGCGCTCGATCACTTCCACCCGTCGGGTATCGGTGACCAGCACGGTATTGACCGGCGTGCGGCCGGGAGGCAGTTCGTCGAGGATCGAGGTGTCGAGGTCGGCGTAGGCGCTCATCGCCAGGGTCCGCGGGATCGGCGTGGCGGTCATGATCAGTTGATGGGGGCACATCCGCCCACCGACGCCCTTCTGGCGCAGGGCCAGGCGCTGTTGCACGCCGAAGCGGTGTTGTTCGTCGATGATCACCAGCGCCAGGTTCTTGAACTGCACTTCGTCCTGGAACAACGCGTGGGTGCCGACCACCATCGGCGCGCCGTCGGCGATCTGCGCCAGGGCCGCCGCACGGTTCTTGCCCTTCAGCTTGCCGGCCAGCCAGGCGACTTCGATGCCCAGCGGTTCGAGCCAGCGCTGGAAGGTGATGAAGTGCTGCTCGGCCAGAATCTCCGTGGGCGCCATCAACGCCACTTGATAACCGGCTTCCAGAGCCTGGAGCGCGGCGAGGGCGGCGACCACGGTCTTGCCGGCGCCGACGTCGCCCTGGATCAGCCGCAACATGGGTTCGGGCTGGCTCAGGTCGTAGGCGATTTCGTTGCCGACCCGCTGCTGGGCGCCCGTTGGAGTAAAGCCCAGGTTGGCCAGGTAGCGCGCCGGCAGCTCCCGGGCCTTGGGCATGGCCGGGGCGCGCAACGAGCGCAGGCTTTCGCGCAAGCGTTGCTGGGACAGTTGATGGGTCAGCAGTTCTTCAAAGGCCAGGCGATGCTGGGCCCAGTGATGACCCAGGGCGAGTTCGTCGATATCGGCATCCGCCGGCGGGTTGTGCAGGTAGCGGATCGCGTCGGCCAGCGGCGCCAGTTGATAGTCCCGGGCCAGTTCGGTGGGCAGCCAGTCGGGCAGGCTGGTGGGGCCGAGCAGGGTCAGGGTCTGCATGCACAGCTGACGCAGGCGCTGCTGGGTCAGGCCCTCGGTGAGCGGATAGACCGGGGTCAGGGTTTCATCCACCGGCGGCGGTTCGTCGCCAGTGATGGCGCGGTATTCCGGGTGGTAGATCTCCAATCCCGACGCACCGGGTCGCGCCTCGCCGTAGCAACGCACACGAGTGCCGCGCTTGAGGCCTTCCTTTTGCGCATTGCTGAAATGATAGAAGCGCAGGCTGAGCCCGCCGGTGCCGTCCTGCAAGCGCACTACGAGGCTGCGGCGGCGGCCCATGACCACGTCGGCACCGCTGACGGTGCCTTCGATCACCGCATCCTGCCCCGGACGCAGATGACCGATGGGTACGACACGGGTGCGATCCTGGTAGCGCAGCGGCAAGTGGAACAGCACGTCCTGGAGGTTTTCCAGGCCGACCTTGGCCAGTTTTTCGGCCATGGCTTCGCCGACACCCTTGAGTGCCGTGACCGGCACCTTCGACAGCTCAGTCATGGCAGCGGCTTACTTGGCGGCGGGCGGCTTGGCCACGGAACACAGGCGGATCGAGTCAGCGAGGATCTCGATGGCCTTGGGTCGCGGGAAGCTGGCGCGCCAGGCGATGGCAACGGTGCGGAACGGCGCCGGCGGCGTCAGCGGGCGGACTTCGATTACGCCGGGTGCGTAGTGATGGCTGTCCACCGCCGACAGCGGCAGGATCGAAATGCCCAGGCCCGAGGCGACCATGTGGCGGATGGTTTCCAGTGAGCTGGATTCCACCGTGGTGTGCTTGGCGCCTTCGCTGCCCTTGGTCAGCGTCGGGCAGGCTTCGAGGACCTGGTCACGGAAACAGTGGCCTTCGCCGAGCAGCAACAGACTCTTGTCGTTGAGCAGGCCGGTGTCGATGGTTTTTTTCTGGGTCCAGGGATGCTGGGCCGGCATCAGGACGTAGAACGGTTCGTCGTAGAGCGGCAGGGTCAGCACGTCGGCTTCGTTGAACGGCAGGGCGATGATGATCGCGTCCAGTTCGCCATTGCGCAGTTTGTCGCGCAGCACGTGGGTAAAGTTTTCTTCGATGTACAACGGCATCTGCGGGGCGACCCGGTGCAGTTGCGGAATCAAGTGCGGGAACAGGTACGGGCCGACGGTGTAGATCGCGCCGACTTTCAGCGGGGCGGTCAGCTGGTTCTTGCCGGCCTGGGCCAGCTCACGGATGCCTTGGGCTTGCTCCAGGACTTTCTGTGCCTGGGCAACGATGCCTTCGCCGACCGGCGTCAGGCGCACGGCACTTTTGCTGCGCTCGAAAATCAGCACGCCGAGCTCGTCTTCGAGCTTTTTCACACCCACCGACAAGGTCGGCTGGCTGACGTGGCACCGCTCGGCCGCATGGCCGAAGTGCTGCTCTTGGGCGAGGGTGACGATGTAGCGTAATTCTGTGAGGGTCATGGCGAGCGTCCGTGAAGTTGCGAGCCAAGCATACCGGCTGCAATCGATAGACGCACGTTATCAGACTGCGGGGTCGGTGCGACACCGGGTAATGTTGGCAGCGTCGTTGCCGGATATGAGTCAGCTACCTTTCGATGCCTCTGTCATGTACCCACTGTGGCGAGGGAGCTTGCTCCCGCTGGACTGCGTAGCAGGCCCCTGATCTGGCTCTGGCTGCTACTGCGCGCCCAGCAGTTTTGGGGCCGCTTTGCGGCCCAGCGGGAGCAAGCTCCCTCGCCACAGGGTTCAATGTGTCTTCTGATCAGCGCCGACGCTTGTCGATGGAATACACAAACGGTGCCGTCAGTTCGATAGTGCCATTGGTCAGCAGCTCGGCCGGTGGCTTGGGCAGCGGTTGGGCGCGGCGGATCATCTCCAGGGTGGCACGGTCCAGGGAATCGGTGCCGGAACTGCCCACCAATTCGAACGACAGCACGTTACCCTCGGCATCCACCACGAAGCGCAGGCGGTTGGTGCCTTCCTTGTTCATCTGCTGGGCCCGGGGCGGGTACTTCTTGTACTTGCCCAGGTGCGCCAGCAGCGTGCCTTGCCAGTTGGCTTTGGCTGCCATTTGTGCGGGCGAAGGGCCGGGCGCCGGTTGCGCCGACTTCTCGGTCGGTGCCTGGGTCGGTTGGGTATCGGCGGGCTTCTGCTCCGACGGCGGTTCCTTCGGCGGCTCCGGCTTTTTTTCCACCGGCTTGGGCTTGGGCGGTTGTGGCTTTGGCTTGGGCTTGACCGGCTTGGGCACCGCGATTTCAGCCTTCGGCGCTTCGGCGAGTTTGGGCAGCGGCAACTCTTCCACCGGTTCCGGAGGGCGCGGTGGGGTGACGACTTTCGGCGGTGCAGGCGGTGGCGGGGCGGGAACCGGTGCCAGCTCGACCATCATTGCCTGGGGCGGCAACTCGATGGGCGGGCGGGACGTCCAGTTCAGCGTCAGAGCGATGGCAAGCGCGTGCACGCCCAGCACCACGGCCAGGCTACCGCTGTAACGCGTCAGCTTTTGGCGCGTCGTGATCATTTCTTCGACGCCGTCTCGAGTCCGACCAGGCCGACCTTCAGGTAGCCGGCGCCGCGCAGCGCGTCCATCACGCTCATCAGGTCGCCATAGTCCACGCCCTTGTCGGCCTGGAAGAAGATCGTCGTGTCCTTCTTGCCCTGGGTCTTGGCATCGAGGACGGCGCCGAGGTTCTCGGTCTTGACTTCGTCTTCGCCCAAAAACAGCCGCTGGTCAGCCTTGACGCTGAGGAACACCGGTTTCTCCGGCCGTGGCGAGGGCTTGGCCGTCGAAGCGGGGAGGTCGACCTTGATGTCCACGGTGGCGAGCGGAGCCGCGACCATGAAGATGATCAACAGCACCAGCATCACATCAATGAACGGTGTGACGTTGATTTCGTGGTTCTCGGCCAGATCGTCGTCTGCGCCTTCTTTCAAATGCAGGCCCATGGCCGATTACCCCACTTTCACCATGTGCGGTTGCGAGCCGCGTTCGGGCGGCAGGTGGTCGAGGTCGCGGCTGACCAGCAGCAGCACTTCGGCCGAGGCGTCGGAAACCTGCGCCTTGTAGCCGGCGATGGAGCGGGCGAAGACGTTGTAGATGACCACCGCCGGGATCGCGGCGACAAGGCCCAGGGCGGTCGCCAGCAGCGCTTCAGCGATGCCGGGGGCCACGACGGCGAGGTTGGTGGTTTGAGTCTTGGCGATGCCGATGAAGCTGTTCATGATGCCCCATACGGTGCCGAACAGGCCAACGAACGGCGCGGTGGAACCGATGGTGGCGAGCACGCCGGTGCCGCTGCTCATGTTGCGACCGCAGGCGGCGACCAGGCGCTCAAGGCGGAAACTCACGCGCTCCTTGATGCCTTCCTTTTCGCGGCTATTGGCCGATAGGCGCATCTCTTCGAGGGCGTCATGCACCAGCAGGTTGGCGAGGGTGCCTTCCTTCGCCGCACTGGCGCTGGCTTCCTTGAGGGTGGCAGCCTTTTTCAAGGCGGCGATCTCGCCGCGCAGGCGACGCTTGGCCCCCAGCAGTTCGAAGCCCTTGGCGATCCAGATGGTCCAGGTGATGATCGAAGCGATGGCCAGGCCGATCATCACGGCTTTCACGACGACGTCGGCGTTCTTGTACATGCCCCAAGGGGACAGGTCGTGGGCCATGCCGAGGGTATTGTCGGCCTCGAGCACTTCAGGCGCGTCGGCGGCGGTGGCTTCGACGGCCTGGGCCGGAGCGCTGGCCGTCGGTGCTGCATCCGGGGCGGCCGTTTCGGTAGGAGCCTGGGTGGCCGTCGGTGCGCTGGCGGGGGTCGTTGCGGGCGTCTGTGCATCGGCGAACGCAGCGACAGGTACCAGCAGCAGGCTGAACAACAGGGCTGCCGCGGCGCCCCAGGCGCGAGGTCGGTTGGTTGGCGAAGCGGAGGATAGAGAGTGTTTCATGCTGGCCGGACCTGAGAGGAAAAGAGAGTTGATGTTCTTCCAGGCCTCGTGGGCCGAGAACAAAAGTGGGGGGCATTATTGCAAGTAATTCTTGTTAACAGAAGTAATAGAGTATCTTTTTTTCTCGCATTGCTAGCCGTCCATCCCCTCCGGGGGCTAGTCTGGGGCTTTACCAGAGGAGTTTTGGATGTCTGCGCCTTCTGTTTTGATCGCCGGTTGCGGTGATATCGGCGGCCGCCTGGCCAGCCAGTTATTGGCCGAGCAATGGCAGGTGTATGGCGTGCGTCGCACGGTTGCAAACCTGCCAGCCGGGGTCATCGGGGTTGCAGGCGATTTGTTCAGTGAGCAGTGTCCAGCCGACTGGCCGACCGGGCCGCTGGATTATCTGGTCTACAGCGCTGCTGCCACCGATCATGACGAGGCGGGTTATCGCCAGGCCTATGTCGAAGGTTTGCAGCATGTGCTGGGCTGGTTGAAGCAGCATGGACAGCAGCCCAAGCGTTTGTTGTTTGTCTCCAGCAGCAGCGTGTACGGGCAGCAGAAGGGCGAGTGGGTCGATGAGACTTCGCCCACTGAAGCCAGCGGTTACTCCGGTCGGTTGATGCTCGAAGCCGAGCAGGTTGCGCTCGACAGCGGCATCCCGGCCAGCCGCGTGCGTCTGACCGGCATCTATGGTCCGGGCCGCGAATGGTTGCTGAGTCAGGTGCGCCAGGGCTATCGCGTGGTGATCGATCCGCCGCTCTACGCCAATCGCATTCATGCCGACGACGCGGCTGGGCTGCTGGCGTTTCTGCTGGAAGCGGATCGACAGGGCAATGCGCTGGACGATTGCTACCTCGGCGTCGACGACGCCCCTGCGCCACTGGCCGAGGTGGTGGGCTGGCTGCGCGAGTACATGGGTGTTACCGAGTGGGCCGAAGACGCCAGCGTGCGCCGCGCCGGCAGCAAGCGCTGCAGCAACGCCCGAGCCAAGGCCTTGGGCTGGACGCCGCGTTATCCGAGCTTTCGCGAAGGGTATGCGGCGATTCTGGAAGGGCGCTGCTGATTTTCCATACGCCACATACCCTTGTGGGAGCGAGCCTGCTCGCGATGAGGCCCTCCATCCAACATCTCCGTTGGCCGGAATGACGCTATCGCGAGCAGGCTCGCTCCCACAGGAGGGATATCTGTTCGGGCTATTGCTTCTCCAACACCCAACGCCGATCACCCGGCGTAAACGATGGCATTTCATCCGCCAGCGCCGCGTTCACTGTCTGGAAGATTTCCAGCGTCTTGCCATTGCGGGCGAAGATCCAGGCATTGCCCTGGCCGTTCTGTTGTAGCCAGATGTTGTCGTTACCGCCGCTCATGGAGGCGCAATCGCCGGCCAGGCACAGTGCGTAACGGTCGGCGCCGGGCAGGCCGCTGACCTGGCCGTCGGGCTGGAACTGCACGCTGGCGCCTTGGCCGGGGCCGTTGACGATGTTCCAGGTGCCACCCAGGTAGGCGGCATACAGCGCCCGCTCGAAGCTGGCGCCGATGGGCGCGCCTTCTGGAACCTGGACCTGCGCCCGATCGAACAATTGCTGCGGTTCGTTTTCAGTGGCGGCCTGGCTCAACTGATCACCGTCACGCTTCAGCTCACTGGCGGAGCTGCCGTAGAACTCGACCTTCCACGCCCCGTCTTCTTCACCCAGCAACTTGCCTTCGACATTTTCAAACCCGTTGGTGTAGCGCGCCTGGCCGGCACGGGTGTTGATGTCCCACTCCAGGTTCGGGCCGTAGGCTTGCAGCGCTTCGCGAAGAGGGCCGCCCTTGGCGGCAGCGTCGATGGCCGCCTGGTTGATCCAGGTGCCGCTGATGTCACGATCGGCCGGGTCGCTGGCGCAACCGCTCAGAAAAAGGGCAAGCAGCGAGAGAGCAAGCGCTTTGCGCATGGCGGAATCCTTTCAAAACGAAAACGGCGCAGCGGGAAGGCTGCGCCGGGCGTGTTACTCGATGACCAGGATGGCATCCATTTCGACCTGCGCACCCTTGGGCAGGGCCGCCACGCCGATGGCCGCGCGGGCCGGGTACGGCTGTTCGAAATATTTACCCATGATCTCGTTGACCTTGGCGAAGTGGCTCAGGTCGGTAAGGAAGATGTTCAGCTTGACGATGTCCTTGAACGAACCGCCAGCGGCTTCGGCCACGGCCTTGAGGTTCTCGAACACCTGCACGGTCTGGGCTTCGAAGCCTTCGACCAGCTCCATGGTTTTCGGGTCCAGCGGGATCTGGCCCGACATGTACACGGTGTTGCCCGCCTTGATCGCCTGGGAATAGGTGCCGATGGCAGCCGGGGCCTTGTCGCTGTTGATGACGGTTCTGGTCATGTATGACTCCTTGTTGTGGAAGGGCTACGCGCGCATGCGGGTGATGCGGATGACGCCGGTCAGGGCGCGCAGTTTCTTGATCACGCGGGCCAGGTGCACGCGGTCGTGCACGCTGACCACCAGTTGGACGACGCTGATGCGGCCATCGCGTTCGTCCATGCTGATTTTCTCGATATTGCCGTCGGCGGCGTTCACGCTGCTGGCCAGCAGCGCGATCAGGCCGCGCTGGTGCTCCAGCTCGACCCGCAGCTCGACATTGAATTCGCCGGTGACATCCTTGGCCCAGGACAGCTGGATGCATTTTTCCGGGTTGTGGCGGATTTCGCTGATGTTGCGGCAGTTTTCCAGGTGCACCACCATGCCCTTGCCAGCGGAGAGGTGACCGACAATCGGGTCGCCCGGAATCGGCGTGCAACACTTGGCGTAGCTGAGCACCAGGCCCTCGGTGCCACGGATTGCCAGCGGCCCTTCGGGGCTTGGCAGCTGTTCGCCTTCACCAAGCAGGCGACGGGCGACGACGTAGGCCATGCGATTGCCCAGGCCGATGTCTTCGAGCAGGTCCTCGACCAGTTCGAGGCGGTATTCATGGAGCATCGCCTGCACGCGCTCGGGCGGGATCTTGTCCAGCGAGCTGTCGAAACCGTTCAGCACTTTGTTCAGCAGGCGTTCGCCCAGACTGATGGATTCGGACCGGCGTTGCAGTTTCAGGGCGTGGCGAATGTGCGTGCGCGCCTTGCCGGTGACCACGAAGTTGAGCCAGGCCGGATTCGGTCGTGCGCCGGGTGCGCTGACGATTTCCACCGTGGAACCGCTTTGCAGTGGCTCGGACAACGGTGCCAGGCGCCGGTTGATCCGGCAGGCGATGCAGCTGTTGCCGACGTCGGTGTGGACCGCGTAGGCGAAGTCCACCGCCGTGGAGCCTTTGGGCAGCTCCATGATCCGGCCCTTGGGCGTGAAGACATAGACCTCGTCCGGGAACAGGTCGATTTTCACGCTTTCGATGAATTCCAGGGAGTTGCCGGCGCGTTGCTGCATTTCCAGCACACCCTTGACCCACTGTCGGGCCCGGGCATGAGTGCTCTTGGGTTGTTCGTCGCCGCTGGATTTGTAGAGCCAGTGGGCGGCGATGCCGTTGTTGGCCATCTCTTCCATTTCGCGGGTGCGGATCTGGATCTCGATCGGTACGCCGTGCATGCCGAACAGCGTGGTGTGCAGCGACTGGTAGCCGTTGGCCTTGGGGATCGCGATGTAGTCCTTGAAGCGGCCCGGCAACGGTTTGTACAAATTATGCACGGCGCCCAGCACGCGGTAGCAGGTATCGACCTTGTCGACGATGATACGGAACGCGTAGACGTCCATGATCTCGTTGAAGGCCCGACGCTTGCCGCGCATTTTCTTGTAGATGCCGTAGAGGTGCTTCTGCCGGCCGCTGACCTCGCCTTCGATGCCGTCGATAGCCAGGCAGTGGCTCAGCGACTCTTCGATCTTGTTGACGATTTCCTTGCGGTTGCCCCGGGCGCGCTTGACAGCCTGGTTGATGCGCGCCGACCGCATCGGGTGCATGGCCTTGAAGCCGAGGTCTTCGAACTCGATGCGGATCGCATGCATGCCCAGGCGGTTGGCGATGGGCGCGTAGATTTCCAGGGTTTCCTTGGCGATGCGCCGGCGTTTTTCGCCGGACAGCACTTCCAGGGTGCGCATGTTATGCAGGCGGTCGGCGAGCTTGACCAGGATCACCCGGATGTCGCGCGCCATGGCCATTGCCATTTTCTGGAAGTTTTCGGCCTGGGCCTCGGCCTTGGTCTCGAAGTTCATCTGGGTCAGTTTGCTGACCCCGTCGACCAGTTCGGCCACGGTTTCGCCGAACTGCGCTTGCAGTGCTTCCTTGGCGATGCCGGTGTCTTCGATCACGTCATGGAGCATGGCCGCCATCAGGCTCTGATGGTCCATGTGCATGTCGGCAAGAATGTTCGCCACCGCAAGCGGGTGCGTGACGTACGCCTCGCCGCTGCGGCGGCGTTGGCCGTCGTGGGCTTGTTCGGCGTAGAAATATGCTCGGCGGACCAGATTGACCTGGTCCGTGCCGAGGTAGGCCGATAAGCGATCGGCGAGGGCGTCTATGCTCGGCATGATGACTCCTGCCGTCTGCTGTGACCCCGCGCCGTGCTACGTCGACCAGGCATAGGCTTAGACCGCCTCGTTGGACTCGTCCTCGAACGCTGCGAACAGCGGTTCGTCCTCGACGATTTCAGCGTTGGCGATGAACTCGTAGCTCATCAGGCCCTCGGCGATTTCACGCAGCGCTACTACGGTAGGCTTGTCGTTTTCCCACTGGACCAATGGCTCTTTGCCGCCGGTGGCCAGTTGACGGGCACGCTTGGTAGAGAGCATGACCAGCTCAAAGCGGTTTTCCACGTGTTCTAGGCAGTCTTCAACGGTTACGCGGGCCATGGTATTCCTCGGAGCGAATGCAATATGCGCGCTGCCCGGTTGGGCGAGCGGACTCGACAGTTTAAAAAAACACCAGCGTTTAGGGAAGCGCTGATTTTTTGAGCAAGCCCCTCGGCGCGCTGCGAGTACCAATGTAAAGCCGTCGCAACGGTTTTGGGAAGGGCTGTTCAGCCCAGCAGTTCGGCCAATAATTTACCGAAACGTTGCTGCTGGCGTTTCTGTTGCAGCTGGTTGGCGCGGAAAATCGCCTTGAGGTCGTCCAGCGCATGGGCGAAATCGTCGTTGATGATCAGGTAATCGTAGTCCACGTAGTGGCTCATTTCGCTGACCGCTTCGCGCATCCGGCCGTCGATGATCTCGTCGCTGTCCTGGCCACGGTTGGTCAGGCGCTGGCGCAGGGCCTGCTGGCTCGGTGGCAGGATAAAGATCGAGCGGGCCTGGGGCATCAGCTTGCGCACCTGCTCGGCGCCTTGCCAGTCGATTTCCAGGATCAGGTCGTGGCCTTCGTCCAGGGTCTGCTGCAGGTAGCTTTGCGAGGTGCCGTACAGGTTGCCGAAGACTTCGGCGCGCTCCAGGAAGTCGCCGTGTTCGGCCATCTTCACGAACTCTTCGCGGTCGACGAAGTGGTAGTTCACGCCGTCCACTTCACCGGGACGCATGGCGCGGGTGGTGTGCGAGACCGAGACGCGAATCTGCGGCTCGGCGTCGATCAGGGCCTTGACCAGGCTGGTCTTGCCGGCGCCCGAGGGCGCGGAAATGATGTAGAGAGTGCCGGTGCTGTGGGTCATGTCGGGTTAGCCTTACTCAATGTTCTGCACTTGTTCGCGCATCTGCTCGATCAACACCTTGAGGTTGACCGCCGCCTGGGTGCTGCGCGGGTCGAAGGCCTTGGAGCCCAGTGTGTTGGCTTCGCGGTTGAGCTCCTGCATCAGGAAGTCGAGGCGGCGACCGGCCGCACCGCCGGACTTGAGCACCCGGCGAACTTCGATGATGTGGGTGCTCAGGCGATCCAGCTCTTCAGCCACGTCGCTTTTTTGCGCGAGCATGACCATTTCCTGTTCCAGGCGCTGCGGGTCCAGCTCGGCCTTCATGTCGGCAAAGCGGTCGAGGACTTTCTGGCGCTGGGTGGCAAGCATCTGCGGGACCAGTTCGCGCAGGGTGGCGACGTCCTCTTCGATGGAGGTCAGACGTTCGTTGATCAACCGGGCCAGTTCCGCGCCTTCACGCTCACGCCCGGCCTTGAGCTCCTTCAGGCCTTGGTTGAACAGCGCCAGGGCCTCGGCGTTCAGCGCCTGCGGGTCGCTCGCGTCACCCACCAGCACGCCGGGCCAGGCCAGCACTTCCAGCGGATTCAGGGCGGCGGGATTGTTGATCAGGCTGGCAACGGTTTCGGCGGCGGCAACCAGTTGCGCGGCCCGTTCTCGATCCACCTGCAAGGTTTTACCGGTGCTTTCTTCGGTAAAGCGCAGGGTGCATTCCAGTTTGCCCCTGGACAGGCCCTGGCGCAGCGCTTCGCGTACGCCGCCTTCCAGGTCGCGAAAGGACTCCGGCAGGCGCAGGTGCGGCTCCAGGTAGCGGCTGTTGACCGAGCGCAGTTCCCAGCTCAGCGTGCCCTGGGGCCCGGCCTTCTCGACGCGGGCGAAGGC
This sequence comes from Pseudomonas sp. SMN5, assembly GCF_052041925.1. Lineage (NCBI taxonomy): Bacteria > Pseudomonadati > Pseudomonadota > Gammaproteobacteria > Pseudomonadales > Pseudomonadaceae > Pseudomonas > Pseudomonas sp. SMN5. The sequence continues at coordinate 46,923 of NZ_JBKGGX010000004.1, forward strand.
AGTCATGCTGTGCACCATGGAGGTTCCTCGCAATGCAGGCCTGTCACGACCTGGTATCTGTGAATAAAAGCCCAAGGGCCGCAAAGGCGCAGGATTGTAGCGCAGTGAACCCCATGCTCCCAAACCGTGCATGCGACAAAGCGCTACAGCCCGTCGGCCGGGCCGTTGCGCGGCCCGGAGCGCCGCGGTTTTTTGAACTGCGCGACGTTTAAACTGCCTTATGGCGGTTCACGGCTTTATAATGCCGGCAGTTTTCCGTCCTCAGTACAGGTGTTCCCTATGAAACGTCCAAGTGGTCGCGCTGCCGATCAGCTCCGCTCGATCCGCATTACCCGCAACTACACCAAACACGCCGAGGGATCTGTACTGGTCGAATTCGGTGATACCAAGGTCATCTGCACCGTCAGCGTCGAAAACGGCGTGCCGCGGTTCCTCAAGGGCCAGGGCCAGGGTTGGTTGACGGCCGAGTACGGCATGCTGCCGCGGGCCACCGGCGAGCGGAACCAGCGTGAAGCCAGCCGTGGCAAGCAGGGCGGTCGCACCCTGGAAATTCAGCGCCTGATCGGTCGCTCGCTGCGTGCGGCACTGGACATGTCCAAGCTGGGCGATGTGACCCTTTACGTCGATTGCGACGTGATCCAGGCCGATGGCGGTACCCGCACCGCGTCTATCACTGGTGCCATGGTCGCGCTGGTCGACGCCTTGAAAGTGATCAAGAAGCGTGGCGGCCTCAAGGGTGGCGATCCGCTCAAGCAGATGATCGGTGCAGTCTCCGTGGGCATGTACCAGGGCGAGCCAGTGCTGGACCTGGACTATCTGGAAGACTCCGCGGCCGAGACCGACCTGAACGTGGTCATGACCAGCGCCGGCGGCTTCATCGAAGTACAGGGCACCGCCGAGGGCGCGCCGTTCCAGCCGGAAGAATTGAACGCTATGCTGGAATTGGCGAAGAAAGGCATGAGCGAGATCTTCGAACTGCAAAAGGCCGCATTGGCTGACTGATCGATTATTCCGGACAAGGAGAATGTCATGAGTGATGAACAAATCCTGCTGCCCCAGCCGAGCAAAGAGGCGCGTCAATGGGCGATGTTTTGTCACCTGTCCGCCTTGCTGGGGATCTGGATTCCGTTCGGTACGCTGATCGGGCCACTGGTGCTCTGGCAGCTCAAGCGTGAGTCCGATCCGTTTATCGATGCCCAGGGCAAGGAAGCCCTGAACTTTCAGATTACTGTGGCGATTGCTTCGGCGATCAGTCTGTTGCTGATGGTCGTGGTGATTGGCTTCTTTCTGTTCGGGTTGATTGCGATCGGTGCGTTGGTCTTGACCATCATTGGCGGGGTCAAGGCCAATGAGGGGCAGGCGTATCGGTACCCGTTTACCTGGCGGCTGGTCAAGTAACGGACCTGTGGGAGCGTGCTTGCTCCCACATTCGTTTTCTCTCGAAAAAAATTGTACCTACCGAAGATCACATGTGGGAGCGAACCCGTTCGCGATAGGAATCTATCTACAAACAGGCGCTCCTACGTTTTTGGTTATTTTTGACTGGGCGGCATTCTGGCTCTCCGAAAGTTATTGGAAAACGGATATTCACACCAACTAAATCAGAATTGTCCGACTTGTAAATCGTACCCATATATGCAAGTCACCTAATTGTTAAAACCATCTTACATTTTCAGTCACAACTAAAAGCACCTGTCCCTATTTATGTCCTTGGCAATAACCTTTATCGATTGCTAAGGTTCCCCACAGTCTTGTTCACCAAGAAATCTATCGACGTATCCCGGCCATTGAAGGCCCTCGGATCTCGAGCGCAATTCGCGTTAAATCAATCTATTCAAGAGACGGGCCCAGGTAAACAGGTTCCCTCTGAATATTCAGCTCAAGAATAAACTCAATGGTTCAACTCGATTTCTATGGAACACTGGTTGCCGCCTCTCTAGTACTTCTGCTGGGTCGCGGACTCGTCGCACGTGTCGGTTTTTTGCGTGCCTATAATATTCCCGAGCCTGTCGCGGGCGGTCTCGTAGTTGCTCTGGTGCTCTTGATACTGCGGTTTCTTGATATTGAAGTACGGTTCGATACTTCATTGCAGACGCCTTTGATGTTGGCTTTCTTTGCCACCATCGGGTTGAGCGCAGACTTCGCCAGCCTGAGAAAAGGCGGGCGTGTCGTGGGGATCTTCCTGTTGGCAGTGACCGGGCTTCTGGTGGTCCAGAACGCATTGGGCATCGGGCTCGCCACGACGTTGGGGCTCGACCCGCTGATGGGTTTGCTGACGGGGTCGATCACCTTGGCGGGTGGGCACGGGACCGGTGCTGCCTGGGGAACGATGTTCAGCGAGAAGTTCGGGTTGGCCTCTGCCTCGGAGCTGGCGATGGCCTCAGCGACGTTCGGCCTGGTACTGGGCGGCCTGATTGGCGGACCCGTCGCCCGGGTGTTGATCAAGCGTGCCCCGAAACCCCGCCCTGAGCCTGAGAAACCCTGGCTACCGAAGGGCTTTGAGCAACCGAACAAGGAGCGCTCGATCACCCCGTTTTCGTTCATCGAGACCCTGGCGCTGATCGCGGTCAGCCTGCTGGCAGGCACTTTGCTCAATGGCTGGCTTCATGACACTGCATTCGAGCTGCCGACCTTCGTCTGTGTCTTGTTCGTCGGCGTCGTGTTGCGCAACGGCCTGTCCGCGCTTGGTGTATATCAGGTGTTCGAGCGGGAGGTGTCGGTGCTGGGAAATGTCAGCTTGTCGTTGTTCCTGGCGATTGCACTGATGTCGCTCAAACTCTGGGACCTGGCGGCGCTGGCGTTGCCGATATTCATCATCCTTGCCGCCCAGGCGCTGGTCATGGCGTTGTTCGCGATTTTCGTGACATTCAGAATGATGGGGCGCAACTACGATGCCGCGGTACTGGCGGCTGGGCACTGTGGTTTCGGCCTGGGTGCCACTCCGACGGCCATTGCCAATATGCAAGCGGTGACCCAGCGCTACGGCGCTTCGCAGATTGCGTTCCTGGTGGTGCCGATGGTGGGAGCGTTTTTCATCGACATCATTAATGTCATCGTGATCAAGTTGTACTTGGCGCTGCCAATGTTTGCCACTGGCTGAAGCCCGAATGATATCGGCCAAAAAAATGCCCGTATCTTGCGATACGGGCATTTTCTTTAGCCGGTCGACTGCCTCGGACTGATTGAGGCCACTGGAAGGCGGCACTCAGATGGTCAGTGTCCAGTCGTAATCCACGATCAGCGGCGCATGCTGCGAGAACCGTGGCTGACGGGGCAGGCGAGCGCTGCGTACGAAGCGCCGCAGGCCTGGCGTCAGCAGTTGGTAGTCGAAACGCCAGCCGAGGTTGAGCATCTCGGCCTGTTCGTTATCCGGCCACCAGCTGTACAGGTCGCCCTCACGGCTGACCTCGCGCAGGGCATCGACATAGCCCATGTTGCCAATGATCTCGTCCATCCATGCCCGTTCCGGCGGCAGGAAGCCCGGGGATTGTTGGCTGTCGCGCCAGTTCTTGATATCCAGCTTCTGTTGCGCCACGTACAGCGAGCCACAGTAAATGTACTCGCGACGTTTGCGCCGCTGTTTATCCAGGTAACGGGCGAAATCGTCCATCAACTTGAATTTCTGATTCAAATCTTCATCGCCGTTCTGCCCCGAAGGAAGCAGTAAGGTCGCGATGCTGACCTTGTCGAAATCGGCTTGCAGGTAGCGCCCGTAGCGGTCCGCCGTCTCGAAACCGAGACCGTTGATGACAGCCTTCGGTTGCAGCCGCGAATACAGAGCCACGCCACCCTGGGCGGGAACTTCGGCATCGCAGGCATAAAGGAAGTAACCATCCAGTTGGAAGGCTGCATCGTCCAGTTCAAAGGCGGAGGCGCGGGTGTCCTGCAGGCAGATGACGTCGGCATTCTGTGCTTGCAGCCAACTGAGCAAACCCCGCTCCACTGCAGCCTGAATACCATTGACGTTCACACTGATGATCCGCATAAATGGCCCCAAAAATCACGTGCGTGTATGATACACGGCGTGTACCTATTTAGCTAAATCCGCGGTATTTGAGGCTTTTTTTCATGCAGGCGTATCAGCGCGATTTCATTCGTTTTGCCATCGATCGCGGCGTTCTGCGCTTCGGTGAGTTCACCCTCAAGTCCGGGCGCACCAGCCCGTACTTCTTCAATGCCGGCCTGTTCAACAGCGGTTCGGCCCTGGCCCAGCTGGGTCGTTTCTATGCGGCGGCCATCGTTGAGAGCGGCATCCCGTTCGACGTGCTGTTCGGCCCGGCCTACAAAGGCATCCCCCTGGCCGCAGCCACTGCCGTTGCCCTGGCCGAACACCACGGCCGTGACCTGCCCTGGTGTTTCAACCGCAAGGAAGCCAAGGCCCATGGCGAAGGCGGGAGTCTGGTAGGCGCGCCGCTCACCGGTGAAGTGTTGATCATCGACGACGTGATCACTGCCGGCACTGCCATTCGTGAAGTGATGCAGATCATCGGCTCCCAGGACGGCGCCAAGGCCGCCGGCGTGCTGATTGCCTTGAATCGCCAGGAGCGCGGCAACGGCGAGTTGTCGGCGATTCAGGAAGTGGAGCGTGATTTCGGCATCCCGGTCATCAGCATTGTCTCGCTGAACCAGGTGCTGGAGTTCTTGGCCGATGATCCACAGCTCAAGCAGCATTTGCCGGCGGTCGAGGCTTATCGGGCGCAGTTCGGCGTCTGAAAAACGCTTCACCTGTGGTGAGAAAGTTTTTGTGGCGAGGGAGCTTGCTCCCGCTGGGGCGCGCAGCGGCCCTCGCTTTTCTTGGGGCCGCTTCGCAGCCCAGCGGGAGCAAGCTCCCTCGCCACAAAAATCCGGCTCCCGCCACAGGCGCTTCCAGCCTATAAGGCGTGATACAAAAAAAGACCCCGCCCAACCAGGTTGAGCGGGGTCTTTTTTTGGGTGTCGTTTAAGACCGCTTGCGATTACTGATCAAAGTACCCACACCGGTATCGGTGAAGATCTCCAGCAGGATCGCATTGGGCACTCGACCATCGATGATCAGCGAGCTGCCTACACCGCCCTGTACCGCTTCCAGTGCACAGCGGATCTTGGGCAGCATGCCGCCATAGATGGTGCCGTCCGCGATCAGGTCATCGACCTGTTGGGTCGACAGGCCGGTCAGGACCTTGCCCGACTTGTCCATCAAGCCGGCAATGTTGGTCAGCAGCATCAGTTTTTCAGCTTTCAGTGCTTCGGCCACCTTACCGGCGACCAGGTCGGCATTGATATTGTAAGACTCGCCGTTGGCACCCACGCCGATAGGTGCGATCACCGGGATGAAGTCGCCCTGGACCAGCAGGTTCAGCAGGTCGGTGTTGATGCCGACCACTTCGCCTACCTGGCCGATGTCGATGATTTCCGGCTGGGTCATTTCCGGCGTCTGGCGGGTGACGGTGAGTTTTTTCGCCCGGATCAGCTCGGCATCTTTACCGGTCAGGCCGATGGCGCTGCCGCCATGGCGGTTGATCAGGTTGACGATGTCCTTGTTGACCTGACCGCCCAAGACCATTTCCACCACATCCATGGTCTGCGCGTCGGTGACGCGCATGCCATCGATGAAGTGGCTTTCGATCGACAGACGCTTGAGCAGGTCACCGATCTGCGGGCCGCCACCGTGGACCACCACCGGGTTGATGCCCACGGCCTTCATCAGCACGATGTCGCGGGCGAAGCCGGTTTTCAGCTCCTCGCTTTCCATTGCGTTGCCGCCGTATTTGATCACCAGGGTCTTGCCGACGTAGCGTCGGATATAAGGCAACGCTTCGGACAGGACCTTGGCGGTATGGGCGGCGGCTTCGCGTTCGAGGGTCATTCAGGGCTCCGGTGATGCTTCAATGAATCAAAACGGTAGTTGGAGATCGGGTGCAACACGTTTGAGTTGGGCGTGGAACACATCCTTGATGCGCTGCAGTTCCGCTTCGTTGTCGGCCTCGAAACGCAGCACCAGCACCGGCGTGGTGTTGGATGCGCGAACCAGGCCCCAGCCTTGGGGATAGTCGACCCGTACACCGTCGATGGTGGTCAGTTCGGCGCCTTCGCCCCATTGAGCGTCGTGCAGTGCATCAATGATGCTGAATTTGCTCTCTTCGGTCACATGGATATTGATTTCCGGCGTAGAAATATCGTTCGGGAAGGTCGCGAACAGCTCTTCAGCGGTGGATTTTTCCTTGCTGAGGATTTCCAGCAGGCGCGCCGCGCTGTAGATGCCATCGTCGAAACCGAACCAGCGCTCCTTGAAGAAGATGTGGCCACTCATTTCGCCGGCCAGCAGCGCGCCGCTTTGTTTCATTTTCTTCTTGATCAACGAATGGCCGGTTTTCCACATCAGCGGGCGACCGCCGTATTCCTTGATCAGCGGGACCAGGCGGCGGGTGCACTTCACGTCGAAGATGATTTCTGCATCGGGGTTGCGCGCCACCACATCCTTGGCGAACAGCATCAACAAGCGGTCCGGGAACACGACGCTGCCGGTATTGGTTACCACGCCCACGCGGTCGCCGTCGCCGTCGAAGGCCAGGCCCACGTCAGCGTTGGTTTCCTTGACCTTGGCGATCAGGTCTTGCAGGTTTTCCAGCTTGCCCGGGTCCGGGTGGTGGTTGGGGAAGTTGCCATCCACGTCGCAGAACAGCGGGATCACTTCGCAATTGAGCGCTTCGATCAGTTGTGGCGCGATCACCCCGGCTGCGCCGTTGCCGCAGTCGACCACGACTTTCAGGCGGCGGGCGAGCTTCACGTCCTTGACGATTTCGTCACTGTAGCGGTCGAGGATGTCGACCTTGGTGATGCTGCCCTCGCCGCTGCTCAGGTCATTGGTCTTGAGGCGCGTGTGCAACGCCTGGATCTGCTCGTTGGCCAGGGTGTCACCGGCGATGACGATCTTGAAGCCGTTGTAGTTCGACGGGTTGTGGCTGCCGGTAAGCATCACGCCGGATTTGCCGGCCAGTACGTTGGCGGCGTAGTACAACGCCGGGGTCGGGACCAGGCCAACGTCGCTGACGTGGCAACCGCTGTCGGCAATGCCCTTGATCAGTTGCTCGACCAGTTCAGGACCGGACAAGCGGCCATCGCGGCCAACGGACACATTCGGCTCGCCCTGGGCCAGGCTTTGTGAGCCAATGGCGCGGCCGATCCAGTAGGCGGTTTCGCCGGTGAGGGTTTCCGGTACCACGCCACGGATGTCGTAGGCGCGGAAGATGCTGTCAGGGAAGATCGGGGCGATTGCGGCTGGGGTGTTCATGGGCGGGCGCTCTATCAGGAAAGTGACTGGACAGGCCGACAACGGGCGTCGGCAGGCTCAAGCTGAAGGGTATGACGGCGTTTTTGACAGAGAGTTCGTGGTGGGAAAATGCCATGAGACAGCGTTACCCCGGCCTCGCTCGCCTAATACCTTGATTCCGGATGGGAAACCTAGCAGAAAGCCATTGCGCATTTTGTAGCCCTGAAACAGAAGCTTAATAGTTGGGCCGGGCAGGACCCCCGGCCTGAGTCGTTTGGATCAGTGGGTCCCGGAATGTCCGAAACCGCCTGCGCCGCGCTGGCTCTCGTCGAATTCCTGCACCAGCTCGAAATGCGCCTGGACCACCGGTACCAGCACCAACTGGGCAATGCGCTCGCCCACGGCGATGTTGAATGCGGTTTGCCCACGGTTCCAGCACGACACCATCAGTTCGCCCTGGTAATCGGAGTCGATCAGCCCCACCAGGTTACCCAGCACGATACCGTGCTTATGTCCCAGGCCCGAGCGCGGCAGAATCAGCGCGGCCAGGCCCGGATCACCGATATACACCGACAGGCCGGTGGGGATCAGCAGGGTCTGGCCCGGTTCCAGGAGGGTGTCTTGCTTGAGCATTGCCCGCAGGTCGAGGCCGGCAGAGCCTGGCGTGGCGTACTGCGGCAGCGGGAATTCGCTGCCGAGGCGGGGATCGAGAATCTTGGCTTGTAGAGCGTGCATGAAAATTAAACCTGGTTCAGCCGTTCGGCGATGAAAGTGATCAGTTGGCGGGCGATCTTGCCCTTGCTGGTCTGGGCGAAAAGGGTGGCGTGCAACTGGCGGTCGATCACGCTGCAGGCGTTCTCTTCACTGTTGAAGCCGATGCTCGGGTTGGCGACGTCGTTGGCCACGATCAGGTCCAGGTTCTTGTCCTGGAGCTTGCGCGCGGCGTAGTCGAGCAGGTTTTCGGTTTCGGCGGCGAAGCCGACACTGAAGGGGCGGTCGGGGCGGGTGGCGATGGTGGCAAGGATGTCAGGGTTGCGCACCATTTGTAATAGCAGGCCGTCGCCGCTCGTAGGGTCTTTCTTCAATTTTTGCGGGGCAACGACCTCGGGACGGTAGTCCGCCACCGCCGCCGAGGCGATGAACAAGTCGCAGGGGATCGCGGCTTCGCACGCTGCGAGCATGTCCCGGGCGCTGACCACATCGATTCGGGTGACTCGATCCGGTGTTGGCAGGTGCACGGGTCCTGTGATCAGCGTGACCCGGGCGCCGGCTTCAACGGCGGCTTCGGCCAGGGCGAAGCCCATTTTTCCGGAGCTGTGGTTGGTGATGTAGCGCACCGGGTCGATGTTTTCCTGGGTCGGGCCGGCGGTGATCAGCACGTGCTTGCCGGTCAGGGCCTGGCGCTGGAAGCAGTCGGCGGCGCACTGGGCCAGGTCGTTGGCTTCGAGCATGCGGCCCATGCCCACATCGCCGCAGGCCTGGCTGCCGGAGGCGGGACCGAAGACTTTCAGGTCGCGGCTTTCGAGCAACTGGAGATTGGCCTGGGTGGCCGGATCGCGCCACATGGCCTGGTTCATGGCCGGAGCGACAGCGACCACCGCGTCGGTGGCGAGCACCAGGGTGGTCAGCAAGTCGTCGGCGATGCCTTGGGCCAGGCGGGCGATCAAATCGGCGGTGGCCGGTGCGATCAAGACCAGGTCGGCCCACTTGGCCAGCTCGATATGGCCCATGGCGGCTTCCGCCGCAGGGTCGAGCAGGTCCAGGTGGACCGGGTGGCCGGAGAGCGCCTGCATGGTCAGCGGGGTGATGAACTCACTGCCGCCGCGGGTCATGACAACCCGCACTTCCGCGCCCTGGTCGATAAGCCGGCGAACCAGCTCGGCGCTCTTGTAGGCGGCGATGCCGCCGCCGACGCCCAGAACGATGCGTTTCCGATACAGCCGCTGCATAGGCCTGCCTTTCGATTTCAGTGGTCAGTGCGAGGCAAACCCCGTGGCAACAGCGGGCCAGGAGGCAAATCGCCTGCAAAAAAGATGGGCTACGATATCACAGCGACCGCTATGGAACAGCGGCGCGCCACTGACCAGGAGGTCCTATGAGTATTCGTGATTGGCCGGCGGCCGAGCGCCCGCGGGAGAAGTTATTGGAATTGGGTTCGGCGAGCCTTTCGGATGCCGAACTGTTGGCGATCTTCCTGCGTACCGGTGTGTCCGGCAAAAGCGCGGTAGACCTGGCGCGACACCTATTGCATCAATTCGGTTGCCTGCGGGGTCTGCTGGAAGCCGATTTACGTACCTTCAGCGCGCAACTGGGGCTGGGCCCGGCGAAATTTGCCCAGTTGCAAGCGGTCCTGGAAATGGGGCGCCGGCACTTGGCCGAGGACTTGCGGCGAGAGTCGGTGCTGGAGAGCCCGCTGGTGGTGCGTGATTATCTCAAGGCCATGTTGCGCCACGAACCCCATGAAGTGTTCGGCTGCCTGTTCCTCGATTCCCGGCACCGGGTGCTGGCCTACGAAGCGCTGTTTCGCGGTTCCATCGACAGCGCCAGTGTCTATCCACGGCAAGTGGTCAAGCGCGCCCTGGCCCACAACGCCGCTGCGCTGATCCTCTGTCACAACCATCCTTCCGGCAACACCGAGCCCAGCCAGGCAGACCGGGTGCTCACCGAGCGGCTGCAAGAGGCGTTGGAGCTGATTGACGTGCGGGTGCTCGACCACTTCATTGTCGGCGACGGGGAGCCGTTGTCGATGGCGGAGTATGGCTGGATGTGAAGCGGCTGCAAGCTTCAAGCTTCAAGCGGCAAGCTAGAGACCTGTGAGTCGCTTGCAGCTTATAGCTTACGGCTTGAAGCTGATTTTCGAATAATCCTGGCGACCAAACGGGCTTACCGAATAACCCTGGACGTCCTTGCGCGTGAGGGCGAAGGCGGTCGGGTGGGCCAGCGGTAGCCACAAGGCCTGCTGCTGGATCTGTGCCTGGGCCTGTTCGTAGAGCTTGGCGCGCACGCCTTGCTCGCCGGTGGTCTTGCCGGCGCTGATCAGCTTGTCCAGGTCCGGGTTGCAGTAACGAGCAAAGTTGGTCCCGGACTTGACCGCCGCGCAGGAAAACTGCGGCGTGAGGAAGTTGTCCGGGTCGCCGTTGTCGCCGGCCCAGCCCATGAAGAGCAGGTCATGCTCGCCGGCCTTGGCGCGGCGGATCAGTTCGCCCCATTCGATCACCCGAATCTCTGCCTGGATGCCGATTTCCGCCAGGTCCGATTGCAACAGCTGCGCGCCCAGGCTCGGGTTGGGGTTCAGCAGGCTGCCGGAAGGACGGGTCCAGATGGTGGTCTGGAAACCTTCCTTCAAACCGGCCTTGGCCAGCAGTTCGCGGGCTTTGGCCGGGTCGTGGGCGTAGCCTGGCAGGTTCTTGGCGTAGCTCCAGGTGTTCGGCGGGTAGGGGCCTTTAGCCGCTTCGGCGGTGCCTTCGAAGACTGTCTTGAGGTAGCTTGCCTTGTCGAAGGCCAGATTGATGGCTTGTCGCACCTCGGGCTTGTCCAACGGGGGATGTTGGCTATTGATCGCGACGAACGCGGTCATGAAAGCGTCGGTCTGGGCGACGTTGAGCGTAGGCTCCTGTCGAGCGGCCTGCACATCCAGTGGCTTGGGCGACAGGGCGATCTGGCATTCATTACGCCGTAGTTTCTGCAAGCGCACATTGGCGTCGGGGGTGATGGCGAAGATCAGCGGGTCCACCTGGGGCTTGCCACCAAAATAAGCATCGTTGGCCTTGTAGCGGATCGAGGCGTCTTTCTGGAACCGACTGAAGATGAACGGGCCGGTGCCGATCGGCTGGCTGTTGAGTTTCTCCGGCGTGCCGGCTTTCAGTAGCAGATCGGCGTACTCGGCTGAATAGATCGAGGCGAACCCCATGCTCAAGGTCGCCAGGAAGGTCGAGTCGGCGTGGTCGAGGGTGAAGCGCACGGTCAGCGGGTCCAGGGCGTCGATCTTCTTGATCAGCGACGGCAGCTGCATGGATTGCGCGTGGGGGAAGCCGCTCTGGGCGACTTGATGCCAAGGGTTTGCCGGGTCGAGCATGCGTTCGAAGCTGAACTTCACGTCCTCGGCGGTCAGGTCGCGGCGAGGCGTGAAATACTCGGTGCGGTGAAACTTGACCTGCGGATGCAGTTTGAACACGTAGGTCAGGCCATCGGTCGAGACTTCCCAGTGCTCGGCCAGGCTCGGGACGACTTTACCGCTGGCGGTGTCGAAGTCCACCAGGCGATTCATCAGCACATCGGCAGAAGCGTTGGTGGTCGTCAGCGAATTGTACTGGACCACATCGAACCCTTCCGGGCTGGCCTCGGTACACACACTCAGGGCGGCTGCCTGGGCCAACGGGCTGATCAGCAGAGGGGCGAGCAACAATGGTAGGGCAGCGAGGCGCATGAGCAGTTTCCTTGTGCAAGTCGAAGGCCCATCTGCTAGTGCAGTCTGGAAAAGGCCTACCCTAGTGGGCTCGCTGGCAAATGACTATCCCCTTTTTGCATTTTCCGGCACCCTGCGCCGGGCATGGGCGGCTCCAACCCGCCGCGAGGCTGTAAAAACATTTTGCAGCGACGAGCGGTCACGGGCTGCGCCAGCCTTGGCCCCAGCCGCCCGGTGCGGTTGAGCGGTGGTTTTCCAGAAAGACAAATCACATCGGCTGTTGTTGCGCTGTGGTCTTTCTGGTATAAAGCAGCGCTCTTTTCTAGGGGCCCGGTTCCTTCACTGTAGGTGTAGCCGGTAAGACCCTTAAAGAAACGCGGCGCCTGGCGCCAAATGACTGAGAGATTAAGCGGCCAACCCATGCCGGGTTGGGCATGTGGTTTTAGAGGGCTGAGGCATGTCTAGAGTCTGTCAAGTTACCGGTAAGGGTCCGGTGACTGGGAATAACATTTCCCACGCAAACAACAAAACCCGTCGTCGTTTCCTGCCGAACCTGCAGCATCACCGCTTCTGGGTTGAGTCCGAGAAACGTTTTGTACGTCTGCGCGTATCTGCCAAGGGCATGCGTATCATCGACAAGCGCGGCATTGATGTCGTGCTGGCCGAACTTCGCCGCGATGGCAAGGTTTAAGGGAGCTAATCATGCGTGAATTGATTCGTTTGATCTCGAGCGCCGGTACTGGTCACTTCTACACTACCGACAAGAACAAGCGTACTACCCCGGACAAAATCGAGATCAAGAAATATGATCCGGTTGTTCGCAAGCACGTGATCTACAAGGAAGGCAAAATCAAGTAATTGATTTTCCTTCTTGAGAAAAAGGCCCGTATCGCGAGATACGGGCCTTTTTTGTTGCCGCTTGGTTGGTGACGGCGTGGATCAGCCGCAGCTCACGCCGATGATGATTCGGTCGGCGTTGGTTTGCAGGTTGATGCGTCGGGGGCGCAGATCCCAGCTTGAAGGGTATTTGGGGCCTGTAGCTCGGACGGGCGCTCCATTGGCCAAGGCGCGAACCTCTTCGAGCAACTCAGGGGTGCATTTCTGGCCGATGGTGTACTGGGCGATGGCGAGATCGCATTGATCGGGTAACACGGGCATATTGCCTCCTTGCATTAATCAGGTTAGGGCGCTCACTTGGCGGCCTGGCCGCACATCCTGTGCGAACCCGGTGCGACGATAGAATTCGTGGCGCCGCAGGCAGTCTCGTTGGTCTGACGGGCCATTGACCAGCGAAAGAGTGTCAACTTCCTTTTCGGAGGGATTCAAGCCTTCTGTTCGAACACCACATAAATCTTGCGGCACGGCTCCAGCACTTCCCACGTGCCCTTGAAGCCCGCCGGGATCACGAAGCGGTCGCCGGCCCGCAGCGTCTTGGCATTGCCGTCGTTGTCCCGCAACACCGAAACACCCTGAACGATTTCGCAGTATTCATGCTCGGTGTAATTGACTGTCCACTGGCCGACTGCACCTTCCCATACCCCGGCATTCATTTGGCCGCACGGGCTGTTGTAATGGTTGAACACGGCCTGTTCGGGGTCGCCCTTGAGTACCTTGGCCGGATCCGGGCGATAGCGGTCGGCGGCAGTAATGGCCTGGCTGAAATCGACAATGTCCTGGATGCTCATGCGGTAATCCCCGGTAATGACGGCGCGAATGGCTGGAAGAGCCAGAGTCTATGTTTATTAAAACGAACATCGCAAGGCTGTTTGCCAGGCATATGTCAAATATATTGAAACATGACCTGCCGCTGGTTTAGGGTGGCGGGTGCCTGTGGCTTTAAACAGTGCCTGATCCAGGCAGGCCGGGCAGATTTCTCAAAGCGCTACGCACCGGGTGCGTGGCGTTCTTACTCAATAAGAGGAGGACACACGCATGACCACCCTGACTCGTGCCGACTGGGAGCAACGCGCCCGCGACCTGAAGATCGAAGGCCGCGCCTTCATCAACGGTGAATACACCGATGCGGTGTCCGGCGAAACCTTCGATTGCGTAAGCCCGGTCGACGGTCGCCTGCTGGGCAGGATCGCCAGTTGCGACGTTGCCGATGCCCAACGTGCCGTCGAGAATGCCCGCGCCACCTTCAATTCCGGCGTCTGGTCACGCCTGGCGCCCAGCAAGCGCAAAGCCACCATGATTCGTTTCGCCGGCCTGCTCAAGCAGCACGCCGAAGAACTGGCCCTGCTCGAAACCCTGGACATGGGCAAGCCGATCAGCGACTCGCTGAATATTGACGTCCCCGGCGCGGCCCAGGCATTGAGCTGGAGCGGCGAGGCCATCGACAAGATTTATGACGAAGTGGCGGCCACTCCCCACGATCAGCTGGGCCTGGTGACTCGTGAGCCAGTGGGTGTGGTAGGCGCGATCGTGCCGTGGAATTTCCCGTTGATGATGGCGTGCTGGAAGCTCGGCCCGGCGCTGTCCACCGGTAACTCGGTGGTGCTCAAGCCGTCGGAAAAATCCCCGCTGACCGCCATCCGTATCGCTGCCCTGGCCATCGAGGCCGGCATCCCGAAAGGCGTCCTCAATGTGCTGCCCGGCTACGGGCATACCGTCGGCAAGGCCCTGGGCCTGCACATGGACGTGGATACACTGGTGTTCACCGGTTCGACCAAGATCGCCAAGCAACTGATGGTGTACTCCGGCGAGTCGAACATGAAACGCGTCTGGCTGGAAGCGGGCGGCAAGAGCCCGAACATTGTGTTCGCCGACGCGCCGGACCTGCAGGCTGCCGCCGAATCGGCCGCCAGCGCCATCGCCTTCAACCAAGGCGAGGTGTGCACGGCCGGTTCGCGCCTGTTGGTGGAACGCTCGATCAAGGACACTTTCCTGCCGCTGGTAGTTGAAGCCCTCAAGGGCTGGAAGCCGGGTAACCCGCTGGACCCGGCGACCAACGTCGGCGCCCTGGTGGACACGCAGCAGATGAATACCGTGCTCTCGTACATCGAGGCCGGTCACAGCGACGGCGCCAAGTTGGTGGTAGGCGGCCAGCGGATCCTCGAGGAAACCGGCGGCACTTATGTCGAGCCGACGATCTTCGACGGCGTGAGCAACGCCATGAAGATCGCCCAGGAAGAGATTTTCGGCCCGGTGTTGTCGGTGATCGCCTTCGACACCGCCGAAGAGGCCATCCAGATTGCCAACGACACGCCCTACGGCCTGGCCGCCGCGGTATGGACCCGGGACATTTCCAAGGCCCACCTCACCGCCAAGGCCTTGCGCGCGGGCAGCGTATGGGTCAACCAATACGACGGTGGCGACATGACCGCGCCGTTCGGTGGCTTCAAGCAATCGGGCAACGGCCGCGACAAGTCGCTGCACGCGTTCGACAAGTACACCGAACTGAAAGCGACCTGGATCAAGCTGTAAAAACCGAGCCGGTTATTGCCCTTGTGGGAGCGAGCCTGCTCGCGATAGCGGTATGACAGTCGACACCTGTGTTGAATGTTGCCCCGCCATCGCGAGCAGGCTCGCTCCCACATTGCTTTGAGTGATGCCGTCACTGTCCACAGGAGCGTGGAAAATGCGTTGGGCGACCTATTTTGCCGTGCTGGCATCGGTCTTGAGTGTCGGCCTGGCCCTGGGCGTGAGCATGCCGTTGGTGTCGCTGCGGCTTGAAGGTTGGGGCTATGGATCGTTCGCTATCGGCGTGATGGCGGCCATGCCTGCCGTGGGCGTGTTGCTGGGGGCCAAGGTGTCGAGCCGGCTGGCGGCGCGGTTCGGCACGGCGGCGTTGATGCGCCTGTGCCTGTGGGGCGGCGCGCTGTCTATAGCGTTGCTGGCGCTGTTGCCCAGTTATCCGGTGTGGCTGTTGCTGCGCCTGGTGATTGGCGTGGTCCTGACTCTGGTGTTCATCCTCGGCGAGAGCTGGATCAACCAGCTGGTTATCGAACAATGGCGCGGGCGGTTGGTCGCTCTGTATGGCAGCAGCTACGCCCTGAGCCAGTTGTCCGGCCCCTTGTTGCTGGGTGCGCTGGGAACTGATCACGACTACGGCTTCTGGGTAGGCGTCGGTCTGTTGCTGGTCGCGCCATTGCTGTTGCTGGGTCGTAGCGGCGCACCGAGCAGTGAAGCCGGCAGCGTGACCCTCGGTGATCTGTGGGCCTTTTGCCGAGGCCTGCCGGCTATCGCCTGGGCGGTCTCATTGTTCGCTGCGTTCGAGGCGATGATCCTGACCTTGCTGCCGGTTTATTGCCTGCGCCAGGGTTTCAGCGCCGATGTTGCGCTGGTGATGGTCAGTACCGTGGTGGTCGGTGACGCCTTGTTGCAATTGCCCATCGGTGCTTTGGCCGATTACCTGTCCCGCCGGGCCCTGTTCGGCGGGTGCGCGGTGGCGCTGACACTGTCGAGCCTGGCCGTTCCGCTGTTGATCGACACCTGGTTGATCTGGCCGTTGTGGGTGTTGTTCGGCGCCAGTGCTGGAGGGTTGTTTACCCTGTCGTTGATTCTGATCGGCGAGCGCTACCGCGACGATGCGCTGGTGCGGGCCAACGCTCACATCGCGCAATTGTGGGGAATCGGTTGCCTGATCGGTCCATTGGCGGCGGGTGCGGGCAGCCAGTGGATCAGCGGGCATGCGCTGCCGCTGTTCATGGCGGTGGGGGCGTTCGGTCTGGTGCTGCTGCTTTTGCGACAAGGGGCGTTTGGGGCGACTCAGCCTGCTTGATCACCGAAATCCTGTGGCGAGGGAGCTTGCTCCCGCTGGGCTGCGAAGCGGCCCCAAAAAGCTCGGGACCGCTGCGCGCTCCAGCGGGAGCAAGCTCCCTCGCTCCGGGAACGTATTCATCTCAAACAATTTCTCAGGACTACAGCATCCGCTCCAGTCCGATAGTCGTGGCAAACCAGGCATTGAACCGGCGCCACCAGCTGCCCGGCTCGCGGTCCAGTTCGTGCTGTTTTCCGTTGTCTTCGGTGGTCCAGACCAGTTTTCCATCTTCCAGCCTGGCCTGATAGCTCAGGGCCGGCGCCATGCCTTGCAAGGCCAGTTCACGCACCTGCGCGGCGAGTTCAGGGCTGTCCACCAGTACGCCGACTTCGGTGTTCCAAAGTACCGAGCGCGGGTCGAAGTTGAACGAGCCGATGAATGATTTCTGCTGGTCAAAAATGATCGCCTTGCTATGCAGGCTGGAGCCCGATTCGCCGTAGGACTTGCTGTAGAACAGGTGCGGGCTGCTGCCTTTGTCCCCCGGTTGGCGCCGCAATTCGTACAGCCGTACGCCATGTTCCAGCAGGGCCTTGCGATACGGCGTGTAGCCGCCGTGCACCGCCGGCACATCGGTGGCTTCCAGGGAGTTGGTCAGGAGGCTCACCGAAACCCCGGCATCGGCGCGGCTGGTCAGGTACACCAGGCCCGGTTGGCCGGGAACGAAATAGGCGGAAATCAGGATCAGCTCTTTGCTGACGCCTGTCAGCTCCGGTGCCAGTTGGGTGGTCAACAGCAACTGCGGATCCGGCTCGTCCTTGCTCAAGACTTTGCTGGGTGCGTCCCACAGCGCCTTGTTCCAGGCCCAGATCAACTGGCTGCGCCAGATGTCCAGGCGTGGTTGGGTCCGGTAGGCAGTCAGTTGGCGATAGAGCGCCTGGTTTTCCCTGTGGGTCTGCTCCAGGGACTGCTGCAGGCGCAGGCGGCTGTCGGCCAGGTCCTGCGGTGTCGGGCGATGGGACAGGAACTGCTCGACCGGCTTGCTCAAAGCGCTGTTCCAATATTGATCGAAGCCGTGGCCCAACTGTTCGGCCACCGGCCCGACGCCGAGGAGGTCGATGTCGGTGAAGTTCAGGTTGGGTTCGGCGTCGAAATACTCGTCGCCCAGGTTGCGCCCGCCGACGATCGCCATGCTGTTGTCCGCCAGCCATAACTTGTTGTGCATCCGCCGGTGTTGCAGCGACAGGTTGAACAGCCGTCCGAGGCCACGGGTCACGCCGGTGGCGCGGCCCAGGTGCAGCGGATTGAACAGGCGTATCTGAATGTTGGGGTGGGCGCCGAGGGTCGCGATGGTCTCTTCCTGTCCGTCGCTGGTGGTGTCGTCCAACAGGATCCGCACGCGAACGCCACGGTCGGCGGCCTTGAGCAGTTCATCCACCAGCATTCGTGTGCTGATGCCGTCATGCACGATGTAGTACTGCAGATCCAGGCTGCGCTGGGCGTGGCGGATCAGCTCGGCTCGGGCGGTAAACGCTTCGGTGCTGTCAGAGAGCAATCGAAAGCCCGAACGACCTTCATGGGGCGCGGCCTGGGCCTGGACCGATCGACCGAATGCCGATTCGCTGGCCGGCAGCGCCTGGGAAGGCTCACGAGTGACATCAAGGCTGGCGCATCCCCCCAGTAGCGAGGCGACCAGCAATAGTGCAGGCAGGATGGGTCTGGATCTCACGTAGGATCGTTCCGCTTGTTTGCGTTGATCGGTTATTGGCTGCTGCGTCCCTGCGTAAGGTTCAGACGACGTCGCGCTGGGTTTCGTTCAACAGCGCCATGGCGGCGGCGCCCACCTTGCGCACGGCCTCTTCGATCTGGGCTGTCGGCTTGGCAGCGTAGTTCATCCGCAGACAATTGCGATACTTGCCGGAGGCCGAAAAAATGCTGCCGACGGCGACTTGTACGCCTTGGTCATGCAAGACCCGATTGAGCTTGAGCGTATCGAAGCCGTCGGGCAGTTCGATCCACAGCATGAAGCTGCCCCGCGGTCGGCTGGCGCGGGTGCCCTGGGGGAAATAGCGGCTGACCCAGTCGATCATCACGTCACGATTGCGCTGGTACTGCGTGCGCATCCGCCGTAAGTGCGGTTCGAAGTGCCCACCCTTGAGAAATTCGGCGATGGCGATCTGCGGTTGCGGCGCGGTGGAGCCCGTGCTGATGTATTTCATGTGCAACACCCGCTCCAGGTACCGCCCCGGAGCGACCCAGCCGATTCGCAGGCCCGGTGCCAGCGTCTTGGAGAACGAACTGCAGAGCAGGACGCGGCCATCCTCGTCGAAGGATTTGATGGTGCGCGGTCGCGGGTAGGTGTAGGCCAATTCCCCATACACATCATCTTCGATAATCGCTACATCGAAGCGCTGGGCCAGGGTCAACAGGGCGCGCTTGTTGGCCTCGGGCATGATGTAGCCCAATGGATTGTTGCAACTGGGGGTCAACTGTATGGCCTTGATCGGCCATTGCTCCAACGCCAGTTCCAGCGCCTCCAGGCTGATGCCGGTGAGCGGGTCGGTGGGGATTTCCAGGGCCTTCATGCCCAGGCCCTTGAGGGTTTGCATTGCCCCGTGAAAGCTGGGGGAATCCACCGCGACGATATCGCCTTGCTCGCAAGTGGCGCGGATGCTCACCGACAGCGCCTCGTGACAGCCTGTGGTGATAATCAGGTCACCGGGGCCGAACTGGCAGCCGGAGTCAAGCGACAACCGGGCGATCTGTTCGCGCAAGGCGAGGTTGCCGTAGATGTTGTCGTAATACAGGCCTGGCATGTCTTGTCGACGGCTGATCTGCGCCAGGCTGCGCAGCAGCGGCTTCATGGTCGGCGAATTGATGTCCGGCATGCCGCGCCCCAGTTGCACCACGTCTTTGCGCGGTACCGCGCGGATCAGCTCCAGCACCTGGTCCCACTGGGAAATGTCCACGGGTCGTTGGGCCGGGCGGCCCACCACCGGCAAGTCCGGCAGCTCCCGGCTGGGCGGGACGAAATAGCCGGATTTGGGTTTCGGCATCGCCAGCCCGCTGTCCTCCAGTACGCGGTAGGCCTGCTGCACCGTACTCAGGCTGACCCCATGTTCCGTACTGAGCGCGCGAACCGAAGGCAGACGATCACCGGGACGGTAGAAACCCTGTTCGATGCGGGTTCCGAGCAGTTCGGCGAGGTTTACGTAGAGGGTCATGCAGCGCTCCCGGTGTGGTGGAACAAGCGACCCATACAGTTGGGTCGGAAAAGGACAATTCAGTCGTAGCGATAGGCAATCTGTATGCACATAAAAGATACAGGTTGAATCTGTATCGATTTTCGTCGTCCGCGCATCATGAAACCTCTGGCTACCCAAGTAAACAGGAGCGATCAAAATGAACGGCTTGAGCGATGTGCGGCTGACGTTACACAGCCAGGAACTGGCAGCGGGACAGGAAAAGGAACTGCGCAGCGCGACACTGCGCAATGCGCCTGCCTGTCTGAGTCGCTGGGACCTGTTCTGGCATCGTCTGCATACACGCAAGGCCTTGTTGGAACTGACACCCGAACAGTTGCGCGACATCGGCCTGAGTCGGGAGCAGGCGCGGGAGGAAGCGCTCAAGCCGTTCTGGCGGTTGTAAGACGCCCGTCAGTCGAGCACAGAACCTGTGGCGAGGGAGCTTGCTCGCGCTCGGTTGCGCAGCGACCGCAATATCCAGGGCCGCTTCCAAGGCGTCGGACCGTCCCAGAGGGAGCAAGCTCCCTCGCCACAATTGATCAAACCAACTCTTTCAACCGATGCCACAACATCCCCAGCGCCAACAACGGCGAGCGCAGATGCTTGCCGCCAGGGAATGTCATGTGCGGCACCCGGGCGAACAGATCAAAGCCGCCACTGTGCTGCCCACTGATGGCTTCGGCCAATAATTTGCCGGCCAGGTGCGTGGCGTTCACGCCATGGCCGGAATAGGCCTGAGCGTAATACACATTGGGTTGGTCCTTGAGCCGGCCGATCTGCGGCAGGCGGTTGGCGCCGATCCCGATCATCCCGCCCCATTGATAATCGATTTTCACGTTTGCCAGTTGTGGGAAGACCTTGAGCATCTTCGGCCGCATGTAGGCGCCGATGTCCTGCGGGTCGCGGCCGGAGTAGTGGCAAGCGCCGCCGAACAGCAGGCGGCGGTCCGCTGACAGCCGGTAATAATCCAGCGCCACTCGCTGGTCACAGACCGCCATGTTCTGCGGCAACAAGGCCTGGGCCTGTGCCTGGCTCAGGGGCTCGGTCGCAATGATGTAGCTGCCGGCAGGCAATACCTTGCCGCTGAGTTCCGGGTTCAGGCCGCTGAGGTATGCGTTGCAGCCCAGTACCAACGTCTTGGCGCGGACAGAGCCTTGCTGGGTATGCACCTTCACTTGCGGGCCGTAGTCGATGCGCGTCACCGCCGATTGCTCGAACAGCCTGACCCCCATTTGTTGCGCGGCGGCGGCTTCACCCAAAGCCAGGTTCAGCGGATGCAGATGCCCCGAGCCCATGTCGATCAGGCCGCCGACGTAGCGGTCCGAACCCACCACGCTGTGCATCTCGTGGGGTTGCAGCAGCCGGGTCTGATGGCGATAACCCAGGCTACGCAGTTCCTCGGCGTCTTCGGCGAAGCCTTCCAGGTCGGCAGGTTTGTTGGCGAGGTCGCAGTAGCCCCAGGTAAGGTCGCAAGGGATCTGAAAACGCTCTATGCGCTGTCGGACGATCTCCACCGCTTCCAACCCCATGAGTTTCATCTGACGCACGCCTTCGGTGCCGATCACCGGGGCGAACTGATCGAGGCCATGACCAACCCCGCGGATCAGCTGGCCGCCGTTGCGCCCGCTGGCGCCCCAGCCGATTTTGTGAGCCTCCAGCAACACTACATTCATGCCGCGTTCGGCCAGTTCGATTGCCGTGTTCAGCCCGGAAAACCCGCCACCAACCACACAGACATCCGCCACCAGTTCGCCTTGCAGCAACGGATGGTCCGGTTGCGGCAGGCTGCTGGCGGCGTAATAGGAGGCGGCGTGCGCGTGGCTCGGGACCGGTTGCTGAACACGGGCGTTCATGTGCGTAATCCTGATTTTTTGTGTTTGAGAAATTTTACGGAGCATAAGCCGTGGCTTCGTCCATGGGCAACAGTGGTCGGCCGGCGCTGTCTGGCCCGGGGCTTTTAAGGCAAAATTCAGGACAGTCCCACCTCGGTAACGGTCTCGATGAGTTGCAACGGTCAGAAAATTCGCACGCTGCGCCAGCAGATTCCCTCGTTCGAATGTGTGCCGGGTTGCCACGACTGCTGTGGACCGGTGACCACCTCGCCGGAAGAAATGGCCCGCCTGCCGCGCAAAACCCGCGCCGAGCAGGACGCCGCCCTGGAGGCGCTCGACTGCGTGCATCTCGGGCCCAACGGTTGCACGGTGTACGACGAGCGCCCGCTGATCTGCCGCCTGTTCGGCACCACGGCGAGCTTGCCGTGCCCCAACGGCCGGCGACCGGTGGAGTTGATCCATCCGCGGGTTGAGAAGCAGATTCATGAATACATGGCTGCCAATCGCCAGGTGTTGGTCTGACTGCTTGTTCGGCAGGTTTACCGGGTCGGCCCCATCGCGAGCAGGCTCGCTCCCACAGGGATGCGGGGCTCGCCACAGATCAAATGTGGGAGCGAGCCTGCTCGCGATGGTGGCAACGCGGATTTCAGTCTGGAATCGGCAGGTTCAGGCTTTCCTTCACCTCTTCCATCACGATATAGCTCTTGGACTCGCGCACATGGGGCAGCTTGAGCAGGATGTCGCCCAGCAGCTTGCGGTATGACGCCATTTCGGAAATTCGCGCCTTCACCAGATAGTCGAAATCCCCGGACACCAGGTGACATTCCAGCACGTGGGGCAATTTCAGTACGGCGCGGCGGAACTCCTCGAACGTGTCGCCGGATTTGTAATCGAGGCTGATCTCGACGAACACCAGCAGGCTGCCCTTCAGGTGCTGCGGATTGAGCCGGGCGTTGTAGCCCATGATGATCCCTTCGCGCTCCAGGCGCCGCACCCGCTCGGTGCAAGGCGTGGTCGACAGGCCGACCTTTTCCCCCAGTTCAGTGAAGGAGATCCGCCCGTCCGCCTGGAGGATGCGCAGGATGTTGCGGTCGATCTTGTCCAGCTCCCGCTTGGTCTGGGTATTGGTACGCACAGGTGATGCGCCTCCGTGAAAAGGGTTTTCGCCGAGAATTCTCGCCAAATATAAGCAGTTATATAGTGAAAAGCACTGGTTGATCTTTTTTACACTGCGCGCATCTAAGCTTTGTATATCAAACGTCAGCGGTTCTCCGCGATGAGGGTTTCAACATGCGCGTTCTGGTCTTGGGTAGCGGCGTTATCGGTACCGTCAGTGCTTACTATCTGGCCCGTGCCGGGTTTGAGGTGGTGGTGGTCGACCGTCAGCCGGCGCCTGCCATGGAAACCAGCTTCGCCAACGCCGGGCAGGTATCGCCGGGGTATGCCTCACCGTGGGCCGCGCCGGGTGTGCCGCTCAAGGCCATCAAGTGGTTGCTGCAGCGCCACGCACCCCTGGCAATCAAGGCCACCGCCGACATCGACCAGTACCTGTGGATGGCGCAGATGCTGCGCAACTGCACCGCCAGCCGCTATGCGGTCAACAAGGAACGCATGGTGCGCCTGTCCGAGTACAGCCGTGACTGCCTCGACGAGTTGCGTGCCGAAACCGGCATTGCCTACGAAGGTCGCAGCCTGGGGACTACCCAACTGTTCCGCACCCAGGCCCAGCTCGACGGCGCGGCCAAGGACATCGCCGTGTTGAAAGAGTCCGGCGTGCCGTTCGAAGTCCTCGACCGTGCGGGCATCGCTCGCGTCGAGCCGGCCCTGGCGAATGTCACCGATATTCTGGCCGGTGCCCTTCGGCTGCCCAACGACCAGACCGGCGACTGCCAGATGTTCACGACACGCCTGGCGGAAATGGCCGTGAAGCTGGGTGTGCAGTTCCGTTTTGGCCAGGATATCCAGCGCCTGGATTTCGCCGGTGACCGCATCAATGGCGTCTGGATCGACGGCAAGCTGGAAACCGCCGATCGCTACGTCCTGGCCCTGGGCAGCTATTCGCCGCAACTGCTCAAGCCCCTCGGGATCCGTGCGCCGGTGTATCCGCTCAAAGGTTATTCGCTAACCGTGCCGATCACCGATCCGGCCATGGCCCCGACCTCGACCATTCTCGACGAAACCTACAAGGTGGCGATCACCCGGTTCGACAACCGTATCCGCGTGGGCGGCATGGCGGAAATCGCCGGTTTTGATCTGTCCCTCAACCCGCGTCGACGCGAAACCCTGGAGATGATCGTCAACGACCTTTATCCTCGCGGCGGCGATCTGACCCAGGCCAGTTTCTGGACCGGTTTGCGTCCCACCACTCCGGACGGTACGCCGATCGTGGGGGCGACCCCGTTCAAGAATCTGTTCCTGAACACCGGACACGGTACCCTCGGATGGACCATGGCCTGTGGTTCCGGTCGTCTGTTGGCGGACCTGATGGCGAAGAAAAAGCCGCAGATCAGCGCCGAAGGCCTCGATATTTCCCGTTATGGCAGCAAACACCAGGAGTCTGCGAAACATGTCAGTCCAGCGCCAGCTCACCAATGAGCGCATGAGCCAGATCGTCGTGCACAACGGCACCGTTTATCTGGCGGGGCAGGTCGGCGACGACATGACAGCCGGGATCGAGCAGCAGACCCGCGAAACCCTTGCCAACATCGAGCGTTTGCTCGACCTGGCCGGGACCGACAAGACGCGTCTGTTGTCGGTCACCATTTATCTGAAGGACATCGAGGCACATTTTGCCGGCATGAATGCGGTGTGGGACCAGTGGCTGCCCAAAGGCGTCGCCCCGGCCCGCGCCACGGTGGAAGCCAAGCTGTGTGAGCCGCAGATTCTGGTGGAGCTGTCTGTCGTCGCGGCGCTGCCTTAGTCCTCAGCAAGATCCCTCTCCCGGCGCTGTTGGTGGTTCGCACTGTCAGCCAGCGCCGGTTTTTTATTCATGACCGCCTAGAAGCCTGCCGCCATGCGTCCTGCCCGTGCCCTGATCGATCTTCAAGCCTTGCGTCACAACTACCAACTGGCCCGCGAGGTCACCGGGGCCAAGGCCCTGGCGGTGATCAAGGCTGATGCCTATGGGCACGGTGCGGTGCGCTGCGCCGAGGCGCTGCAAGATCTGGCGGACGGGTACGCCGTGGCCTGCATCGAGGAGGCCCTGGAACTGCGGGCCGCCGGGATTCGCGGGCCGGTCCTGCTTCTCGAAGGGTTCTTCGAGGCCGATGAGCTGCCCTTGATCCTCGAGCACGATTTCTGGTGCGTGGTGCATTCGCTGTGGCAGCTCGAAGCGGTCGAACGGGCAAACCTGAGCAAGCCGATCACGGTCTGGCTCAAGCTCGATTCCGGCATGCATCGGGTCGGTCTGCACCCGGCGGACTACCAGGCGGCCTACCGTCGCCTGCTCGCCAGCGGCAACGTGGCGAAAATCGTCCTGATGAGCCACTTCGCCCGTGCCGATGAGCTGCATGATCCGAGCAGCACCCAACAGTTGGCGGTATTCGAGGCGGCCCGTCAGGGGCTGGCGGCGCAGATCAGCCTGCGCAACTCGCCCGCGGTGTTGGGCTGGCCGCAGATTCCGAGCGACTGGGTGCGCCCGGGCATCATGCTGTATGGCGCCACGCCGTTCGATGAACCCAATGCCGTTGCCTCGCGCCTGCAACCGGTGATGACCCTGGAGTCCAGAATCATCAGCGTGCGCGAATTGCCCGCCGGCGAGCCGGTGGGTTACGGCGCACGTTTCGTCACCACCGGACCGACCCGGGTCGGGGTGGTCGCGATGGGATATGCCGACGGCTATCCGCGCCAGGCTCCCACCGGTACCCCGGTGCTGGTGGACGGGCAGCGCAGCCAACTGGTCGGGCGGGTGTCGATGGACATGCTGTGCGTCGACCTGACCCACATCCCCCAGGCCGGGCTCGGTTCGACCGTGGAGCTATGGGGCAAGAACGTGCTCGCCAGTGACGTCGCCAAGGCCGCCGATACGATTCCCTACCAGATTTTCTGCAACCTGCGGCGGGTGCCACGGCTCTATTCCGGGAGCTGACACAGGACGCGCCTGACCGAAAGTCGCTTCACCGCGCAGGATTCGGGTCAAAGTGTTGTAAATACTGAACGCTGTCGCCATGATAACGCTCACTTTCCTCACAACCTGATTCCCCTGGAGGCTCCAGCATTGGACGTCGGTGAACGACTGCAAGCCATTCGTAAACTCAAAGGCCTTTCCCAGCGTGAACTCGCCAAACGCGCGGGCGTCACCAACAGCACCATTTCGATGATCGAAAAGAACAGCGTCAGCCCCTCGATCAGCTCGCTGCGCAAGGTCCTGGGTGGGATTCCCATGTCCATGGTCGAGTTTTTCTCCGAAGAAATCCTCCAGGAGAAACCGACTCAGATTGTCTACAAAGCCAATGAACTGATCGACATCTCCGACGGCGCCGTG
The DNA here is from genome assembly GCF_052041925.1 of Pseudomonas sp. SMN5. Taxonomy (NCBI): domain Bacteria; kingdom Pseudomonadati; phylum Pseudomonadota; class Gammaproteobacteria; order Pseudomonadales; family Pseudomonadaceae; genus Pseudomonas; species Pseudomonas sp. SMN5. Next base: position 72,836 of record NZ_JBKGGX010000004.1, read on the forward strand.
ACCATGAAGCTGGTGGGCAGGGCGCATCCAAGCCGGGCGATTGCCTTCCTCAATGAAATCTATCCGCCTGGCGCCGACACCGGTGACGAGATGCTCACCCATGAAGGCGAGGAGACCGGGATTGTGGTGGAAGGGCGGTTGGAATTGGTGGTGGGCAGCGAGACCTTCGTGCTCGAAGCGGGCGACAGCTACTATTTCGAAAGCACCAAGCCTCACCGTTTCCGCAATCCGTTCGATGTGCCGGCGCGACTGATCAGCGCAGCCACGCCGGCCAATTTCTAAGAAACATGGCGCCGAGCCCGGATGGCAAGGCGCCTGGGGGTAAGTGGGTCGCGACCGATAAGACCCTTGCGACTTTAGGGTTGTTTCAGTGTGACAGGCTTACCGCTATACTTGCGCCCGCCTGCAAACCGTGGCCGCAGGCGTGACTAGCCACCATTGAGGGTGTACGCGTGAACCTAATTATGAAAATGCTGGCTGCACCAGCAACCGTATTGGCCCTTTGGGCTGCGAGCGCTCAAGCGGCGCCCACCGATGAAATCGCCAAACGTCTTGAACCTGTCGGCCAGGTTTGTGTTCAGGGCCAGGAATGCAAGGGCATGGAAGTGGCTACTGCGGCTGGCGGCGCTGGCGGTGCGAAGGCACCGAAAGATGTCATTGCCAAACATTGCAACGCTTGCCACGGCACCGGCCTGCTGGGCGCACCTAAGATTGGTGACAAGGCCGCGTGGAAAGAGCGCGCCGACCACCAGGGCGGCCTCGACGGCATCCTGGCCAAGGCCATCACCGGCATCAACGCCATGCCGCCTAAAGGCACCTGCGCCGACTGCTCGGATGACGAGCTCAAAGGCGCCATCAAAGAGATGTCCGGGCTGTAATCTTCCGGCGTCCAGCGCGAAAAAAGCCGCTTGCGAGCGGCTTTTTTGTGCCCGATATTTTTCTGGGCTGTTCATCGCAACCAAGACCCGGCAAGCTCGGTCCAACCCACATTCATGGAATGTCCAGGAGGGTCGGATGGTGCAGTTGTGCTCAATCGAACAGGCGGTGGACGAGGTGCTGGAGCGCCTGCCCGCGCATATCCACCTCGGCATGCCGTTGGGGCTGGGCAAACCGAACCTGTTCGCCAACGCCCTGTACCGGCGCATCGCACAGCTGCCCGAGCGGCAACTGACCATCTATACCGCCCTAAGCCTGGGCCGGCCGAACCTCGGCGATGGCTTGCAGAAGCGCTTCATCGAGCCGTTCATCGAGCGGGTCTTCGGCGATTACCCTGAACTGGACTACCTCGGCGATCTGCACCGTGACAGCCTGCCGGCCAACATTCGCGTTGAGCAGTTCTTCATGCAGCCCGGCAGCCTGCTGCACAGCACGACAGCCCAGCAGGACTATGTCAGCAGCAACTACAGCCACGCGGCCCGGGACATCAATGCCGCCGGTTTGAACCTGGTGGCGCAACTGCTCGCGAGCGACCCGCAGCACCCGGATCGCCTGAGTCTGAGCTGCAACCCGGACATCACCCTGGATCTGCTGCCGATGATCGCCAAGCGGCGGGCGGCCGGAGAAACCATTCTCATGGTCGGCCAAGTGCACAGCGACCTGCCCTACATGCCCGGGGACGCGGAAGTCGGCATCGATGATTTCGACCTGTTGATCGATGAGAAAGACAGCCACACCTTGTTTTCCACGCCGAACATGCCGGTGGGCTTCCAAGATCATTTCATCGGCCTGCACGCCAGTGCCCTGGTGCGCGACGGCGGTACGTTGCAGATCGGCATCGGTTCCATGGGCGATGCCTTGACGGCGGCGCTGCTGGCGCGCCAGGCCGACAACTCGGGTTACCGGGCCTTGCTGGCTGACTTGAACCTGAGCCAGTGGGCGCGGTTGATCGAACGCGAAGGCGGGGTCGAGCCGTTTGCCAAAGGCCTGTACGGATGCAGTGAAATGTTCGTCAACGGTCTGCTGGTGCTGGCCGAGGCCGGGATCATCCGCCGCAAGGTCTACCCCGACGTGCCGACCCAGGAGCAGGCCAACGCCGGCACCCTCGATGAGGCGGCGCAGCCCGACGGCATCTGCATCCACGGTGGGTTCTTCCTGGGCCCGCGCAGTTTCTACGAGCGCCTGCGCGAATTGCCCCAGAGCCGACGCCTCGAATTCAACATGACCCGCATCAGCTACATCAACGAACTGTACGGTCAGGAACAGCTCAAGCGCCTGCAACGCGTCGATGCCCGCTTCATCAATACGGTCTTCACCATGACCCTGTTGGGCGCCGGGGTGGCGGATCAGTTGGAAGACGGGCGGGTCCTCAGCGGCGTGGGCGGGCAATACAACTTCGTTGCCCAGGGCCATGCGCTGGAGGGCGGTCGATCGATTCTGCTGCTGCGCAGTTGGCGCGAAGCCGGTGGCGAGATCAGCTCGAACATTGTCTGGGAGTACGGCCACTGTACGATCCCGCGGCATCTGCGGGACATCGTGGTGACCGAGTACGGCATCGCCGACCTGCGCGGCAAGACCGATGCCGCAGTCATCGAGGCGTTGCTGAATATCAGTGATTCACGCTTCCAGCCAGGGCTGATCGAACGGGCCCAGAATGCCGGCAAACTGCCGAAGGATTTCCGTCTCGACCCGCGCTTCGCCGACAACACCCCGCAACGTTTGCAGGCGATCCAGGCCCGGCATCCGAACCTGTTTCCGGAGTATCCGCTGGGTTGCGATTTCGACGCGGTAGAGCGCGATCTTTTGCGGGCGCTGAACTGGCTCAAGAGCAAATTCAAGCTCACTGAAATGCTCGAACTGGGCAAGGCTGCGCTGGATGCGCCGGAGGCTGCTGCGTACCCCGCACATCTGGAGCGGATGCAACTGGCGATCCCGGAGGGGCTGAAGGACGAGCTGGCCCAGCGGTTGTTACTGGCGGGGTTGAAGGCTACTGCGCAATAAGGACTGATCCGGGACCCCTTGTGGGAGCGATCCTGCTCGCGATAGCGGTGTGTCAGTCAAATAGACATTGGCTGATCCACCGCTATCGCGAGCAGGCTCGCTCCCACAGGGTTATGTGGAGTGCGGTCAGTCTATGAAGGTCACCACCCCACCCGCCAACGACTTCACCCGCGCCAGGGACTCGACGCGATAACCCTGGGCATCCAGTTCCGCGCGACCACCCTGGAAGGACTTCTCGATCACGATCCCCAGTCCGGCCACGGTGGCGCCGGCCTGCTTGATGATGGAAATCAACGCCTGGGACGCTTTGCCGTTCGCCAGGAAGTCATCGATGATCAACACCCGGTCGCTGCTGGTCAGGTGGCGCGGGCTGATGGCGACGGTGCTTTCGGTCTTCTTGGTGAAGGAATACACAGTGGCCGACAGCAGGTTCTCGGTCAGGGTCAGGGACTGCTGCTTGCGGGCGAAGATCACCGGCACGCCCAGGTTCAGCCCCGTCATGATCGCCGGGGCGATGCCCGAGGCTTCGATGGTGACGATCTTGGTGATGCCCGAGTCCTTGAACAGCGCGGCGAATTCGTCGCCGATCAGCTTCATCAGTTGCGGGTCGATCTGATGGTTCAGGAACGCGTCGACTTTCAAGACCTGATCGGAAAGCACGATGCCGAGTTCGCGGATTTTCTGCTGCAGGGCTTCCATGAAGCCTCCTCTGATGGCGCCACTGGCGCCTGGGGTCAGTAAAAAGTAGTCGATTCTAACGCTTGAGCATCGCTCGTATGTCCGCCAGCGCATTGTTGCCGCGTACGGCCTTCACTTCGGTCGGGGTGTCGTCGTTGCCTTCCCAGGCCAGGTCGTCCGGCGGCAGTTCGTCGAGGAAGCGGCTCGGGGCGCAGTCGATGACTTCACCGTACTGCTTGCGCTTGGCGGCGAAGGTGAAGGCCAGCGTCTGCCGAGCGCGGGTGATGCCCACGTAGGCCAGGCGCCGTTCTTCTTCGATGGTGTCGGCCTCGATGCTGGAACGGTGCGGCAGGATTTCCTCTTCCATGCCCATGATGAACACGTAGGGAAACTCCAGGCCTTTGGAAGCGTGCAGCGTCATCATCTGCACGCCTTCAGCACCTTCTTCCTCTTCCTGCTGGCGTTCGAGCATGTCCCGCAACACGAGCTTGCCGATGGCGTCCTCGACCGTCATGTCGCCGTCTTCGTCTTTTTCCAGGGTGTTTTTCAACGCCTCGATCAGAAACCAGACGTTGCTCATCCGGTAATCGGCAGCCTTGTCACTGGAGCTGTTAGTGCGCAGCCAGTTCTCGTAGTCGATGTCCATGACCATGCTGCGCAGCGCCGAGATCGGGTCTTCGCCGGCGCACTGTTCGCGGACTTTGTCCATGAAGCGCTTGAAGCGCGCCAGGCGGTCGGTGAAGCGGCTGTCCAGGTGTTCGCCCAAGCCGATCTCATCGGTGGCGGCGTACATCGAGATCTTGCGTTCGGTGGCGTAGTTGCCGAGTTTTTCCAGGGTGGTCGAACCGATTTCCCGGCGTGGGACGTTGATCACCCGCAGGAAGGCGTTGTCGTCGTCCGGGTTCACGATCAGGCGGAAGTAGGCCATCAGGTCCTTCACTTCCTGGCGCCCGAAAAAGCTGTTGCCCCCCGACAGCCGATACGGGACCTGGTGATGCTGCAGCTTCAGCTCGATCAGCTTGGCCTGGTAGTTGCCGCGATAGAGGATCGCAAAGTCGCTGTAAGGCCGATCGGTGCGCAGGTGTAGGCTGAGGATTTCCATGGCCACGCGCTCGGCCTCGGCGTCTTCGTTGCGGCAGCGGATCACGCGGATTTCGTCGCCGTGGCCCATCTCGCTCCACAGTTGCTTTTCGAACTCGTGGGGGTTGTTGGAAATCAGCACGTTGGCGCAGCGCAGGATGCGGCTGGTGGAGCGGTAGTTCTGCTCCAGCATCACCACTTTGAGCGACGGATAGTCTTCCTTGAGCAGCATCAGGTTTTCCGGCCGCGCGCCGCGCCAGGCGTAGATCGACTGGTCGTCGTCGCCCACCACGGTGAACTGGTTGCGCTTGCCGATCAGAAGCTTCACCAGCAGATACTGGCTGGCGTTGGTGTCCTGGTATTCGTCCACCAGCAGGTAGCGGACCTTGTTCTGCCATTTTTCGAGAATGTCGGCGTGGTCCTGGAACAGCTTGACCGGCAACAGGATCAGGTCGTCGAAGTCCACCGCGTTGAACGCCTTGAGCGTGCGCTGGTAATGGGCGTAGACGATGGCGGCGGTCTGTTCCTTGGGATTGCGCGCGTTTTCCAGGGCCTCGGGTGGCAGCACCAGGTCGTTTTTCCAGGCGCCGATCATGTTCTTGATTTCGTCCACGCCGTCGTCGCCGGCGTATTCCTTCTGCATGATGTCGGTCATCAGGGCCTTGACGTCGGTCTCGTCGAAGATCGAGAAGCCCGGCTTGTAGCCCAGTCGCGCGTGTTCCTTGCGGATGATATTCAGGCCCAGGTTATGGAAGGTGCAGACCGTCAGGCCACGGCCTTCGCCGGCGCGCAGCAGGCCACCGACCCGCTCCTTCATTTCACGGGCGGCCTTGTTGGTGAAGGTCATGGCGACGATGTACTGGGCGCGGATCCCGCAATTCTGGATCAGGTGCGCGATCTTGCGAGTGATCACGCTGGTCTTGCCGGAGCCTGCACCGGCGAGCACCAAAAGAGGGCCGCCGACATAGTTCACGGCTTCTTGCTGCCGGGGATTGAGTCGGGACATGACGAGTTCAGGGAGTCGTTTGCAAAATGGGCCGGCATTTTAACAGGCTTGCGGCGTTGTGCTGCGCTATCCGACTTGTGACGTCCACAGCATTGTCATTTGCCGCTTTTGCGACTTTCACGCAGGATATGGGGCGAATTTGCGTCTAACGTACGACTTCAAGTGTGTAAAAAAGCCTTGAACCGGCGTATTTGAGAACTGTTGGCATTGGTCATTGCCCCTCGGCAAGTCATAATGCCCCGCGCCAACCACCTTGCAGAGTCTAGGGAGTCAGCTTGTCAACGCCTGTCGAACCCTTGCGTTTGCTGTTATTGGCCGAAACGCCTGAATGGGCAACGGTCCTGCGCGAGTGCCTGGCGCCCCTGGGGCCATCGTTCGTGTTGATCAGCGCTCCGACCTGGGATTCGGTCAGCAGCCTGTTCGAAGACAACCGCAACGCGATATTGCTGACCATCGCTCCGTTGCAGCCTGCGCCGGGCCGTTGCCGCCTGCCGACGGTCCTCTTGCTGGAGCACGAGCCGGCGATTGCTCCTGACGGCGTCAGCGACTGGCTGGTGCGCGATGTACTTGACAGCGCGACTCTGCGTCGCTGCCTGCGACATGTGCGCGAGCGCGGTGTGCTGGAGCATACCTTGCAGCGCCTCGCCGAGCAGGACCCGCTGACCGGTATCGCCAACCGCCAGGGCTTCCAGACGCTGCTGGCGGCGCGCCTGGCCGAGAACGATGGCCGCGGCCTGGCCCTGGGTCACCTGGACCTGGATAATTTTCGCCATGCCAACGATGCCTTGGGTCATCAGGCCGGCGACCGGCTGATCCTGCAGGTGGTGTCCCGGCTCAAGGGCTCGCTCGAAGCAGGCGATCAATTGGCGCGCCTGGGCAGTGATGAATTCGCCCTGCTGATCGACACGCGTCGCGCACCGCAGCGCGCCGAATGGATGGCCGAGCGGATTACCGAGGCCATGGCCGAACCCTACTGGATCGACGGTGAGAGCCTGCTGATCGGTTGCAGCCTGGGTGTGGCCCATGCCCGCGCCCAGGCCGGCCCCGATCCGCTGATGTGGCACGCACACATCGCCATGCAGCAGGCCAAGAGCACCCAGGGCTGCACCTTTCATATCTTCAACGAGCGCATCAACCGCAATGCCCGTAGCCTCGCTGATCTTGAAACCGAGCTGCGCCGGGCCTTGCGCCGCGATGAATTGGAATTGCATTACCAGCCTCGGCTGAGTCTCGAAGGCAGTCATATTGTCGGCCTCGAAGCACTGGTGCGCTGGCGCCACGGCGAGCGTGGCCTGCTGCCGCCCAGCGAGTTCGTGCCACTGGCCGAGCAGAGTGGCCTGATCGTGCCGCTGGGCTACTGGGTGATATCCAGGGCCCTGCGGGACATGCAGGCCCTGCGCGAGCGCGGGTTGGCGCCGTTGCATATGGCGGTGAACTTGTCGTTTCGCCAGTTCCAGGACAGCCAGCTGCTGCCGACCCTGAGCCGGTTGATTGCCGAACGGGGTGTCGAGGCGCAATGGCTGGAGTTCGAACTCACCGAAACCGCCGTCATGCGGCGCAGTGAACTGGTCAAGCAGACCATGGATGCCCTGGGTCGGCTCGGGGTGCGTTTTTCGCTGGACGACTTCGGCACCGGTTTCTCCTCGTTCGTGCACCTCAACAGCTTGCCGATTGCCTTGCTCAAGATCGACAAGAGTTTCGTCGGCGGCATGGAGCAACGGGAAGAAAACCGCAAGCTGGTGCACGCCATGATCAACCTGGCACACAACCTCAATCTGGAAGTGGTGGCCGAAGGCGTGGAGACCCCGGAGCAGTTGGAGTTGCTCCGTGGATTCGGGTGCGACCAGGTGCAGGGCTTCCTGATCAGCAAGCCGTTGCCGTTGCCTGAATTGGTTGAGTACCTGATGGGGGATGGTGATCAGGCGACCCAGGAAGGGGTAGTCTGATACCCAATCCTGCGGGCAGACCCAATCCCCTGTGGGAGCGAGCCTGCTCGCGATGACGGCCTGCCAGTCCCATTGATGTAGCAGTCACACCGCTATCGCGAGCAGGCTCGCTCCCACAGGAGAGCTCAATCGGCTTGAATGATCCCGAATCCCTGTGGCTCTCCAGACTCACGCCGGATCATCCGCTTCATCTTCCCTTCAAACGCCAGCGTCAGGCTCACGGCGGCGCAGGCCAGACCCAGGGCCAGGCCCCACCAGACGCCGGTAGGCCCCCAGCCAAGGTGAAATGCCATCCACCAGGCCGACGGCGCGCCAATCAGCCAGTAGCAGCCCAGGCCGACCAGGAACGTGGTCTTGGCATCCTTGAGTCCGCGGATACAACCCATGGCGATGGTTTGCGTACCGTCGAACAGTTCGAACCACGCCGCCACGGCCAGCAGGCTCACTGCCAGGTTGATCACTTCCCGGAAGGCCGGGTCGTTGTGGTCCAGGAACAGACCGACCAGCTGGTTCGGCAGCAGCCAGAACACCATGGCAAACCCCAGCATCGCCGCCGCGCCAAAGCCGATCCCGACCCGCCCGGCCAGGCGTGCCATCAGCAACTGCCCGGCCCCGTAGTGCTGGCCGATGCGCATGGTGATCGCGTAGGACATGCCCGCCGGGACCATGAATGCCACCGAGACGATCTGCAGGGCGATCTGATGCGCGGCCAACGGCGTGCTGCCCATGGTGCCCATGCACAACGCGGCGAACGCGAACAGCCCGACTTCAACCGCGTACGTGCCGCCAATCGGCAGGCCCAGGCGCCAGAGCTCCTTGAGGTACTGGCGATTGGGCCGCGACAACCCTGCAAGCAACGGATAGGCCCGGTAGGCCGGGTGTCGATGGATATGCCAGGCCAGTGCCAGGGCCATGCAGTTGGCGACGATGGCCGTGACCAGACCGATGCCCATCAAGCCGAGCCTGGGCAAGCCGAACATGCCGGTGATGAGTGCGTAGTTGAGCAAGAAGTTGGCCACGGTACCGCCGAGGCTGATCACCATGACCGGCGTGGCCCGCCCGATGGCACTGGTGAAGCCGCGCAAGGCCATGAAGCTCAGGTAGCCGGGCAGGGCGAAGGGCAACGCCAGCAGGAACTGCCCGGCGGACAGCACGTTGGTTTCGGTCTGGCCGAACAGCAGCAGCACAGGCTTGAGGTTCCACAACAATAGCCCGGCTACCAGCGCCATCAGCCACGCCAGCCAGAGCCCGGCCTGGGTCAGGCGGGTCGCGCCTTCGACATCGCCGGCACCCTGACGGATCGCCACCAGTGTTCCCACTGCGGCGATTACGCCGATGCAGAAAATCGACACGAACGAATAAGAGGCCGCGCCGAGTCCACCGCCAGCGAGGGCTTCGGGGCTCAGGCGCGCCATCATGACGGTGTCCGTGAGCACCATGAGCATGTGCGCCAACTGCGAGGCGATCAGCGGCCCCGCCAGCCGCAGGATGGCCCAGAGTTCGGTACGCGCCGGATGCCGCATGATCATCACACTCCATGTTTATACGAGGCAGTAAAGCATCGATTCTCGGCGCTCCCGACGGATTGCACAAAAGGATAAAAAAGATCGCTGGCATGATTAAAACTCATGCTGTCGAAGTTCTGGTAGGGTTCGTCAGGTGCTATAGGAGCTTTCCCGATGTCTCGTCGTTTACCTCCTCTTTATGCGCTGCGGGCCTTCGAAGCGGCGGCGCGGTACAGCTCGTTCACCCGGGCGGCGGAAGAATTGTCGATTACCCAGAGTGCGGTGAGCCGGCATATTCGTACGCTTGAAGAACATTTCGCCTGCCGCTTGTTTTTTCGCAGCGGGCGCAATCTGCAACTGACCGAGGCGGCGCGCCTGTTACTGCCGGGTGTGCGCGACGGTTTCATGGCCCTGGAGCGCGCCTGTCATACTTTGCATGGCGAAGACGGCATCCTGCGCATGAAAGCCCCCTCGACCCTGACCATGCGTTGGTTGCTGGCGCGGCTGAGTCGTTTCCGCCATCTGCAACCTGGCAACGAAGTGCAACTGACCAGCGCCTGGATGGACGTCGATTCAGTGGATTTCAATACCGAACCCTTCGATTGCGCCGTGTTGCTGGGCAACGGGCATTTCCCAGCGGACTGGGAAGCCAGTTTTCTGTTTCCGGAGGAGCTGATTCCAGTAGGTGCGCCGAACCTGCTGAACGACCGGCCCTGGACCGTGGAGCGGCTGGCCAGCGCCGAGCTGCTGCACCCGACCCCGGACCGCCGGGACTGGCGCAGTTGGCTGGAGCGCATGGGCTTGTCTGACCAGGTCTCGCTCAAGGGCGGGCAGGTGTTCGATACGCTGGAGCTGGGGATGATCGCGGCAGCCCGCGGCTATGGCGTTTCGATGGGTGATTTGCTGATGGTGGCCGAGGATGTGGCCCAGGGACGCCTGAGCTTGCCGTGGCCGACGGCGGTGGCCAGCGGCGAGCATTATTACCTGGTCTGGCCGAAGACCCGTCCGGGCGGCGAGCGTCTGCGCCGGCTCAGTGACTTTCTTCAGGGCGAGGTCAAGGCCATGCAGTTGCCAACCGTGCAACGGCTTGGCTGAATCGATGCAGTGCCCGTGATAGCCACTTGGTATTATTCCTCCCAAACCGCTCAAGTATTTGGCTTGGCTGCCGAATCCGTGAACATGGAACCCTCGTTCAGAAAGGGCAAACACACACATTACCTTGAATAGAATGCCGAGCGTGCGACGTGATCAAGGATGATCCGGTGTCTCGGCCAGGAGCCGTCATGTCTCAACCTCGTGCCCGGATCGCCTCACAGCTGGGCCTCGCCCTCGCCGTGATACTGGCGGTCGTGATTTCCGGCAGTACCGTCTTCGCCTTGCGTTCGCTGGACGCCGCCAACCTCGCCACCCGTGAGGAGCACCTGGCCAGCGAAGCGCGTCTGATGGCCGACCAGCTCAATACTTTTCATGGCACCTTGCGCGAGAGCACCCAGCGTTTGGCCGGCCTGTTCGAAAAACGTTTCAGTGCGGGCCTGAGTGTGCATCCGGACCAGCCGGTGACGGTGGCAGGCGTACAGACTCCTGGCCTGAACCTGGCCGGCGAAATGCTGAACAACAACTTCAAGGAAGTTGACGAGTTCAAGCAGATGACGGCGGGTACCGCCACGATCTTCGTGCGCAGCGGTGATGATTTCATTCGGGTCAGCACCTCGGTGGCCAAGCAGGACGGTTCGCGAGCCATTGGTACCGTGCTCGACCACGCCAGCCCGGCCTATGCTCGTTTGACCAGTGGGCAAAGCTACATTGGCCGTGTCCTGCTGTTCGGCCGTTACTACATGACGCAGTACAGCCCGGTGACCGACAGCAGTGGCAAGATCATCGCCGCGCTGTATGTGGGGTTCGACTACACCGACGCCCAAAACGCGCAGTTCGAAAACCTCAAGCGCTTCCGTATCGGCAAGACCGGTTCGCTGGCGCTGCTGGATGAGCAAAACAAATGGCTGGTGCCGCCGGCTGGCGTCCAGGCGCTTGATTCCGCCGTCACGACCGTCGTTGGCCTGGTGAAAACCCCCGGCAAGGGCGCGTTCTGGAGCGACACCGCCGAGGACTTCTACAGCGTCGCGGTACCGTTCGAGGGCGGTCCATGGGCGGTAGTGGCGAGCATGCCCAAGGCCGAGATCCGCGAAGTGACCTGGAGCGTCGGTATTCAGCTGGCAATCGGCAGCCTGCTGGCGATGCTGTTGGCAGTCGGCGCGGCCATGTGGTTACTGCGCAGCAAACTCGCCCCGCTGGGCGATCTGGTGCGTCAGGCCGAAGCCCTGGGCGCCGGCGACTTGAGCGTGCGCCTGAACGTGTCGAGCCATGACGAAATCGGTCAATTGTCCCGCGCCTTCAACCAGATGAGCCAGGCACTGTCGACCATGGTCGAGCACATCCGCAAGGCCTCCCAGGAGGTCAACAGCCGTGCCCAGGCCCTGGCCGGGTTGTCCAGCGGTGCGTATGAGGGGATGGAGCAGCAGTCGGGCGAAATCACCAGCATGGCCGGCGCGGTGGAAGAGTTCAGCGCGACTTCGCTGAACATTGCCGACAACATGGGCAACACCGAGCGCCTGGCCCAGGAAAACGCCCAGCAGACCCGGATCGGCCGAACCTCGATGGACGAAGCGTCCTCGTCTCTGGAGCAGATTGCCGGCGCGTTGAACAGCACCGCCACGGTCATCAATACCCTGGGCCAGCGCTCCCAGGAAATCGGCGGCATCGTTGGCGTCATCACCTCCATCGCCGAACAAACCAACCTGCTGGCGTTGAACGCGGCCATCGAAGCCGCCCGCGCCGGTGAGCAGGGTCGTGGGTTTGCCGTCGTTGCGGATGAAGTGCGCAGCCTGGCCTCCCGTACTCGTCAGGCCACGGACGAGATTTCCGGGATGATCAACAGCATCCAGCAGGAAACCGGCAATGCCATCAGCACCATGGAGCAAGGCAACTTGCTGATGCAGGAAGGCCTGTCGCGCAACGCCAACGTCGCCTCGGCCCTGGCGCGCATCGACGAGCAGAGCCGCTCGGCCGGCCAGCAATTCGCTGCGATCACCACCGCTACCCAGGAACAAAGCAGCACCGCGACCCTACTCAGCAGCAACCTGCAAAGCATCGCCATGGCCAACAGCGAACAGCGCCAGGTAGTTTCGGACCTGGCGCTCACCGCCAAGGAACTGGAAAAACTGGCCCAGGACCTGCGCCAAGAGGTTGATCGGTTCCGCTGAGTCGGTTGTCGCATTTGCATATAGGTTCATCCCGCATCAGTGGGGGTGAGCCTGTACAGCCGACATCTCCTTTTCTGTCCCACCGCTATCGCGAGCAGGCTCGCTCCCACAGGGGAGTGTGGTGAGCCTGTATCTCGGGTCACCCGGATCATCGTGGGAGCGAGCCTGCTCGCGATGGCCTCAGCCCCTCCAACATCATTGAATTGGATTTTCCGGAATTTGCCGTTTATAAGCTTGCTGAAACGTTTCTTCAAGTCTATAAAATCCGCACAACTCCAAGAAAAGGCCATGACCATGACTGCGTTCAAACTTCTCGTGACCCTCGGCGCCCTGGGCGCTGCCTCCCATGCCATGGCCTGGGATTACGTCCTGCTCGACACCGACAAGGCCGCGCAACCATGGCAAGTCACCAGCCAGCAGTTGGGCGTGAAGACCGACAAACCGTTCTCCGTGACGATGCGCACCCTGCATGGCGGCCGGCAGGAGGGTGTCAGCATCGTCGACATCGACAATGGCACTCTCAAGCTTTCGGTGGTCCCGACCCGCGGCATGAATGTGTTGCAGGCCTCAGTCGGCAGCGTGCGCATGGGCTGGGATTCGCCGGTCAAGGAAGTGGTCAACCCGGCCTTCATCGAACTCAACGGCCGCGCAGGCCTGGGCTGGCTCGAAGGCTTCAACGAACTGGTAACGCGTTGTGGCTACGAATGGGTTGGCCACCCCGGCATGGATAACGGCGAGCTGCTGACCCTGCACGGTCGTGCGGCCAATATTCCGGCCAACAAGGTCACCCTGCATATCGATGAAAAGCCGCCCTATGCCATCACCCTGCGGGGCGAGCTGAAGGAGCAGGCGTTCAAGAAGGTCGATTTCTCGGTGCAGACCGAACTGGTCACCGAACCCGGCAGCGTGACGTTCGCCCTCAACGATACGCTGACCAACAACGGCGATTACCCGAAGGAATACCAAGCCCTCTACCACAGCAATTTCAGCACGCCGTTCCTGGAGCAGGGCGCGCGTTTCGCCGCCCCGGTCAAGCAGGTCTCGCCGTTCAACGACAAGGCCAAGGGCGATCTGGCAGATTGGCAAACCTACCGTGCCCCCACCAAGGATTACGACGAAACGGTCTACAACGTCGTGCCGTATGCCGACGCCAAGGGTGACACGCTGACCGTGTTGCACAACAAGGCTGGCAGCCTCGGCGTGTCGGTGGGCTTCAACACCAGCACGCTGCCGGTATTTTCCCTGTGGAAAAACACCGATACCCAGGGCCAGGGTTACGTCACCGGATTGGAGCCAGGCACCAGCTTCTCCTATAACCGCCGGTATCAGCGGCCGCTGGGCCTGGTCCCTAGCATCGGCCCGAAAGAACACAAGCAGTTCAAGATCCACTACAGCCTGTTGGCGGACAAGGGTGCAGTGGACAAGGCACTTGCACGCATCGAGGCCATCCAGAACGGCCAGAAAACCGAAGTGCGCAACGCGCCGCTGGTGGACCTGACCAAGCCGTGATGCGGTTCAGGGCGTAGCGGGCCGATACTGCAACGCTTCGGCCAGATGCTCGCGGCGGATGTCTGCCGCTTGTTCCAGGTCCGCCAACGTCCGGGCGACCTTGAGCAGGCGGTGGGCGGCACGCAGCGACAAGGTCAGTCGTTCGCAGGCGGTTTCCAGCCAGGTTTCGTCGGTTGTGGATAACTTGCAGTGTCGACGCAGGCCCGGCAGATCGAGGAAGGCATTGGCGCAGCCCTGGCGTCGCTGTTGACGTTCGCGGGCCTCGGCCACTTGTGCGGCAATGGTGGCGGTGTCCTCACCCGTTGCGCTCTTGGGAGTGAGCGCGGTGGCTTCCCGGGCCACGGTCAGGTGCAGGTCTATGCGGTCCAGCAAAGGGCCGGACAACTTGTTGCGGTAGCGTTGCACCATGTCCGGCGTGCACGAACAGCGACCGCTGGGTTCGCCGAGATATCCACAGGGGCAGGGATTCATCGCCGCGACCAGTTGGAAGCGTGCCGGGAAGCGCACCCGATCACGGGCGCGGGACACCACGATGTGCCCTGACTCCAATGGTTCTCTCAAGACTTCCAGGACCTTGCGGTCGAACTCCGGCAATTCATCGAGAAACAGCACGCCATGATGGGCGAGGGTGATTTCCCCAGGTTGCGGCTTCGACCCGCCGCCCACCAGCGCCGGGCCGGAAGCCGAGTGATGGGGTTGGCGAAACGGCCGCTGCGGCCAATGGCTCAGCGGCACGCAACTGGCCACCGATTGAATCGCCGCCACTTCAAGGGCCTCGCTCTCGGCCAAGGGCGGCAAAAGCCCCGGCAGACGGCTCGCCAGCAAGGTCTTACCGGTGCCCGGCGGTCCGCTGAACAACAGGTTATGTGCGCCCGCGGCGGCAATCAGCAGGGCGCGCTTGGCCCCGGCCTGGCCTTGCACCTCATTCAAGTCCGGGTAGGGTTTGCTGGCTGAAAGCAGCCCGTTGGAAACAAACGGCTCGACCGGCGTATGGCCGTTGAAATGCGCCACGGCTTCGAGCAGATGATCCACGGCGATCACCTTCAGGCCCGACGCGAGGCAGGCCTCCTCGGCATTCGCCCGTGGCACCACCAGCATGCGTCCGGCCTTGCGTGCCGCCAACGCCGCTGGCAGTACCCCGCGCACCGGGCGCACCGCGCCGGACAAGGCCAGTTCGCCGAGACACTCGACATCGTCCAGCGTCAGGGTTGGCACCTGCACGCTGGCCGACAGGATGCCCAGGGCAATCGCCAGGTCGAATCGCCCGCCGTCCTTGGGCAGATCCGCCGGTGCCAGGTTCAGGGTGATGCGTCGTGCCGGGAAGCTCAGGCCCGAATTGATGATCGCGCTGCGCACCCGGTCCTTGCTTTCCTTCACTGCGGCCTCCGGCAGGCCGACCATCGTCAGCGATGGCAAACCGTTGGCCAGGTGGACTTCGACGGAAACGGCGGGAGCCTCCACCCCCACCTGGGCGCGGCTGTGGACAATGGCGAGCGACATGAATCGTTCCTTGAGTGGATAGGGCACCGCGTCCTGCGGCTTTTGAAGATTAGTCGTGAGGCGGAATCTGGGCGTGGTAATTGAGGGGAGAAAATTTGGCAGGATGTTTCGACAGCCAGCGACGCCCGAGAGTGCCAAGCGCAATACAGGTTCAGCGGATGCCTGCCTTCACCCGTCCAAGCGAAATGCCAGGGACCGGCCTAGACTCCGATTTGCCCGGTCGGCACTCGGGCGGTATCGACGGCACAGGGAGGAAGTGGCCATGAACGATCTGCTGGCTCTGTTAACCGACAAGCGCTTCATGCCCCACGGACATTGCTATATGTGGCGGCCGGATTTGCTGTGGACCAATGTCATCGCCGATGGCTTGATCACCCTGTCCTACGTCACCATTCCCTTCACGCTTCTGTACTTCATCCACAAACGCAAGGATGTCCCGTTCGACTGGATGCTGGCGGCCTTCGGCGTCTTTATCCTGGCCTGTGGGACCAGCCATGTCATGGAGATCCTGACCATCTGGCAACCTTACTACTGGCTGTCGGCGCTGGTTAAGGTGATCACTGCGATTGCCTCGGTGATTACCGCCGTCCTGCTGGTCCGGCTGGTGCCTGCGGCACTGAAGATTCCCAGCCCCCAGCAACTGGCAAGGGTCAACGATGAGTTGCGCGAGGCGCAGGCTGAATTGGTGACCACGGCGCGTCGGGCCGGCATGGCGGAAATCGCGACCAATGTGCTGCATAACGTGGGCAATGTGCTTAACAGTGTCAATGTGTCAGCCCAGCTCCTGTACGACAAAGTGCACGCGTCCAAAGGGCAGGGAGTCGCGAAGGTCGTGCAGTTGATGAAAGAACATTCCCACGACTTGGGTGAGTTTTTCAGCAGCGACCCGAAGGGCCGCGCCCTGCCGGAATATCTGGGCAAGCTCGCCGAGTCGCTGGCGATCGAACAGCAGAGCATGATCAATGAGTTGGCGCAGCTCACCAAAAGCATTGACCATGTCAAGGAAATCGTCGCCACACAGCAGGCGTATGCCGGCAACTCAAGTGTGTTGGAGCCGGGTTCGTTGCGAGAGTTGATCGAGGACGTGGTGCGTATCTGCCATGTTTCCCTGGCGCGCCATCATGTGACGGTGGTCAAGGAGCTCGACGACGTCCCGCCGATGCCCTTGGATAAACACAAGGTGCTGCAAATTCTGATCAACCTGGTCAATAACGCCAAGCAGGCCCTCGATCCGGTCGAGGACCGGCCTTCCCGGATCGTTCTGCGTCTGAAGGCCGTGGAAAACAAGCGAGTGAGAGTCGAGGTCGAGGACAACGGCGAGGGTATATCCATGGGCAATCTCACCCGCGTGTTCGAGCACGGTTTCACGACACGGGTCGACGGCCATGGTTTCGGCTTGCACAGTTGTATCCTGGCGGCCCATGAAATGGGTGGTGAATTGATGGTGCAAAGCGACGGGCCGGGTCTCGGGGCGCTGTTTGCGCTAGAGCTGCCGATGGTGCCCACCCAGGATTGACCTCGTGGAGAAATCCATAAGGTCAGTCGTGACGACCCGAAGTCGTTATTGCTCTGCTGGCGCCAACCGCGCTTCCAGCTCAGCGACCTTCGCCTCCAGGCTTTCCAGCCGTGCCCGGGTCCGGGCCAGCACCACCATCTGGCTGTCGAATTCTTCCCGGCTCACCAGGTCCAGCTTGCTGAAACCACTTTGCAGCAGGGCCTTGAACTGGCTTTCGATTTCGCTCTTGGGCAGCGCGGTATCACCGCTCAGGAGGCGGGCGGCATGGCCGCTCAGGGCGTCGAGGAGATCTTTGGGTGCAAGCATGTCAGGTGTCCTGGAAACAATGGCGGGCAGTGTATCACGCAGTGTCTGTCGCCATTGGCAAGCATGGCTGCACGCTTTTCGCGCACGGGGCCGGGCGTCGTCGCACTGTTGTTGTGCGTATCGCTGCGGTTCGCGGGGCCGTTGAACCGGGTTCAGTGGGTAAGCCCCTGAAATCAGTAGAGTTGGGCACAGATGGCAAGGTTTCTGCTTAGAGGCTGGTGACCCTTGCACTGATGCAGTCGTTGTGACGAATGCAGTGCAGCAGACGAAGCGGGGAGCTTCGTCAGGAACGGTTGACTGGCGCCTGTCGGGCAACTTGGGCCGACGACGCGTTACAAAGCCAGGCACTGCGCTTAGACTTGAGTCGGGTTTGTTTTCCTGGGGCAAGTCCACCAATTCGGGAGAAAGTTTCATGAAGCTAGTCACTGCCATCATCAAGCCGTTCAAGTTGGACGACGTGCGCGAGTCGTTGTCCGAGATCGGCGTGCAGGGCATTACCGTTACTGAGGTCAAAGGCTTCGGTCGGCAAAAAGGCCACACCGAGCTGTATCGCGGCGCGGAATACGTGGTCGATTTCCTGCCCAAGGTGAAGATCGATGTGGCCATCGACGACAAGGATCTGGACCGGGTGATCGAAGCGATTACCAAGGCCGCCAACACCGGCAAGATCGGTGACGGGAAAATCTTCGTGGTCAATCTGGAACAGGCTATTCGCATCCGTACCGGCGAAACCGATACCGACGCCATCTAAGCCGCCCAACCCAACGCCCCAGGAGAAAACAATATGACTCTGCGTAAATTCGCAGGGCTAGGAGCCCTGTTGTCCTTCGTAATGCCTGGCCTGGCCATGGCAGAAGAAGCGGCAGCCCCTGTCCTCAATTCCGGCGACACCGCCTGGATGCTGACTGCCACCATTCTCGTCCTGTTCATGACCATTCCAGGCCTGGCGCTGTTCTATGGCGGCATGGTGCGTTCGAAAAACCTGCTTTCCGTGATGATGCAATGCTTTGCCATTACCGGTCTGATCAGCATTCTGTGGGTCATCTATGGCTACAGCATCGCGTTCGACACTACCGGCATGGAGCAGGGCGTCGTCAATTTCAACTCCTTCATCGGCGGCCTGGGCAAGGCGTTCCTGGCGGGCGTCACGCCGGCCAGCATCACCGGGCCGACTGCACTGTTCCCTGAAGCGGTGTTCATCACGTTCCAGATGACGTTCGCGATCATCACCCCGGCGCTGATCGTCGGTGCGTTTGCCGAGCGGATGAAATTCTCCGCCATGCTGATTTTCATGGGCGTGTGGTTCACCCTGGTCTACGCACCGATCGCGCACATGGTCTGGTCCGGCAACGGTGGCCTGATGTGGGACTGGGGCGTGCTGGACTTCGCCGGCGGCACCGTGGTGCACATCAACGCCGGTATCGCGGGCCTGGTGGCGTGCCTGGTGTTGGGCAAGCGCAAGGGCTTCCCGACCACGCCGATGGCCCCGCATAACCTGGGTTACACCCTGATGGGCGCGGCCATGCTGTGGGTCGGCTGGTTCGGCTTCAACGCCGGCTCCGCCGTGGCCGCAAACGGCACCGCCGGCATGGCGATGCTGGTGACCCAGATCGCTACCGCTGCGGCGGCGCTGGGCTGGATGTTTGCCGAGTGGATTACTCACGGCAAGCCAAGCGCGCTGGGCATTGCCTCGGGCGTGGTGGCCGGCCTGGTGGCGATCACCCCGGCCGCCGGCACCGTGGGCCCGATGGGAGCCCTGGTCATCGGGCTGGCGGCGGGCGTGGTGTGCTTCTTCTGCGCCACCACCCTCAAACGCAAGCTCGGTTATGACGACTCCCTGGATGCCTTCGGCGTGCATGGCATCGGCGGTATCCTCGGCGCGATCCTGACCGGTGTCTTCGCGGCACCGGCCCTGGGTGGCTTCGGCACCGTGACCGACATCGGCACGCAAGTGTGGATTCAGATCAAGGGTGTCGGGTTCACGGTGATCTACACCGCGATCGTCACCTTCATCATCCTCAAGGTGCTGGACGCCGTCATGGGGCTGCGTGTCACCGAGGAAGAAGAAGCGGTGGGCCTGGACCTGGCCCAGCACAACGAACGCGGCTACAACCTGTAAGTACGCGCACTGAAAAAATGCCCGGCCTTGCCGGGCATTTTTTTGCCTGGCATTTGTCATTGCTCACATGAGGTGCCGGTTTTTCCGACGTCCTTTGTCATGTAAGCGACATGGTTTTCTACCGCCAAAGGCTTACATCGAAGGAGGAATATTAGGCTCTTTGTTTTTTTCCTGAGCGCGCTAGAATGCGCGCCGAACGTGCGGAGATCTGTATGTGGCAACAGAAGCTGATCACCCTGCGGGCCAGGCCCCGAGGCTTTCACCTGGTGACGGACGAGTTGGTTGCCGGCCTGCCTGAACTCAAGGCATGTCGTGTCGGTCTGTTGCATCTGTGGCTGCAGCATACCTCGGCCTCGTTGACCATCAACGAGAACGCCGATCCGGCGGTTCGTCGAGACTTCGAACGATTTTTCAATCGGCTGATCCCACAAGGAACCGCCGATTACGAGCACAACGACGAAGGCCTGGACGACCTCCCGGCGCACTTCAAGGCCAGCGTGCTCGGCTGCCAGCTCAGCCTTCCGGTCACGGCGGGACGGCTGGCATTGGGAACCTGGCAAGGTGTCTATCTGGGCGAGCACCGTGATCATGGCGGTGCTCGTAAAGTCCTCGCCACCTTGTACGGTGAAGAGGCATAACTGCCGGTTGCCGGCGGATGTTGAATTTTTTCTGGCAGCCTTCGAACTGTTGGCGAAGCTGGTCTATAACTAATCTGCTTTTCGCAAGTCATGAGGTAGAACATGAGCGACGATGATCTGGAAAACGACGACCTCGAAGTAGGCGACGAAGACGAGGCCGAGGACGGTCTTGAAGCAGCGGCCGAAGACGTTGCCGATGACGATGGGGCCGACGTTCCAGCCCCGACCGCCAAAGGCAAGGCCAAGGCGGCGGTGTCGGTCGACGAGTTGCCAAGCGTAGAGGCCAAGAACAAGGAGCGTGATGCGCTCGCCAAGGCCATGGAGGAATTCCTGGCCAGGGGTGGAAAGGTGCAGGAAGTGGAGGCCAACGTGGTCGCCGATCCGCCCAAGAAGCCCGACAACAAGTACGGCAGCCGCCCTATCTGAGTTTCTGCTTCTTGCTTGCTGAAAAAGCCCGCCGTCGCTGCGGGCTTTTTCATGGGCCGGATAAAGTTTCAGGTTGGTTGTGTCTCATGTGGGAGCGAGCCTGCTCGCGATGGTGGCGGTACATCCGACATCGATGCAAGCTGACCCACCGCTATCGCGAGCAGGCTCGCTCCCACAGGGGGATTGAGGTGATTGCAGGCTCAGGGCTGGCTATGCCAGCCCGCCAGCAACTTCGGCAGTTCGGTCAGGCTGCGGATCTCGGCATCCGGTTTGTGTTCGGCCTCCCAGGTCTTGCCCGTCGGATTGAACCACACGGCGCGCAGGCCGGCCTGTTGGGCGCCGGCGATGTCGTCGCCCGGATGGTCACCGATGTGCACAGCGGTTTGCGCGGTGGCGCCGCCGCGTTGCAGGGCTTCGTGGAACAGCCGGGCGTCTGGCTTGGCGATGCCGATGTCTTCGGCGCACAAGGCGAACTTGAAATAGTCCGCCAGGCCCAGGCGACGCACGTCGGCGTTGCCGTTGGTGACCACGCCGAGGGCGAAGTGGTTGGCCAGGACTTCCAGGGTCGGCTGAACCTCGGGAAAGATATCCAGTTGATGACGGGCGTGGAGGAACGTTTCGAACGCCTGGTCCGCCAGTTCCGACGCTTGCCACTGGTCATAGCCGGCGTCTTGCAAGGCCCGGAACAGTACCCGTCGGCGCAGCGCGCTGATGCGATGCTTCAGGCCGGGCTCTTCACGTAGCACTTGCTCGCGAATCGCCCACAGGTGCTCCACCGGCACGCCGCCCAGATTCGGTGCGTTGTCGGTCAGCCACTGGCGTAATACGGCTTCGGCGCTGGCGATCACCGGGGCGGTATCCCACAGCGTATCGTCCAGGTCGAAAGTGATGAGCTCGATGGTCATGATTCGTCGCCCTTGATGCGTTTGGCCCTGGGGTGGGCACTGTCATAGACCGTCGCCAGGTGCTGGAAGTCCAGATGGGTGTAGATCTGGGTCGTCTTGATGTCCGAGTGACCGAGCAATTCCTGGACGGCACGCAGGTCCTGGGAGGATTCCAGCAGATGGCTGGCGAAGGAGTGCCTGAGCATGTGCGGATGCAGGTTCTGCCCCAGCTCGCGTTCGCCGGCCGCCTTGACCCGCAATTGGATCGCCCGCGGGCCGAGGCGTCGACCCCGTTGGCTGACGAACACCGCGTCGTCGGCGGGGTTGGCCAACGCGCGCAATGGCAACCAGGCCTCCAGCGCTTCCCGGGCCTTGCGCCCGACGGGCAACAGGCGGGTCTTGCTGCCCTTGCCGAGCACCTGGACCATGCCATCGGCCAGGTCCAGCTGATCAAGGTTCAGCCCGGTCAGCTCGGAAAGGCGCAGGCCGGATGAATAGAACAGCTCGAGGATCGCCTGGTCTCGCCGGGCCAGGAAATCATCCTCGACGGCGCCTTCGAGCAGTTGCAGGGCGCGGTCGGTGTCGAGGGTTTTCGGCAACCGGCGTTCGCCCTTGGGCGGCGCCAGGCCGGTGGCCGGGTCGTGATCGCACAGGCCTTCGCGGTTCAGGTATTGATACAGGCCGCGTACCGCCGACAACAGGCGTGCCAGGCTGCGGGAGGATTGGCCCTGTTGGTGCAGACGGGCGATCAGGCTGCGCAAGCGCTGGATGTCCAGCGTCTGCCAACTGCCGATGTTCTGCTTCTGGCACCAGCCCAGGACTTTCTCCAGGTCACGACGGTAGGCTGATAGCGTGTGAGGCGACACCTGGCGCTCACTGCGCAAATGTTCGCAGTAGGCGTCCAGTTGCCGCTCCATCATCAGCGTACCGAGCGCAGTGAGCCGGCAACCCGAGGCAGCACGCGACCGGTGACTTCGGCGATGTAGCTCAGGAACAGCGTACCCACCGAACTCTTGTAGTGCTGCGGGTCGCGGCTGGCGATGGCCAACACACCGTGCACGCCCTGATGGGCAATGGCGACCACGGCCGTGGAACCGATCTGCTTGCGTTGCTCTTCGCCGAACAGGAAATCCAGTTCATGTTCGCGCAGGCTGCCGCTGACGCTTTTGTTTTCCGTAAGCAGGCCGCCAATGGCCGTCTGCGCGTCGGCGTGGGTCACCCAGCGGCCCACCGGCATGGCGTTGTCGCCAAACAGGATCAGGCTGACAAACGGCACCTGGAAATCCTGGCGCAGGCTGTCTTCGACACTCATCACCACATCTTCGAGGGTGCTGGCGTCCATCAGCGCCAGGATCAACCGACGGGTCTTGTCGAAGAGCCGGTCGTTGTCCCGGGCCACGTCCATCAGGTGCGACAGGCGATGGCGCATTTCGATGTTGCGCTCGCGCAGGATCTTCATCTGGTGCTCCACCAGCGACACGGTGTCACCGCGCCGATGGGGGATGCGCATCGTCGCCAGCAACTCTTCATGCTCGACGAAGAAGTCCGGATGAGCGTCCAGATAAGCGGCCACGGCCGCAGCGTCCGGGAGTGCGGCCGGGGATTCGTCGGGCTGCGGGGTGGGAACCTGTGGCTTGTCGGTCATGGGTTTGGCTCACTCAAAGACGAACTTGTCCTTCGTATACGCGCACTGCCGGGCCGGTCATCATCACCGGTTGGCCAGGGCCGGCCCATTCGATGGACAGGCGCCCGCCGGGCAGGTCGATCAACAGGGGCGAATCCATCCAGCCCTGGCTGATTGCAGCGACCGCGGCGGCGCAGGCTCCGGTGCCGCAGGCCTGGGTTTCGCCGACGCCGCGCTCCCAGACGCGCAATTGCGCACGGTGGCGGTCGATCACTTGCAGGAAGCCGACGTTCACCCGTGCCGGGAAGCGCGGATGATGCTCGATCTTCGGGCCCAGTTCGTGGACCGGGGCGCCGTTGATGTCGTCCACCCGCAGTACCGCATGAGGGTTGCCCATGGATAGTGCGGCCACATCCACCGTCGTGCCGTCGACTTCCAGCGGATAGCTCAGGGCCTGGGCCGGGGCCTGGAACGGAATGTCCGCCGGCACCAGGCGCGGAGCGCCCATGTTGACGCTGATCTGGCCGTCATTGCGCACATCCAGTTCGATGATGCCGCTCTTGGTCTCGACGCGAATCCGCCGCTTGGCGGTCAGGCGTTTGTCCAGCACGAAGCGGGCGAAGCAGCGCGCACCGTTGCCGCATTGCTCCACTTCCGAACCGTCGGCGTTGAAGATCCGGTAGCGGAAGTCGACGTCCGGGTTGTTGGGCGCCTCGACGATCAGCAACTGGTCGAAACCGATACCGGTGTGCCGGTCACCCCATTGCTTGGCGTGCTTGGGCAGGATGTGCGCGTGCTGGCTGACCAGGTCGAGGACCATGAAGTCATTGCCCAGGCCGTGCATCTTGGTAAAACGCAGCAGCATGGCCTTACTCCGGCAGCAGGCTTTCGCCGGCGAACAACTCGGCTACCGTCTCGCGGCGACGCACTTCGAAGGCTTGGTCAGCATCCACCAGCACCTCCGCGCAACGCCCGCGGGTGTTGTAGTTCGAGCTCATGACAAACCCATAGGCGCCGGCCGAATGCACCGCCAGCAGATCACCTTCTTCCAGCGCCAGCTCCCGGCCTTTGGCCAGGAAGTCGCCGGTTTCGCAGATCGGCCCGACGACATCGTAGCTGCGCGGAGCGGTATCGCGCGGGCGCACG
This sequence comes from Pseudomonas sp. SMN5, assembly GCF_052041925.1. Classification (NCBI taxonomy): domain Bacteria; kingdom Pseudomonadati; phylum Pseudomonadota; class Gammaproteobacteria; order Pseudomonadales; family Pseudomonadaceae; genus Pseudomonas; species Pseudomonas sp. SMN5. The sequence continues at coordinate 96,916 of NZ_JBKGGX010000004.1, forward strand.
GCGGTCACGTCCATCCAGGCCTGGTACAGCGCCGGACGGATCAGGTCGTTCATGGCCGCATCGACAATGGCGAAATCCTTGTGCTCGGTGTGCTTGAGGTACTCGACCCGGGTCAGCAGCATGCCGGCGTTGGCCACGATGTAGCGGCCCGGTTCGAACATCAGCGCCAGGTCGCGGCCTTCGAGGCGCTCGCGCACGGCCTTGATGTAGTCGGCCACCAGCGGCGGCTCTTCATCGCGATAGCGCACGCCGACACCGCCACCCAGGTCGATGTGACGCAGCAGGATGCCGCAATCGCCGAGGCGATCGACCAGGGCCAGCAAGCGGTCAAGGGCATCGAGGAACGGTTCGAGGGTGGTCAGCTGCGAGCCGATGTGGCAATCGACGCCCAGCACTTCCAGGTTCGGCAGCTGGGCGGCGCGCACGTACACGTCCTCGGCGTCGGCAATGGCGATGCCGAACTTGTTTTCCTTGAGGCCGGTGGATATGTACGGGTGGGTGCCGGCGTCGACGTCCGGATTCACCCGCAGGGAAATCGGCGCGCGCACGCCCAGCTCGGCGGCGACGACTTGCAAGCGTTCGAGCTCATCGGTGGATTCGATGTTGAAGCAATGCACGCCGACTTCCAGGGCGCGGCGCATGTCTTCGCGGGTCTTGCCGACGCCGGAGAAAACGATCTTGTCGGCGCTGCCGCCGGCTGCCAGTACACGCTCCAGTTCGCCACCGGAAACGATGTCGAAACCGGCGCCCAGGCGAGCCAGGAGATTGAGCACGCCCAGGTTGGAGTTGGCTTTCACGGCGAAGCACACCAGGTGCGGCATGCCGGCCAGAGCGTCGGCGAAGGTCCGGTACTGGGCTTCGATATGAGCACGGGAATAGACGTAGGTCGGCGTGCCGAAGCGCTCGGCGATCGCGGACAAGGCAACCCCTTCCGCGAACAGCTCCCCGCCACGGTAATTAAAAGCGTCCATGGCGGTCCCTTAGTAGGTGGTGTGGGTGTCGTGCGCGTGGGACCTGGATTGCGACGACTTGGCCTGCTCTTCAGGGGACTTGCTGTCATCAGGCAGGTACAGCGGACCTTTTTGACCACAGGCTGTCACAAGGCAGGCAACCGCGACGAGCGCAGCAAGGGAAGAGATCAGGCGCTTCATGGCGAAATCCTTGAAAATGCTTTAATTGCGCCGGAGTATACCGGCCACCCGGCGCCTTGCCTATGCAACGGGGCGCCCGTCCGGCGGTGCTGGTGGCCGTGGGTCGGTATATCCTTTGCAATCGCCGGGCAGCGTCCGTATCTTGCGGCACTTGAGCATGAGCAGACATTTTTCGAGGTTGCCGCAATGAGTTTGAGTGAAGCCCGCTTCCATGATCTGGTCGATACCACCCAGCAAATGCTGGAGGACATCTTCGACGAGAGCGACCTGGATATCGACCTGGAAAGCTCCGCCGGCGTATTGACCGTCAAGTTCGAGAACGGCACCCAGCTGATTTTCAGTCGCCAGGAGCCGCTGCGGCAGTTGTGGCTGGCGGCGGTGTCCGGTGGTTATCACTTCGACTACGACGAAGAAAGCGAGCGCTGGGTATGCGACAAACACGCAGAGCAGTTGGGCGAATTGCTCGACCGTGTCGTCAAGCAGCAGGCGGGTGTGGCATTCGAATTCGAAGGCCTGTGACCCCATGAGCCAGACCGCCCCGGCGCGGGCGCCCAAGCCTCTTTTCAGCAATGTCAGCCCCGCCGTGCCGTCACCGTGCACCAGCGTGTGCAAGCTGGACGAGCAGAAAGTCTGCCTCGGCTGTTTCCGCCACGTGGAGGACATCCGCGAATGGCGCTCGGCCGATGACGAGCGGCGGCGGGTGATCTGTGCCGAGGCGCTCAAACGCAGGTCTCTGAGATAACCGTTCGCCTTGCAAGCTTTTGTGGCGAGGGAGCTTGCTCCCGCTCGGCTGCGCAGCAGTCGCAAGATGTGGGGGCGCTTCGCAACCCAGCGGGAGCAAGCTCCCTCGCCACATGGGTTCGGCGTCGTACATCCGGTAGTTCGTAAACTATCCATGGGTACGGCTGGACCCTGCCTGGCTTGTTTATTTATTGAGCTGTGTTAGTGTCCGGCAACGCCTCAACTCATCGAGGCCTGTGAAAACCCCGTCTTCTTGTGGCGGGGTTTTGCTTTTTTCGTGCAGAAGAAAGGAGTCTGCCTGGATCATGACCGCACCTTCCATCACCCTTACCCGCCTGGACGTACAGCGTCTGGAACGCCTGATCGACAGTCTGGACGAAACGCTGCCGGGCGTGATTGCGTTGCAAACCGAACTCGATCGCGCCGAGACCCTGGTGGGCCACGATGAAGTGCCCGCCGATGTCGTGACCATGAATTCGCGCGTGCACTGTCGCGAGGAGAGCAGTGGCAAGGATTACCATCTGACTCTGGTTTATCCACAGGACGCCAATGCCGACGAAGGCAAGATCTCGATCCTGGCGCCGGTAGGCAGCGCCTTGCTGGGCCTGAGGGTCGGTCAGCACATCGACTGGCCGGCCCCGGGTGGCAAGACGTTGAAGCTCACCCTGCTGGACGTCGAGTATCAGCCCGAAGCGGGCGGCGACTTCCACCTCTGAACGGCTGCTGACATCAGACCAGAGCTAGCGCCTCGTTCAGGGCGCGCTCCAGGTCGGCCTTGTAGCGCAGGTAAAGATTGCTCGAACAGGCACCGTCACCCACCAGGCCCGAGAGGTCCAGGTCGGTGATGTAGCAACGATAGCGCTGGGCTTCGCGGCGCTGTCCGACGATCTCCCTGGCGACCACGCTGAACAGCTGGTCGCCGTGCTCCAGCTCGGAAAACTCCTGCTGATCGCAGTACAGCGTGACGTGCACCTGGCCGTGCGCCGCCTTGCCGATGATCGCCTGCACGTCATAGAACGGCTTGTTCACCGGCGTCTGGGGCGCCTGTCGTGCCTCGACCCGCCGTGCCCGACCACTGCCTGAGGGCAGCAGCTGGTAGTACAGGGTTTCCAAGCTCAGCGGCTGGGCGCTGTCCATCGGCAGCAACGCGTCGCGGCGGTACAGCACCGATTGCAGGAAGCGCTGCAGTGGGACCAGCAGGCTGTGATCGTCGTGATACGGCAAGTGCTGTTGCCACAGGGCATTGAGTTCATCGAGCACATACAGCTCGGCTTCGTCTTCGTTGATCCGGTAGAACACCTGTATGCACTCGGGCTGGCCCATGGGCAGGATCACGGCCAGGTCGTGGTCTTCCAAGGCCATCGGATCCAGGTGCAACGGGCTGTAGGCGCTCAGTTCTTCACCCAGGTAATCGGTCAGTGCCGACAGGCTGCTCAGCGCCACGTGATTGACCTGGCCGGGCACCAGTTCGAGCACGTGATAATGCTGTTGTACCTGAATAAGGTAGCGGTGGTTGAGCCTGCTCAGCAGCAGGGTCTGCGCTGTCTCGAACACCTCTTCGACCCGACGGGCGATGAATTGCGCGCGGTTGTGGCAGAAACAACGAACTCGCAGGCGTGGCTGGCGCTGTGTGCCTGGCAGGTCGTTGAGGTAGTCGCGCAGGCAGTCGAGCAGCGCGTGTTCACCGTCGAAGCGATTGACCAGCACTTCATTCCAGCTGTTGAGCGTGACCCGGTCGAGGGTCAGTACGAGGTTTTCCCGCACGCCGGCATAACTCAGGGAGTCGGTGCGCTCGGTGGTCATCAGGATGTTCAGGTCGCGGTGATGCTTGAGCGGGTCGACGCCGACATTCACCAGAATCAACACATCGCCGGGCACGCTGGCCCGCAGCAATTGTTCTTCGTCGACCGTGTTCAGCGGCAGGGCAATGGACTGTTGCAGGCTGCCCAGTAAGTTGAACAGCTCGAACTCGCTCAGGTCGCTGCTGCCCGGGTGGAGCGCCAAGCGCGTGCTGCTGTCGATCACGCCGTTGCGATGACACCAGGTCAGCAGCTCCAGCAACTCCCGGCAGCGCTTGATCGGCGCGAAATTTTCCCATTCCAGGGCGTTGAGGCTGCCGTTGTAAAGTCCCCACTGGTTCTGCCCCGGCTCTTTTTTGTTGGGCGACTGGACCAGCGTCAGGGTGTCTTCGGCCAGGTCCGGGGCGATGCCGGGGTTGATGAACTCGACCTTGTCGGCCTTGCGCTCGAAGGCTGCATACAGCCGCCGGCCGAGGACGTTGAGATCGCGCTTGTTGATCAGGCTGACGGTTTTCTCGTTACGGGCGAACTGTGTCAGGAAGCGGTAGCTGTGGGTCAGCTCGTTGACCAGCGCCCGTCGTTCGTGGCTGACCTGGCGCACTTTCCACTGGCTGCGGCTGTCCAGCAGTGCCAGTTGTCGCTGGTCCCAACCCCATTCCTTGGCCAGGCGTTCCAGCAGCGTGCGCTGCCAGCCGCCGCTGCGGGCGGAGCCGGTGAGTTTGCGATTGACCTTCAGGTACAGCGCCCGGCGAATCAACTCCAGGCGTTCGGATTCGCCACGGGCGTTGAGGTACTCCTCGAGCCGGCGATAGACCACCATGTACGGGTCCAACTCCTCCAGGTCCAGGCGGTTGGCAAACACCGCCTGTTTGAAGCGCAGGCTCAGGCAGCGCACGTTCGGGTGTTCGCTGGCATAGACCTCGGTCAGCAGCAGCTTGAGCACCGACTTGTAGGGCGACTCGATGCCTTTGAACAGCTGCCAGAGACCGGCACCGATGAACTCTCCCGGCGGAATGCAGGCCAGGTGGCCGAGATCCAGGGTTTCATCGGCGCGGATGAACCGCTTGGAAATCAGCGTATGGGTGTATTGTTCGTAGTTGTCTTCTTCATAGACCGGCACCAGCCACCAGATCGGCGTCCGCCCGGCCAGCCAGATCGCGGTGCGGTAGAACTCGTCGAGCAACAGGTAGTGCTGGGTCGTGCCGCAATTTTCGGAGCTGAGCTGAGTGTCCCGCTCACCCTGGACGAAGCGCGCCGGGTCGATCAGGAAAAAATGCGCTTCGGCGCCTTGGGTCGCGGCCCAGGCTTCCAGCAACTGGCATTTTTTGCGCAGCTCGGCCAGTTCGTCCTCGCTCAGGTTCGGACCGTGGCAGACCCATACGTCCATGTCGCTCTGGTCGGCCTGGGCCAGGGTGCCCAGGCTGCCCATCAGGAACAATCCATGGATCGGCCGCGGCGGGTTGCTGCCGTGGCGCGGTTTGTAGGAGAACGAGCGGGTCAGCCGCTGGGCTTCGGCCAGGATGTTGGCATCGGGTTCGTAGTTCGACAGGCCGGCCGGCGTGCTACTGGAGACGTAGCCGGGCAGCAGCGGATGATTGACATGGAAAAACAGCGGCAGCAGTGTCAGCACGCCTTGCTGGCGCGGCGACAGGCCTTCCATGGCACGTTCCATCCGTACGCTGTTGAACTTTAGAAAACGGGCGCGCAACTGGCTCAGGACCTTGCGGTCGATTCCCTCGTCCAGATCGGGGCGTATTTCGTGGTTGCGGGTCATGTCAGCTCAAACCGGCACGCGGCGTCGGGCGTGGGAAATTACAAGTGATGGCAGGTTAGCGCCCGGACTGGGGAATTCTTGAGCTGAACATTGGATCTGACAATCGAATTGCGTACGTGACATGCCCGTGCGCCTGCGGAAATCCTGGCAGAGGATTTCCGTGGGCGACAAGGGAGTCAGGCGGCTTCTTGAACGCTGAGTATCGTCAGGACGGTCTGCACATTTTGCGCAGCATCTCGCCCCAGGCTGGTCAGGTAACCACCGTCGGGCTGGGTGATCAGTTCTTTTTCGTACAGGCGTTGGGCAGCGGCGATGGCTTTAGGGGCAGCGGTCTGATGGATTTTCAGGCCTTCCTGGGAACTGTCCAGGTTAAAGAGTGCGAGGATTTCCAGTTCGGCAACCAACTCAGGGGTAAGCGACATAAGGACTCCAGACTTTCTAGGAATTTGGACGACAGCGTCACTAAGGTGAGCGCACTCGGCCGAGCTGTCCAGTGTCAGAGGCAGGCTTTTTTGTTTTGATTGATCAGATGCGAAACTTTTGATGCGAGGGAATCCGGTGTGGCGAGGGAGCTTGCTCCCGCTCGACTGCGAAGCAGGCGTAGATTTTTGGGGTTGCTTCGCAACCTGGCGGGAACAAGCTCCCTCGCTACAGATGCGGGTTCAGTTCTTTTCCGGCGGCAACTCAGGCAACTCGCGCAGCGCGGTTTCGTACCATTGGGTATTGAACGAGCGATCTTCCTCGAGCATGGCGTCGATCTCGTAGGCCAAAACATGAGCCATGAGGTTGAGAATGTCTTCGCGTTCGTAGCCCACCAGGGTCAGCTTGTTGAATGTGGCCTTGGCCGCTGGGGGGTTGTCGCTTTCGATCTGGTTTTCAATGGCTTCGATCAGCGTCGATTCGACGAATTCTTCTTCGTCGTTGATGTCGGTAGGCTCACTCATGGCCGGCTCCTGTAGGAAAGCCGCCAGTCTACCCGCATTCAGCGGCGTGATGCTCCTGGCGCAAAAGGTACAGGCGGTCTATAACCCAGGGCTGCCAACCCCACACGGCCTGGAGGCAAGTGTAAATGCTCAAGCTTTATGGTTTCGCTGTCAGTAATTACTACAACATGGTCAAGCTGGCGCTCCTGGAGAAGGGCCTGCCTTTCGAAGAGGTGCCGTTCTACGGCAACCAGACTTCGGAGGTATTGACCATCAGCCCTCGCGGCAAGGTGCCGGTGTTGAAAACCGAACACGGGTTTATCAACGAAACCAGCGTGATCCTGGAATATATCGAGCAGACCCAGCCAGGCAAGGCCCTGCTGCCTGACGATCCGTTCCAGCGCGCCCAGGTGCTTTCGATGTGCAGGGAGATCGAGCTTTACATCGAACTGCCGGGGCGGGCCTGCTATGGCGAGGTGTTTTTCGGCGTGGCGGTTCCTGATGCGATCAAGGAAAAGACCCGGGCCGAATTGCTGCTGGGGTTCGCCACGCTGGGGCGGCACGGCAAGTTCGAGCCGTTTGTAGCGGGCGACAGCCTGAGCCTGGCCGACCTGTATTTTCTCTACAGTGTTTCACTGGCGTGTCAGGTGGGCAGGAAATTGTTCGATCTCGACTTGCTGGCGGATATGCCGGCGGCGAAAGCGCTGATGGAGCGGCTGGAGCAGAACCCGAACGTGCGGCGGATCGCGGCGGATAAAGAGGCAGCGATGTCGGAGTTTTTGGCGATGGTGGCGGCCAAGAAGTGAGACTTGCGGTGTATTGAAGTCGGTCATCGCGAGCAGGCTCGCTCCCACAGTGGTCTTGGTTGGACACTAGTCGTGTGTCCGTCAAAATTCCTGTGGGAGCGAGCTTGCTCGCGATGCTCTTTTTCAGCTTTCAGCTTTCAGCGGCTGGCGAGCAACGCCTGGCCACGCACCACCGCGGCCTTGACCTGCGCCGGGGCCGTACCGCCGATGTGATCACGGGCATTGACCGAGCCTTCGAGGGTCAGCACCGCAAACACGTCCTGCTCGATCTGGTCGCTGAACTGGCGCAGTTCGTCCAGGCTCATCTCCGCCAGGTCCTTGCCGCTGTCCACGCCATACTTCACGGCATGGCCGACAATCTCGTGGCAATCGCGGAATGGCAAGCCGCGGCGCACCAGGTAGTCGGCCAGGTCGGTGGCGGTGGAGAAACCGCGCAGGGCGGCCTCGCGCATCACCGTGTGCTTGGGCTTGATGGCCGGAATCATGTCGGCAAAGGCCCGCAGCGAGTCGCGCAGGGTGTCGGCGGCGTCGAACAGTGGTTCCTTGTCCTCCTGGTTGTCCTTGTTGTAGGCCAGCGGCTGGCCTTTCATCAGGGTCAGCAGGCCCATCAGCGCGCCGAACACCCGGCCGCTCTTGCCCCGCACCAGCTCCGGGACGTCGGGGTTTTTCTTTTGCGGCATGATCGAGCTGCCGGTGCAGAAGCGGTCGGGCAGATCGATGAATTGGAATTGCGCGCTGGTCCACAGCACCAGCTCTTCGGAGAAGCGTGACAGGTGCATCATTGCGATGCTGGCGGCGGAGCAGAATTCGATGGCGAAATCGCGGTCCGAGACATTATCCAGGGAGTTGCCGCCCACGGCATCGAAGCCCAGCAGTTGGGCGGTATAGGCGCGATCGATCGGGTAGGTGGTACCGGCCAGCGCGGCGCTGCCCAGGGGCATGCGATTGGTGCGCTTGCGGCAATCGACCAGCCGCTCGTAGTCGCGGCTGAGCATTTCGAACCAGGCCAGCATGTGGTGCCCGAAAGTCACTGGCTGCGCGGTTTGCAGATGGGTGAAGCCGGGCATGATGCTTTCGGCCTCGCGTTCGGCCTGTTCCAGCAGGCCTTTTTGCAGGCGGGTGATTTCGCCCAGGATCAGGTCGATTTCATCGCGCAGCCACAGGCGGATGTCGGTAGCCACCTGGTCGTTGCGGCTGCGGCCGGTGTGTAGCTTCTTGCCGGTCACGCCGATGCGGTCGGTCAGGCGCGCTTCGATGTTCATGTGCACGTCTTCGAGGTCGACGCGCCAGTCGAACTGGCCGGCCTCGATTTCCGCCTGGATGGTTTTCAGGCCATCGATGATGCTGTCGCGCTCGGCATCGGTCAGTACGCCGACCTTGGCCAGCATGGTGGCGTGGGCGATCGAACCCATGATGTCGTGGCGATACAGGCGCTGGTCAAAGTTGACGGAGGCGGTGAAGCGGGCGACGAAGGCGTCGACGGGTTCACTGAAGCGGCCGCCCCAGGACTGATTGGTCTTGTCAGTGCTCATGATTCGCTCGTGATCGGCTGTTGAGAAATTAGCGGTTAAAGGCTGCGGCGGATGATAGCAGGGTTGCCGGGGCTGGCGCTGGCACTGGTGGGCAGGTTTTTCCAACGGCAGGTAGGCATTCGACGAAGGTTTTGCGGCAACGATATTTTTCGATTGAGCAATATCGTTCCGGCAACCGTCTACAGTGGACGATAGGACTGTAGTTTTTTCCATCCAGGGCGCACCGGACCACTATCAAGAAGGGGGGAGCTCATATTGATCGAATCGAATGTCAACAATCCCTACGGCGACGCCGTGCGACAACGGGCCCCGGGTAACGGTCGGCAAGCGCTGGTAAAGATAGGCAACCGCCTCGCGGCACTTTTTGGCCCTCGGACCAGTCTTAGCGTGGATCGCGGTGACGCATGTCACTTGCCCTGTCTACGCTATCCTTGTGCGAGACTCACGCAGGAATCCAGCGCAATATGAATGTCCTGATCGTTGATGACGAACCACTGGCCCGCGAGCGCCTGAGCCGAATGGTTGGCGAACTCGAGGGTTACAGTGTCCTGGAGCCGAGCGCCACCAATGGCGAAGAGGCATTGGCCTTAATCGACAGCCACAAGCCGGATATCGTGCTGCTCGACATTCGCATGCCTGGCCTGGATGGCTTGCAGGTTGCGGCGAAGTTGTGCGAGCGCGAGTCACCGCCGGCCGTGGTGTTCTGTACCACGCGCGATGACTTCCCGCCCGAGGTGTTGCAGGCCGGCTCTGTGGGCTATCTGCTCAAGCCGGTGGCGTCCGAGGCGTTGATCGATGCCTTGCGCAAGGCCGAGCGACCGAACCGGGTGCAACTGGCGGCGTTGACCCGTCCGGCCGCGGAAAGCGGCAGCGGCCCGCGCAGCCACATCAGTGCCCGCACCCGCAAAGGCATTGAACTGATCCCACTGAACCAGGTGGTCTATTTCATCGCCGACCATAAGTACGTGACCCTGCGCCACGAGAGCGGCGAAGTGTTGCTGGACGAGCCGCTCAAGGCGCTCGAAGACGAGTTCGGCGAACGCTTCGTGCGCATCCACCGCAATGCCTTGGTGGCCCGCGAGCGTATCGAACGCCTGCAACGCACGCCCCTGGGGCACTTCCAGCTGTTTCTCAAAGGCCTCAATGGCGACGCGCTGATTGTCAGCCGTCGGCACGTGGCCGGCGTGCGCAAGATGATGCAGCACCTCTAGACCGGTTCGAGGGCTTGCAACGCGTTTCATTCCAGGAGTTGACGGCCAGGGAGGCCTTGGGGTCGTGATTCAAGTCAAAGCGGTTTTGACTGAGCTGTTATTATCTGCCGTATCTTTTAAATACGGATTGATCCATGTCCTCTCGCGAGATCCGCATCGCCACCCGCAAAAGCGCCCTGGCCCTCTGGCAGGCCGAGTACGTCAAGACCCGTCTGGAAACCGCCCATCCCGGTCTGGTCGTGACCCTGGTGCCCATGGTCAGTCGCGGCGACAAGCTGCTGGACTCTCCGCTGTCGAAAATCGGTGGCAAGGGCCTGTTCGTCAAAGAGTTGGAAACCGCCTTGCTGGACAATGAAGCCGACATCGCCGTGCACTCGATGAAAGACGTGCCCATGGACTTCCCCGAAGGCCTGGGCCTGTTTTGCATCTGCGAGCGGGAAGATCCTCGCGATGCATTCGTGTCCAATAGCTTTTCCAGCCTCGACGCGTTGCCTGCCGGGAGCGTGGTCGGCACATCCAGCCTGCGGCGCCAGGCGCAGTTGCTGACGCGCCGCCCGGATCTGCAGATCCGCTTCCTGCGCGGCAACGTCAACACGCGGCTGGCCAAGCTTGACGCGGGTGAGTACGACGCGATTATTCTCGCCGCCGCCGGCCTGATTCGTCTGGGCTTCGAAGAGCGCATCACCTCGGCCATCAGCGTCGATGACAGCCTGCCGGCCGGTGGACAGGGGGCGGTGGGTATCGAATGTCGCAGCGCCGACAGCGACATCCACGCCTTGCTGGCGCCGCTGCACCATGAAGACACCGCGACTCGGGTCTTCGCCGAGCGCGCCCTCAACAAACATCTCAACGGCGGCTGCCAGGTGCCGATTGCCTGTTACGCCGTACTCGAAGGCGAGCAGGTCTGGTTGCGTGGCCTGGTGGGCGACCCCAGTGGCGGCCGGTTGCTGAGCGCCGAAGCCCGAGCACCGCGTCGTGATGCCGAGGCACTGGGCGTGCGGGTGGCCGAAGACCTGCTGGGCCAGGGCGCCGATGAGATTCTCAAGAAAGTCTATGGCGAGGCTGGCCACGCGTGACGGGTTGGCGGCTGCTGCTCACCCGACCAGCGGATGAGTCGTCGGCGCTGGCGGCTGTCCTGGCCGAAGCGGGAATATACAGTGCCAGTTTGCCCTTGCTGGATATCGAGCCGGTGCCGCTGTCCGATGCCGGTCGGGGAATGCTCCAGGCGCTGGACCAATATTGCGCGGTGATCGTTGTCAGCAAGCCCGCTGCCCGTCGGTGTGTCGAGCTGCTTCATCAATACTGGCCCCAGCCGCCGGACCTGCCGTGGTTCAGCGTGGGCGCCGCCACCGGACAGATTCTTGCCGAAGCGGGGCTGGCAGTGTCTTATCCCGACAATGGCGATGACAGCGAAGCCCTGCTTGAGCTACCTGGATTGCGCGAGGCGACCAACCGGCCCGATCCTCGGGTTTTGATCGTGCGTGGCGAGGGCGGGCGCGGCTTGCTGGCAGAGCGTTTGCGCGAGCAAGGTGCTAGTGTCGATTATCTGGAATTGTACCGACGCGGCCTGCCGGATTACTGCGAAGGCGAGCTGCCGGCGAAAGTCGAAGCGGAACGCTTGAACGCCCTGGTGGTCAGCAGTGGGCAGAGCTTCGAGCATCTGCAGCGGCTGGCCGGCGATGCCTGGCCGGCGCTGGCCCGGTTACCGTTGTTTGTTCCAAGCCCACGGGTTGCCGAGATGGCGCGTGCCGCCGGGGCCCGGACAGTTGTGGATTGTCGCGGCGCCAATGCCGCGGCTTTGCTGGCGGCGTTACGGGAACAATCCGTGCCGTTTTCTAATGCAAAGGATGGATACGTGAGCGAAACAGCCTTGCCAAAAGAAGAACAAATCCAGCCGGCCATCGATGCGTCGGTTGAAACCCCGGCCCCGGTGGCGCCGCGTCGCGGCAACGGCCTGGCAATCGTCGCATTGTTGCTAGGAGCCGCTGGCGTGGCCGTTGGCGGCTGGAGCGTGTGGCAGCTGCGTCACCTGCAGACCAACAACCAACAGCAGTCGGCCCAGGTCCAGGCGCTGAACGATCAGGCTCAGACCCTCAAACTCAATGAACAGCGCCTGAGCGAACGCCTGGCCCAGCTGCCGCCAGCCGAAGAGTTGGAAGAGCGGCGGCGTCTGGTGGCCCAGCTGCAAGGCGACCAACAGCATCTGAGCCAGCGCCTGGAAACCGTGCTGGGCGCCAGTCGCAAGGACTGGCGCCTGGCCGAGGCCGAGCATCTCTTGCGCCTGGCCAGCCTGCGTCTGTCCGCCCTGCAAGACATCAACAGTGCCCAGGCGCTGGTCCAGGGCGCCGACGAAATCCTGCGAGAGCAGAACGACCCCGGTGCGTTCGCCGCCCGTGAACAACTGGCCAAGACCCTCGCCGCTTTGCGCAGTACCGAGCAACCGGATCGCACCGGGTTGTTCCTGCAGTTGGGCGCCCTGCGTGATCAGGTGCTGCAGCTCTCTGAGCTGGCGCCGGAGTACAAGGACCGTGGCGAGTCGTTGCTGGGCCTGACCGCCGACGGCGATGGCGCCAGCCGCTGGGCACAATGGTGGGACCAGATCTCGCGCTACATCCGTATCGATTTCAACGCCGACGAGAACGTCCGTCCGTTGCTGGCCGGGCAGAGCCTGATGCAAGTTCGCCTGGCGTTGAGCCTGGCCCTGGAGCAGGCGCAATGGGCTGCCCTCAATGGTCAGGCGCCGGTGTACACCCAGGCATTGGCCGAAGCGCGGGACGTGCTCAAGAACAACTTCAACCAGGACAATCCGCAGAGCAAAATCATGCTCGAACGAGTGGTTGAGCTGTCCCGGCAGCCGGTGACCGTGGTCACACCGGATCTGACGGGTACGCTGAGCAGCGTCCAGGCCTACCTCGAACGCCGCAACCTGAACGCCGAAGAGTCGGTCAAGCCGCTGCCCAAGGCCGGCGGGCAGGAGACTGCGCCATGAAACGCCTTTACGTGATTCTGTTCGTGGTCATCGCCGTCGCCGCGTTGCTGGGCGTGGCGATTGCCGAGCATTCGGGTTATGTGTTGGTGGCGTACAAGAATTTCCGCTATGAAGCCGGCTTGTGGGTCACCCTGGCGCTGGTGGCGGTGCTCTGGCTGGTATGGCGCGGGATCCGCGCATTGATCGGGTTGGTGACGACTTCCAGTGGCGTGGTCAATCCATGGTCGCGACGCAATCGCAGCCGCCGTGTGCAGGTGGCGATCGAGCATGGCCAGCTGGATCTGGCCGAAGGCCGCTGGGCCAGTGCCCAGCGTCACCTGCATCGCGCCGCCGAAGCCGAGCGCCAGCCGTTGCTGTATTACCTGGGGGCCGCCCGGGCCGCCAATGAGCAGGGGCTCTACGAGCAGAGCGACAGTCTGCTGGAGCGTGCCCTGGAACGTCAGCCCCAGGCAGAACTGGCCATCGCGTTGACGCACGCGCAACTGCAGACCGATCGGGGCGACACCGAGGGCGCGTTAAGCACGCTGCAAGCCATGCATGAACGCCATCCCCATAACGCGCAGACCCTGCGGCAGTTGCAACGGCTGCACCAGCAGCGCGGTGACTGGTCGGCGGTGATCCGGCTGTTGCCGGAGCTGCGTAAGGATAAGGTCTTGTCCGCCAGTGAGCTGGCTGAGCTTGAGCGGCGGGCCTGGGGCGAGAACCTCAGCCTGGCGGCTCATCGGGAGGAAGACGGCAGCGTCGGGCTGCAATCGCTCAATCGCGCCTGGCAACAGCTGACTTCCGCCCAGCGCCAGGAGCCGGCACTGGTACTGGCCTATGCCGAGCAACTGCGGCAACTGGGCGCCCAGGTCGAGGCCGAAGAAGTGCTGCGTGTCGCGCTCAAGCGTCACTACGACAGCCATCTGGCACGTCTTTATGGATTGGTTCGTGGCAGTGATCCAGCCCGGCAATTGCAAACGGCCGAAGGCTGGCTCAAGGAGCATCCGGCCGACCCGAGCCTGCTGCTGACGCTGGGACGCTTGTGCCTGCAAAACAGTCTGTGGGGCAAGGCGCGGGACTATCTGGAAAATAGCCTGCGGATTCAGCGCAACCCGGAAGCCTGCGCCGAGCTGGCGCGGTTGTTGGCGCAGCTGGGAGATGCCGAGCGCAGCAACCAATTGTTCCAGGAGGGATTGGGGTTGCTGGACGAGCGCCTGCTGGCCGCACCGTTGCCCGTGCCAGCGCAGGTCATGCCTACTTGAAACAATAATCAGTGTGGCGAGGGAGCTTGCTCCCGCTCGGTCGGTCCGACGCCTCGGGCGCAGCAGCCGCAAATGCGCGTCGCGTTGAATTGGGGCTGCGTTGCAGCCCAGCGGCAGCAAGCTCCCTCGCCACAGTTTGTCGATAACCTTGAGTCGGCGAATACAGCGCTTGAATGGTGTCTTCAGCAAAGTCCTACAGCTAACCGCGCACAATCCTCTTCCACCTGTCGGGAATTCCCTACATTCCTGGTGAAGTGTCTGCCTGGGCCCGCCTTGAAAGGGTCGGCGCGTTTCCTCTAACGTAACTGCTTGTCTCTTCTGTTACGGAACCGCCATGTCTTTGGCTAGCTCACGCTTCTTGTTTCTCATGGCTTCCATCGCCGCAGCCCTGGCTCTGGGCGTCACCGGTTACCTGGAATACTCGGTGGGCCTGACGCCTTGCAGCCTCTGTGTCCTGCAGCGGTTGTGCCTGATGCTGTTCCTGGTAAACAGCCTCGTGGCCTGCGTACATGGCGCAGGCCAGGGGGGCAGCATTGGCTACGCGGTGGCGGGGTTGGCTGCTGCGTCTACGGGGATGGTGCTGGCCGGACGGCAAGTGTTGCTGCAAAGCGGTTCGTTCGAGGCGCTACCCGATTGCGTGGCGCAACTGACGAAGGCGGACTCCTGGTGGTGCGCCCTGCACCGTGTGCTCGCCGGGGGAGTGGATTGCGCGAACATCACCTGGACTTTGCTGGACTTGAGCATTCCCGAGTGGAGCCTGCTGTTTTTTCTCGCGGTGTCCATCGCGATGACCTACCTGCTGCTGCGTCTCGCCTGGAATGCTCTGGTACGACCGCTTGGTGGCGAAACGTCGCAGTTGGTCAGGGCCTGGGATTAAACACTTGTATGAACTTTATCTCCTGCGTAACTTGAAGCCGTTGTCGTGCGGGCATAATCTGGCCCGCACGTGTCATTGGAATCGTGCCACTCGATCATGTTGTGTCTGGCTTGTTCCTGATCCTTCAGGCGTATGCAGGCTGCGAGGGCATGACTCACAAGGGAAGAAATCACCATGCTCGAAAGTTGTCAGAATGCTCAGGAACGCTGGGGTGGGGTGCACCTGCTGATCGATCGCTGGTTGCAGGAGCGGCACGAGCTGGTTCGGTCCTACGATGCGCTGGGCGACAAGCCTGAGGCGTTGAGCGAAAGCCGTAAGCCCTTGCAGGAATTCTGCGGTGTGCTGGTTGACTACGTATCGGCTGGCCATTTCGAGATCTACGAACAACTGACGGGCGAGGCGAAGGCGTTCAACGACAAGCGCGGCCTGGAACTTGCCGAGCAGATCTATCCGCGCATCGATGTCATCACCGAAAAGCTGCTGGCGTTCAACGACCTGTGCGATGAAGGCAAATGCGTCGCGGAGAAATTCAAGGAGCTGGGCGGTTTGCTGCATGAGCGCTTCGAGCTGGAAGATTGCCTGATCGAAGTGCTGCACAACGCCCACAAGGAAGAAGCTGCGGTCCAGGCCTGACGGACTCGCGGTCAAGAAAAAAACGGTACGCATTGCGTACCGTTTTTTGTTTGGGCGCTATCAGCCTGTCGCGCCCAGCAACTCGATCTCGAACACCAGCGGCGTGAAGGGCGGGATCACGTCCCCGGCACCTTCGGCGCCATAGGCCTGGGTCGAAGGAATTACCAGCCGCCACTTCGCGCCGACTGGCATCTGCGGCAGCGCGCTGCGCCAACCGTCGATCACGCTGTCCAGGTTGAACCACTGCGCCTGATGGTTGGAGTCGAACACCGTGCCGTCCGGCAGCCGTCCGGTGTAGAGCACCTGGACCTTGCCGTGGGGACCGGCCTTGGCACCTTTGCCTGGCTTGAGTTCGGTCAGCAGGATGCCGTCGGCGAGCTGTTGGACGCCGGGGCGGCTGCGTTCTTCATTGAGAAATTTCTGTTCCGTTTTCAAGGCCGCTTCGATCTGCGGCGTTGTCGACTGCGCTGTCAGCTGCGCCTGATGCTCGGCGAGAATCTGCTCGATGCGCTCATCCTTGAGCGCCAGCGGCTTACCCAGGTAAGCCTGTTGCAGACCTTCCACCAACGCCTGGATCTGCAGGTTCGGGACGTCCTGGCGCAAGCGCTCGCCCAGGCTCGCGCCAAGGCTGTAGGCCAGGTCGTGGGAATCGTTCGTGCTGGTTTTCTCCACGGCCTGGGCCATGGAGCCAACGATGCACAAGCATAAAAACAGGTGACGCGACATGTGTGCTCTCCGACCTCGAATCGAGGAATTATGCCAGTGCCGATCTGTGTTGAGGTGGACTGCTCGAACCGTGGGTGCAGAAGATTTTTCGTACCTTGCAACGCAACGCCATGTGTACTGTCAACATGCCCTAGCGGCGGTTGCAGCAGAGGAATAGTATGAGCCGCACTCACGTCAGTCAGGAGGTAAACCATGTCGGCCACTAAGAAGCCTGTAAACACTCCGTTGCACTTGCTCCAACAACTCTCGGGCACCTTGCTCGAGCATCTGGAAAATGCCTGCTCCCAAGCCCTGGCTGATGCTGAAAAACTGCTCGCCAAACTGGAAAAACAACGCGGCAAGGCGCAGGAAAAACTGCACAAGTCCCGCACCAAGCTGCAAGGCGCCGCAACCGCCGGCAAGGCCAAGGCACAAGCCAAGGCCAAGGACGTGGTGAAAGAACTCGAAGACTTGCTCGATGCTCTGAAGGATCGTCAATCCGAAACCCGCGCCTATATTCTGCAACTCAAGCGCGATGCCCAGGAAAGCCTGAAACTGGCCCAGGGTGTCGGGCGCGTGCAGGAAGCTGCGGGCAAGGCGCTGGCCGCTCGTGCTGCCAAGCCTGTCGCTGTATCGGCCAAGAAGCCGGCCGCTAAACCCGTTGCCGCAAAAACACCGGTCAAGGCGGCTGCCAAGCCTGCCGCGAAAGCACCGGCCAAAGTGGCAAGCAAGCCGGCGGCCAAACCCGTCGCTGCCAGCGCAGCGAAACCTGCGGCGAAAAAACCAGCGGTCAAGGCTGCCGCCAAACCTGCGGTTAAAACTGCAGCCGCCAAGCCTGCTGCCAGGCCAGCCGCAAAACCCGCTGCTAAACCTGCTGCTAAAACCACCGCTGCCAAACCCGCTGCGACCAAAACTGCCGCGGCCAAGCCAGCTGCAAAATCGACCGCTGCGAAGCCGGCTGCCAAGCCTGCGGCCACCAAGACGGCTGCTGCCAAACCTGCTGTGAAAGCGGCCGCCAAACCTGCCGCTGCCAAAGCACCGGCTAAAACTGCGGCCAAGCCAGCCGCCAGCACTGCTGCGGCAAAACCTGCGGCCAAGCCTGCCGCCGCGAAAGCAACCGCTGCGAAGCCTGCCGCTAAGCCTGCTGGTGCCAAGCCTGCTGCCGCTAAACCTGCAGCGAAAAAGCCAGCCGCCGCAAAACCTTCGACTGCCTCCGCAGCCAAGCCTGCGACCTCGACTCCGGCTCCGACCGCTGCGCCTGCCCCAGCCGCCAGCACCCCGGCACCTGCAGCCACGCCATCGGCACCTGCAGCCTCGAGTACCAGCACCCCAACCAGCGCTTCCTAAGTGCCGGACACCGCGACGCGCAGCCGATGCAGTGCGTCGCGGTTCGCGGGACCGTCCACCCTCGCCAATGCCTCCAGCCATCGGGCTGAATCGATCTGTCCTGTTCTGCGCCAATCTGTGGCCGCCGTTTCCAATCGCTCCAGCAAATGCCGTTCGGCCTCCAACTCCAGTCCCTTGATCCGTTCGCGCAGGCTTCGAAGGTCCGCGTCTTGAAGGGCGTTCCTTTTCCACGCCACGCGCAGCGCCCTCAAGGGTCGGATCACCTCAGCGTCCCAGGGACCGGCCACTTGCCGAAGCTGTAGCAGCCGTTGTTCGTTGCAGGCCACGCCACGTTGTTCCAGCCACAGGCCGCACAGCAACAGGCAGACACTCGCGCCGGCGTCCTGCAATGCCAGGCAGGCTTGCTCTACGCCAGGCCTGGCGTAGAGGTCGAGGGAGAATTTCCACAGGTCAGGGGACATCGTGCTACTCGCGCCAGTTGCGAGCGAAGCTGGTAGACTCCGCCGCCATTATGATCCGACTTCAGAACCTGACTTTACAGCGTGGCCCGCAACGTCTGCTAGAAGACGCCGAGCTGACCCTGCACGCCGGCCATAAGGCCGGCCTCATCGGTGCCAACGGCGCCGGCAAATCGAGCCTGTTCGCGCTGCTTCGGGGCGAACTGCACCCGGACTCCGGCGATTGCTCGCTGCCGGCCGACTGGCGTATCGCCCACATGCGCCAAGAGGTCGATACCCTCGAGCGCCTGGCGGTGGACTATGTGCTCGACGGCGACGTGCGCCTGCGCCAGATCCAGCGCGACCTGGCGGCGGCCGAAGCGGCCCATGACGGCGCTGCCCAGGCCCGGCTGCACGCCGAGCTCGACAGCGCCGACGGCTACACCGCCGATGCCCGTGCACGCAAGTTGCTCGCCGGCCTGGGTTTCACCAATGAACAGATGGACCGCCAGGTCGGTGCCTTCTCCGGCGGTTGGCGGATGCGCCTGAACCTGGCGCAGGCCTTGATGTGCCCGTCGGATCTTTTGCTGCTCGACGAACCGACCAACCACTTGGACCTCGACGCCATCATCTGGCTCGAAGACTGGCTCAAAGGGTACCCGGGCACGCTGCTGCTGATTTCCCACGACCGTGATTTCCTCGACGCCGTGGTCGATCACGTGGCCCATGTCGACCAGCGCAAGTTGACCCTGTACCGCGGCGGCTACAGCGCTTTCGAGCGGGCCCGTGCCGAACGCCTGGCTCAGCAACAGCAGGCCTACGAGAAGCAGCAGGCGCAGCGTGCCCATATGGAAAGCTACATCGCCCGCTTCAAGGCCCAGGCCACTAAGGCCCGCCAGGCCCAGAGCCGGATCAAGGCACTGGAGCGGATGGAAGAGCTGTCGGCGGCCCATGTCGATTCGCCGTTCGATTTTGTCTTCCGTGAATCGACCAAGATCTCCAGCCCGCTGATCGACCTGTCTGACGCACGCCTGGGTTATGGCGACAAGACAGTGCTGGAGAAGGTCAAGCTGCAACTGACGCCGGGGGCGCGGATCGGTCTGTTGGGCCCCAATGGAGCCGGTAAGTCGACGCTGATCAAGAACCTCTCTGGCGAGCTTCAGCCCTTGGCCGGGCGCCTGACCCGTGGCGAGAACACCGTGGTCGGCTACTTCGCCCAGCACCAGTTGGACTCCCTCGATGCCAAGGCCAGTCCACTGCTGCACTTGCAACGTCTGGCGCCGACCGAGCGCGAGCAGACGCTGCGCGACTTCCTCGGTGGTTTCGATTTCCGTGGGGCGCGCATCGACGAGCCGGTGCTGAATTTCTCTGGTGGCGAAAAGGCGCGCCTGGCGCTGGCGTTGATCGCCTGGGGACGGCCGAACCTGTTGCTGCTCGACGAACCGACCAACCACCTGGACCTGGAAATGCGCCTGGCCCTGACCATGGCCTTGCAGGAATTCAGTGGTGCGGTATTGGTGGTCTCCCACGATCGGCATCTGCTCAAGAGCACCACGGATAATTTCTTCCTGGTGGCCGATGGCAAGGTCGAAGAGTTCGACGGCGATCTCGAAGACTATGCACGCTGGTTGGTGGATTATCGCCAGCGCAACGCACCGGTCAGTTCCACCCCGGTGAACCCGGACAAGACCGACAAGAAGGCCCAGCGCCAGGCCGCCGCGGCGTTGCGCCAGCAGCTGGCGCCGCACAAGCGCGAGGCCGACAAGCTCGAAGCCGAACTGGGCAAGCTGCATGAGCAGTTGCAGAAAATCGAAACCAGCCTCGGCGATAGCGGTCTCTACGAGGCGGCGCGCAAGGATGAGCTGCGTGAGCTGCTGGCCGAGCAGGCCAGGCTCAAGGTCAGGGAAGCGGAACTCGAGGAGGCGTGGATGCAGGCACTGGAACTGCTGGAAACCCTGCAAGCGGAGCTGGAGGCGTTGTCCTGATGGAAGCCCTGTCCCTGCCTGTCCCGGTCATGTGGATCGAGCCGATCTGGCTCGGTCTGCAGATCCTGCTGATTCTGCTGGTCGGCTATTTCGCCCAGCGCTTCGTGGCGCGTGCACTTACGCGCCTCGGCGAGCGTTATCCGTTGCCGCCGCAACTGGTGATCATCCTGCGGGGTGTGCTGCGCTGGCTGATCATGGGCAGTGCGGTGTTGATCGCGCTCGAGCGCCTGGGCGTCTCGGCCACGGTGCTGTGGACGGCGGTGTCGGGTTTCGTCGCCGTGGCGGCGGTGGCGTTCTTCGCCATCTGGAGTGTGTTGTCGAACCTGTTTTGCGCCGTTCTGATCTATACCGTCGGGCCGTTTCGCCTGGGGGATGTGGTGGAGCTGGTGGACACCACCGACAAGCCAGGCATCAAAGGCCGCGTAGTCGCCATCAACCTGCTTTACACCACGCTGATCGAACCCGAGGAACTCGGCACCGGCAGCGCCATGGTGCAGGTGCCCAACAGCCTGTTCTTCCAGCGTTCGGTACGGCGCTGGCGCGGCAGCGAGGCGTTTCCGGTCGGCGGGTTCCTCGAGTAGCCGAGCAGACCGACCGGCTCGTTCCAAAAAGCAGTGGTCAATCCCTCGGCGACGCATTAGCTTAATGGTTTCGACGAATCCGAGGCGAGGTGTGCGATGTTGCTGGAGACATGGCTGGCGTTTTTTGCGGCATGTTGGGTGATCAGCCTTTCGCCGGGCGCCGGTGCCATTGCATCGATGTCCAGTGGGCTGCAATACGGTTTCTGGCGTGGCTACTGGAATGCCTTGGGCCTGCAACTGGGTCTGGCTCTGCAAATTGTGATTGTCGCCGCCGGTGTCGGCGCGATTCTCACCGCGTCGGCCACCGCGTTCTATGCGATCAAATGGTTTGGCGTGGCGTATCTGGTCTACCTGGGCGTCAAGCAATGGCGCGCCATCCCCGCAGGCATCAGCGACGATGCGGCCGTGCGGCCTATCGGCAAGCCCATGGCGCTGCTGTTCCGCGGCTTCCTGGTCAACATCAGCAACCCCAAGGCCCTGGTGTTCATGCTTGCGGTGCTACCACAGTTCATCGATCCCCACGCGCCCCTGGTCAAGCAATACCTGATCCTGGGCGTGACCATGATCTGCGTCGATCTGATCGTCATGGCCGGCTACACCGGACTGGCGTCCAAGGTGCTGCGCCTGTTGCGTACGCCAAAACAGCAACGCCGGATGAACCGGACCTTCGCCGGACTGTTCATCGGCGCGGCGGGGTTGCTGGCGACGATTCGCAGGGCGGCGGTATAACCCGTTCTTTCTGAAACGGCAGCACTGTCCGATCTGAAGCAACGAAGGACCCCTGTGGCGAGGGAGCTTGCTCCCGCTGGGCTGCGCAGCAGCCCCAAAAGCCTGCGGTCGCTACGCCCGAGCGGGAGCAAGCTCCCTCGCCACAAAAGCATCACCCACCGGCAGTAATTAACGCAGGATCACCGGCGCCGTATCCCGTGGCAGGTTGTTACGCTGCGCGGGCTCGCGGGGTTGTTCATGGCTGGGGCCG
Source organism: Pseudomonas sp. SMN5 (assembly GCF_052041925.1). NCBI lineage: Bacteria > Pseudomonadati > Pseudomonadota > Gammaproteobacteria > Pseudomonadales > Pseudomonadaceae > Pseudomonas > Pseudomonas sp. SMN5. Next base: position 118,630 of record NZ_JBKGGX010000004.1, read on the forward strand.
CCGAGCTGTTGGCTCAGTTGCTGCGCCACGTCTTCACCCAAGGCCTTGGACACATCGCGTACCACCCGTGGACGGTTGAGGCTGATGTGCACGTCCCGATGGTTCAACAGCTTGGTGTCCTGGGCCTCACCCATGGCGGTGAAGGCCGAGGTGATTTCGTAGGTCTTGGTGTTGATCAGGCTGAAGTCCGCCACCAGGGTCAGCCCGAGTACCGCCGAGTAGCTATCGGTGTTGGCCAGTTCGTTGATGTCGCGGGTGAAGTCGATGTCCGACACGGTGCCGAACAGCACATAGTCGGCGCCCTTGAAATTCCCGGCCTTGATACGCTTGATGACGTCGTAGACGTCGCCCGTGGACGACGCGGTGTAGGGCGTGCCCTGCACCAGCTGGAACATCCCGCTGCGCAGGATTTCGCCCTTGATGTCACCGGTGAACTTGCGCAATTCACCCTGCTCGATGTAGCTGCTGGTGGCTTCCATCTCGTCGTAGCTCGACGATGCGCTGGCGCTGTAGGCGTTCGCCTGGAAGTTGCTCTGGGCGGAAACGGTATGGATGTATTCCTCCACCCGCTCCTGGTACGCCAGGTCCGTGACCGCGACTTTCGGGGCCGCCTGGGCGCCGAACGCGCAGGCCAGGGCCATGATGCCGATCCATGTGCGCATGGCTTAACGCTCCGTGGTCTTGCGGATTTCTTTCTCATCCATCCATTCGGCCAGACCGCTTTCGACATCGATCAGTTGCAGGCTGAATTTGTAGAAAACGTCTTTGTAGTCGCTGCTGCGCTTGACGATCGAGCTGATGGAGCCTTCGAGGCGATACTTGGCGGCGATCATGTTGCCGGTCTTGGCCACGGTGCTCTTCTTATACAGGCCGCTCTGGTTCTGCAGCTTGAGCTGGTCGACCTGGCTGTCCATGGCGGTATTGTCGCTGGCGAAACGCGCCGCGCCGGTCTTCATCAGTTGGGTCTTGATGCTGGTGGTGATCTCGCGAGTGTCGATGTACTCGCTGGTCTTGTTCTTCACGTCATAGACCTGAACCACCGGGCGACCTTGCAGAATCCCGGACTGGGCCAGGGAGCGGGTCATGGACTCGGCGATCATTTGCAGGTCGGTGGAGCCGAACTCATTGGTCACGGTTTCCACGGCCTTGGTGTCGCCGTAGCTGATGTTCTTGTTGCCCAGCACCGGAGAGTTGTTGGCACAGCCGCTGACCAGCAGGACGGCAAGGGCGAGGGAGGAAATGCGTAGGAACATGTGGGTGCTCTCAAATATCTGCGTAAAAGTTTTTGTGGCGAGGGGATTTATCCCCGCTGGCTGCGTAGCAGCCCAAAAAGAACAGCCGGGCACGATCTGCTAGGTTTACCGAGGCCGTATGTGGGGGGCTGCTGCGCAGCCCAACGGGGATAAATCCCCTCGCCACAGGTTTTGTGTTGGCCTTGCTGATCGGTATCCACCTCAAGGCGTATTGATTTCCAACCGGAAGTCCACGGCCTTGGGCGTCGGCGCGATGGCCGGCAGGAAGCTGGTCTGTTCGCCGTACATCGTCAGGCTTTTCCAGGTTTCTTCCTCGGCGATCGGGAAGCCTTCGGGGCCCAGCCAGGCAAAGCGGTAGTACATCGTCTTGTTGTTGTAGCTGGTGTTGCTCAGCTGCACATTGACGGTCAGGTAGCCGTTTTCCCGGGCTACGCGCATGGCACCCACCACGATGTTTTTGGTCTTGCCCATCGCCACGACCTTGCTGGCAGCAGTGCCCGGCTCCGGTGGCGGTGGGGTGGCGCAACCGGCCAGTAAGGCCAGGGCACCAATGGCGATCAGTTTGAAACGCATGTGAACAAGACTCCGTTCTTAAGGTTGCTTGAGGGCAATGGCGGTCGGGTTGGCGCTGGGCATCACCTGGGCGGCCAGGCCACCGGCATAGACCTGGTTGCCCACTGCCCGCAGGCTGATGACTTGGTAACGCTGGTCGACGTTGACCTTGACCACCGAGCCGCCCACGGCACTAGGCAAGGTGACCTGGTGTTCGCCTTTTTTCAGGCGCAGGCGCGTCACTTGGGTGTAGTCGGGCAGGGTGCGCCAAGTGCGGGTGTCGGCACCTTCCAGCACGGCCGAGGTGAGACCGACAGCCAGGCCGGCCAGTGGGTTGGTGTCGTTGATCTGCTTTTGCGCAACGCCTTTGGTGATCGCACGCACGGTGGTGCGCAGGATGATGCCGGGCATGTCATCGCGCAGCGCGCGGCGGGACATGGCGGTGGTGCTGTTGAGCTGGGTCAGGTCCATCTGACGCCCATCGACGCCGATCTGGGCGAAGGTGGCGGTTGAAGTGTCAGGCTTGATCACCGGGAACGACAACGGCGTGATGACCAGATTGCCGCTGATGGGCAAGGGCAGGGGAATGCGGATCGAGTCCCGGGACGGCGCCAGGCCGCTCTGGACCACGATCAGCACGTCGCTGTCGTCGCTCTTGGTGGCGGGTTTGTCGAGATTGACCAGTGCTTGCTCCAGCAAAGGCGTGTTGGGACGCAGTTCGGCGGCTTTGCGATAACCCGGGGCAGCCAGGTCCTTCTCACCCAGGGCCTCGTAGACGAAGCCGGCCAGGTAATGGCTGAACGCACTCTGGTAGCTGTTTTTCAGGCCGACCACTTCCGGGGCGTCAAGGCTCGCCACTGGGTAACCCTTGAGGTCCTTGTACTCGGTCTTGACCCCTTGCTGCTCGGCCTCTTCTTCGCTCTTGAGGTATTGCTTGTCCCGCAGGTCGGCAATGACCGCCTCGCGTTCGTGGGTTTTCTTGATCTGGGTCCGGGCGCCGTCGAAGTCGTTCACGGCCAACAGGTTCAGGGCCATCTGCGTGGTCAGCATGACCTTTTCGTAGTCGTAGCCTTCATAGCGCCGGACCTTGTCGTTGACCAGGAAACTGCCGAACTGGGCTGCGTACTTGGCGGTGTCGAGTTTGACCGCATCTTCCCACAGGCCAACCTGCTGATCGGCGCTGTTCCAGGCGTTCTGGCTGCCGGACAGGTCGCCCTTGGCGCGCAGCAGTTCACCTTTCTCGAAGTAATACAGCAGGTCCTTATCCTGGCTGGAGTTGTTTTTCTCCAGCAGCGTCAGCGCGGCGTCGACGTTGCCGGAGGCCAGTTGCTGGTTGGTTTGGGCCAGTTCGCTGTCGTAGTTCCGGAAAGCCGAGCAGCCGGACAACAAGGTGATCGCCCCGAGGGCGACCGAGAAAACGGCACGGGAGGCCATGAACATTCTTCCCTGAATTAGCAGCCGGAGTGTGCGGGTCGGGCTGGAGCGATCCCACGGACAGGCGTCGAGACGCTGTCGGTTCCTCATGAAAAGAGGAGCTTTTATGCCATTGGTCAATAAGAAAGCCGCGCGATTATAAACATGGCCGTAGGCTATGTAATGGCTTTTCAATTTCGAATTGCTGTTTTTGTGACATCACTTCCAAAGCATGAATATCCGATGAAAAAGCGCCGCCAGATGACATCGGCTCTTGAGCCGGAGTCATTGGAAGTGAACAATGTGTTACTTCTTATTACCAACCGAGAGTCATTCATGACTGCGCCGTTTCGTTTCCTGGCCTGGCTTGTACTGCCGCTGCTTACGCTGTGCAGCCCTTGCCTGCTGGCCGACACCGTCGAGGGCGCCCCGCAGGCGCTGCATCTGCTGGATTACATCGGGGCGGACTACCCGGCGACGGTCGAGGCGGGCAAGGTCACTGACGACGCTGAATACCGCGAGCAGTTGGAATTCACTCGAGTGGTGGAGGGGGTGATCGCCGGGCTCCCGGCCAAGCCGGAAAAGACCGAGCTGATCCAGGGCATCGACACCTTGCGCAATGCTATTGCTCAGCACCAAGACGGCCCTGACGTCGCCCGCCTCGCGCGGCAACTGGGTGCCAGGCTGGCGGTGGCCTATGAAGTCAGCCAGGCACCGGTGATCACCCCCGATCCTTCTCGGGGCGCGCCGCTGTATGCCCAGAACTGCTCGGTGTGCCATGGGGCCAATGGTGCCGGTGACGGACCTGCCGGTGTCGGCCTGGAGCCGCCGCCGTCCAATCTGCGGGACGGCCAGCGCCTGGACCGCCTCAGTCTCTACGCGATCTACAACACTCTGGGCATGGGCATCGAAGGCACCGACATGCCGGCCTTCGCCGATCAATTGGACGACCGTCAACGTTGGGACCTGGCGACCTACATCGCCAGCTTCAGCGCCGACCCGGCCGCTGCCAAAGGTCAGCAGACCTACAACCTCGCCGACCTCGCTCGCCAGACGCCGGCTGAAGTCCTTGCCGCCGAAGGCCCGGCGGCAGCAGCCACCTTCCGCGCCCAGCGTGCCCAGCCGCCGCAAGTGCAGCGTGGCCCGGCGCAGTTGCTCGACTACACGGCCGCGACCCTGGATAAAAGTATCGTAGCCTATCGCGCCGGCGATCACGACCAGGCCTACGACCTGTCGGTCGCGGCGTACCTGGAAGGTTTCGAGCTGGTAGAAAGCTCGCTGGATAACGTCGATACCAACGTGCGCAAGGACACCGAGAAGGCATTGATGGCTTACCGTCAGTCCTTGCAGGATGGCTTGCCGATCGAACAGGCCGAGCAGCGTCTGGCCACGGCCAAGGTCAAGCTGAAGGCGTCCGCCGGTTTGCTGGGCAGTGATGGCTTGAGCTGGTCGTTGAGCTTTATCTCGGGCTTGCTGATCCTCTTGCGTGAAGGCCTGGAAGCGATCCTGGTGCTGGCGGCAATCCTGGCGTTTCTTCGCAATACAGGCCAGGAAACGGCGGTGCGCAGTGTCAACCTCGGTTGGGGCCTGGCGCTGCTGGCCGGCCTGGCGACCTGGGGCCTGGCCGCCTACGTGATCGACGTCAGCGGTTCCCAGCGCGAACTGCTCGAAGGCGCGACGGCGTTGTTCGCCAGCGTGATGGTGTTGTGGTTGGGTGTGTGGATGCACGACCGACGACATGCGGCCGCCTGGCAGGATTACATCAAGAGCAGCCTGGTGGGCGGCGGCGGTCGCTTCGGCTTCGCGGTCCTGGCGTTTTTCTCGGTCTATCGCGAACTGTTCGAAGTGATCCTGTTCTATGAAACCCTGTGGTTGCAGGCCGGCCCGGCCGGGCATAACGCAGTGTTGAGCGGCGGTGCGACGGCGCTGGTGCTGCTGGTGGGGTTGGCCTGGATCATTCTGCGCGGCTCGGCGAAACTGCCGCTGGCGCTGTTCTTCAGCATCAACGCTGCGTTGTTGTGCGCGCTGTCGGTGGTGTTCGCCGGACATGGCGTGAAGGCGCTGCAGGAAGCCGGGATCTTCGGAACCCGTCCAGTGGCGTTTTTCGACTTCGACTGGCTGGGCATCCATGCCGACGCCTATTCGCTGACGGCCCAGGTGGTGGCGATCCTGGCGATCATGGTGTTGTACGGGCGTAGTTGGGTGGCGGAGAAGCGTCGGGTTCAGGTTTCCTGAAATATTCGCTGCGCTCGTTATCGCGAGCAGGCTCGCCCCCACAAAGTCCTCGCTGCCTCTGTGGGAGCGGGCTTGCTCGCGAAGCTTTTAGAAAGAGGAAAATCCAATGCGCGTATGGATAGACGCCGACGCCTGTCCCAAGGCTGCCAAGGAGCTGGTGGTCAAGTTCGCCTTGAAGCGTCGGTTCGACGTGGTGCTGGTGGCCGGCCAGCCGCAGATCAAGCCGGCCCTGGCGTGCGTCAAGTTGATCGTGGTGCCCAGTGGGCCGGATGCGGCGGACGATTACCTGGTGGAGCACGCCGTGCCGGGAGAGTTGGTGATCTGCAGTGATATCCCCCTGGCCGACCGGCTGGTGAAAAAGGGCATCGCCGCCCTGGACCCGCGGGGCAAGGAGTTCGATTCACAGAACATGGGCGAACGCCTGGCGGTGCGCAACCTGTTCACCGACCTGCGCGAGCAAGGCCACGTCGGTGGTGGCCCGGCGGCGTACAGCGAGCGGGACAAGCAAGGGTTTGCCAATGCGTTGGATCGGATACTGACGCGCTTGGCGCGGGTGTCCTGAACCTTGCGGTGACCCTGTGGGAGCGAGCCTGCTCGCGATGGCGCCGGTTCAGTTGAAATACCTGTCGGCTGACACACCGCCATCGCGAGCAGGCTCGCTCCCACATTGGGTTGGCGGCGCTGCTGTTACACGTCGTTCTCGTGCGTCAGCTCCAGCACCCGATCCACCAGTTTGTTGATCCCCGACGCCGCTTCGCTGATGTTCCTGGCCAGCATGTAGGCCGGGGTCGTGACCAGTTTGCGTGCGGTGTCTTCGACGATGTCGGTGACGGCGCAGTCTTCGTGGGTGCCGCCCATTTTGCCCACGGCGGCGGCCGTGTCGACATCGTTGCCGATGGTGCAGACCACCCCTGGGCCGTAGATTTTCGCTGCCAGGGCCGGGGAAATGCAGATCAGGCCTACCGGCTTGCCGGCCTCGGCGAAGGCTTCGGCCAGCGCCAGGACTTCCGGCTGGACGGTGCAGCCGGCGCCTTCGACGGCAAAGTTGGACAGGTTCTTCGCCGAACCGAAACCGCCGGGCACAATCAGCGCGTCGAAGTCCTCGGCCCGGGCTTCGCGTAGATCCTTCACGTCACCCCGGGCGATGCGTGCCGATTCCACCAGCACGTTGCGGCTTTCAGGCATTTCTTCCCCGGTCAGGTGATTGATCACATGCAATTGGGTGATGTTCGGGGCGAAGCACTGGACCTGCGCGCCACGCTGGTCGAGGCGCAGCAAGGTGATCACGCTTTCGTGGATCTCGGCGCCGTCGTACACGCCACAGCCCGAAAGGATCACTGCAATTTTTTTGCTCATGGGTTGTTCTCCAGATTCATGGCGTTAAATGTCCACTAATTTGTCACTCGTTGCCATAGGGATATCCAGCGGCTACACCTAATCTGCGGGTTTCCTCCATGCTCGGGTCGCGTCATGAATTTCATTCTGTATGCCGTGCCGTTCTTCTTTGTGCTGATTGCCGTCGAGTTGCTCGCCGATCGCTGGCGTGGGGTGAGCCACTACCGCCTGGCGGACGCGATCAACAGCCTGAGCACCGGGGTGCTGTCGACCACCACCGGCCTGTTGACCAAGGGCGTGGGGCTGGTGACCTACGCCTACGCGTTGAAGCATGTAGCGATCTTCCAGTTGCCCGCCGACAAGGTCTGGACCTGGGTCTTTGCGTTTGTGCTCTATGATTTCTGCTACTACTGGCTGCACCGCATGGGCCATGAGCGCAACATCCTCTGGGCGGCCCATTCGGTGCATCACCAGAGCGAGGACTACAACCTGTCCACTGCGCTGCGCCAGACCAGCACCGGGTTTCTGTTGAGCTGGATTTTCTACGTCCCGCTTGCCGTGGCGGGCGTGCCGCTGGTGGTGTTCGTCAGCGTCGCGGCATTGAACCTGTTGTATCAATTCTGGGTGCACACCCAGCATATTCCCAAGCTTGGCTGGCTGGAGTGGTGCTTCGTCACGCCGTCCAATCATCGTGCCCACCATGCACAGAATCCTCTCTACATGGATCGCAACTACGGCGGGGTGTTCATTATTTGGGATCGTCTGTTCGGCAGTTTCCAGGAAGAGGACGACAACGAGCCGGTGATTTTCGGCGTGACCACGCCTTTGGCCAGCTGGAACCCGCTCTGGGCGAACCTGCAGTTCTACGCCCAGCTCTGGAGCGATGCGAGGCGGGCCGGGCACTGGTGGGACAAGCTGCGGATCTGGTTCATGCCCACCGGCTGGCGGCCGGCGGATGTGGCTGCGAAGTACCCGTTGAGCAAACAGGACCTGGGACGCTTTCGCAAATTCGAAGTCCCGCTGGACGGGCGCCAGCAGTGGTACGTGGCGCTGCAATTCTGCGTTTACATAGCCTTAGGCAGCTACCTGATGAATCTGGAGCACAGCCTGTCCGTCGCCGCGCTGGTGCTGGGTTGGGGCGCGGTGGCGTCCGGTTTGTTCGTGTTGGGCGCAACCCTGGAGAATCGCCCGTGGGCGCTTAGGCTGGAACTGCTGCGGCTGGCCTCGGGTCTGCCGCTGGTGTGGCTGGCGCCGCTGGCCGGGCTGTGGCCGGCCAGTTCCATCGCCTGGGTCGGGCTGCTCAGCTACAGCCTGATCAGTGGTATCGGGCTGTATTGCTGCCGCAGCCGGGTTACTCGGTTGGCGTCGTAGGCTCGCTATTGCGGGCCTGTTCCAGCCGTTCGGCTTCGAGCGTCTTCCTGGCAAGCCTGGCGTTCTTGATCCGCCGGCGCAGCCAAAGCCCGAAACCCAGGACCAGCAGGCTGCCGAGTACCCACAGTTCGTACTTCTTGATGCTGGGCAGGATGGTTTCGAGCGCGGCGCCGAAGTGGTACGCCGCCGCAGCCAGGGCGGTGGCCCAGATCGCCGCGCCGATGCCGTTGAGCAGCAGATAGCGGCCCGGCGGATAGCCGGACAGGCCGATCGCCACCGGCATCACCGTGCGCAAGCCGTAGACGAAGCGGAAGCTCAGGACCCAGATGTCCGGGTGCCGGCGAATATGTTCCAGCGCGCGATCGCCCATCAATTGCCAGCGTGGCCTGCGCGCCAGCAGCTTGCGCCCGTGCCGGCGGCCGAGGAAATACCACAGTTGGTCGCCCGCGTAGCTGCCGCAGAATGCCACGACCACCACCAGGTTGATGTCCATATAACCACGGAACGCCAGGAAGCCTGCGAGCACGAGGATGGTTTCGCCTTCGAAGAACGTCCCGATAAAGAGGGCCAGGTAGCCGAAGTCGTGTAGAAATTGCTGGAGCATTGTCTGGGTGCTGGCGAAATGAACGCGCAGCCTAACCCTTCAGGCACATTCAGGAAAGTATCGAAATGTGTCTCGACGTGAACATTTCCTACAACCACAATAACTGCGACAGCAAGTCACAGGCGCAACACTTCTGTAATGTGTTCGTCATAATGACCGCTTATAACTGTCACGCTCGCCCGTCTGCGCGGGCTCAGGAGTCTGCCGTGAGCTTTACCCCCGCCAATCGTCTGTTCCCTGCCACCCGCTTGCGTCGTAATCGCCGTGACGAGTTTTCACGTCGGCTGGTGCGTGAAAACGTCCTGACCACCAATGACTTGATCCTGCCGGTGTTCGTACTGGACGGTGAGAATCGCCGCGAAGCGGTGGCGTCGATGCCCGGGGTGGAGCGCCTGACCATCGACCTGCTGCTTGAAGAGGCCGCCGGATGGGTCGAGCTGGGCATCCCGGCCCTGGCGTTGTTTCCAGTGACGCCACCGGGGCTCAAGTCCCTGGACGCTGCCGAAGCCTGGAATCCCGAAGGTATCGCCCAACGTGCGACCCGAGCGCTGCGCGCACGCTTCCCGGAGCTGGGGGTGATCACCGACGTGGCACTGGACCCGTTCACCACCCACGGCCAGGACGGTATTCTCGACGAAGACGGTTACGTGCAGAACGACATCACCGTCGATGCGCTGGTCCGGCAAGCGCTGTCCCACGCCGAGGCCGGCGCCCAGGTGGTGGCGCCGTCGGACATGATGGACGGGCGCATCCAGGCGATCCGCGAAGCCCTCGAGGTGGCCGGCCACGTCAACGTGCGGATCATGGCCTACTCGGCCAAGTACGCCAGCGCCTACTACGGCCCGTTCCGCGATGCGGTCGGTTCGGCCCTGAACCTGGGCAAGGCCAACAAGGCCTCTTATCAGATGGACCCGGCCAACAGCCACGAAGCCTTGCACGAAGTGGCGGCTGACTTGTCAGAAGGCGCAGACATGGTCATGGTCAAGCCGGGCATGCCTTACCTCGACATTCTCTGCCGGGTCAAAGACGAATTCAAAGTGCCGACCTTCGTTTACCAGGTCAGCGGCGAGTACGCCATGCACATGGCGGCCATCCAGAACGGCTGGTTGAGCGAAGGGGTGATCCTCGAATCCTTGACCGCATTCAAGCGCGCAGGGGCGGACGGCATCCTGACCTACTTCGCCGTGCGCGCCGCCCAATTGCTACGAGAGCAGAAATAGCCTCCCAGGAACTTGCGATGAATACCGAAGGACTCTCTGAAGTTGCCGTAAAAGACGCTCAACCCCTGGTCGAGCAGATCGCCGAAACGCCGCCGGAAATGGAGCCCGCTCCCCCGGCGGTCACCGAGCCCGCCCCGGCCCCGGCGATTGCGATCCCCAGCCTGGATGACAGCAGCCTGTACATCCACCGAGAGCTGTCGCAACTGCAGTTCAACATCCGCGTATTGGAACAGGCGCTGGACGAGTCCTACCCACTGCTGGAACGCTTGAAGTTCCTGCTGATCTTTTCCAGCAACCTGGACGAGTTCTTCGAAATCCGCGTCGCCGGCCTGAAAAAGCAGATCACCTTCGCCCGTGAACAGGCCGGTGCCGATGGCCTGCAACCGCATCAGGCCCTGGCGCGCATCAGCGAACTGGTCCACGGCCAGGTGGACCGTCAGTACGCGATCCTCAATGACATCCTGTTGCCGGAACTGGAGAAACATCAGGTCCGTTTCATCCGTCGTCGTAACTGGAACACCAAGATCAAGACTTGGGTGCGCCGGTATTTCCGCGATGAAATCGCGCCGATCATCACCCCGATCGGCCTCGATCCGACGCACCCGTTCCCGTTGCTGGTCAACAAGAGCTTGAACTTCATCGTCGAACTGGAAGGGATCGACGCCTTCGGTCGCGATTCCGGCCTGGCGATCATTCCCGCGCCGCGTTTGCTGCCACGGATCATCCGGGTGCCGGAAGACGTCGGTGGTCCGGGGGATAACTACGTGTTCCTCTCGTCGATGATCCACGCCCATGCCGATGACCTGTTCCAGGGCATGAAAGTGAAGGGGTGTTACCAGTTCCGCCTGACCCGAAACGCCGACCTGTCGGTGGACACCGAGGACGTCGAGGACTTGGCCCGCGCCCTGCGCGGTGAGTTGTTCTCCCGGCGCTACGGCGATGCGGTGCGCCTGGAAGTGGCCGACACCTGCCCCAAGCATCTGTCCGACTACCTGCTCAAGCAGTTCAACCTGCAGGAGACCGAGCTGTACCAGGTCAACGGCCCGGTCAACCTGACCCGTCTGTTCAGCATCACCGGGCTGGACAGCCATCCGGAGCTGCAATACGCGCCGTTCACGCCGCAGATCCCGAAGCTGCTGCAAAACAGCGAGAACATTTTCAGTGTGATCAGCAAGCAGGACATCCTGCTGCTGCACCCATTCGAGTCGTTTACGCCCGTGGTCGACCTGTTGCGCCAGGCGGCCAAGGATCCCCACGTCCTGGCGGTGCGCCAGACCCTGTACCGCAGTGGCGCCAACTCGGAAATCGTCGATGCCCTGGTGGACGCGGCGCGCAACGGTAAGGAAGTCACCGCGGTGATCGAATTGCGCGCGCGTTTCGATGAAGAGTCCAACCTGCAACTGGCCAGCCGCCTGCAAGCGGCGGGTGCGGTGGTGATCTACGGTGTGGTCGGCTTCAAGACCCACGCCAAGATGATGCTCATCCTGCGGCGCGAGGCCGGCGAGATCGTCCGTTACGCCCACTTGGGCACCGGCAACTACCACGCGGCCAACGCCCGTCTGTACACCGACTACAGCCTGCTGACCTCCGACGATGCCTTGTGCGAAGACGTCGGCAAGCTGTTCAGTCAGTTGATCGGCATGGGCAAGACCCTGCGCATGAAAAAACTGCTGCATGCGCCGTTCACCCTGAAGAAGGGCATGCTCGACATGATCACCCGGGAGACGCAGTTCGCCCTGGATGGCAAGCCGGCACATATCATCGCCAAGTTCAACTCGCTGACCGACCCGAAGATCATCCGTGCGTTGTACAAGGCCAGCCAGTCGGGCGTGCGCATCGACCTGGTGGTACGCGGCATGTGCTGCCTGAGGCCGGGCATTCCGGGGGTGTCCCATAACATCCACGTACGCTCGATCATCGGCCGCTTCCTGGAGCACACACGGGTGTTCTACTTCCTCAACGGTGGCGAGGAACAGATGTTCCTCTCCAGTGCCGACTGGATGGAGCGCAACCTCGACAAGCGCGTCGAGACCTGCTTCCCGGTGGAAGGCAAGAAGCTCATCCTGCGGGTCAAGAAGGAGCTGGAAAGCTACCTCACCGACAACACCCACAGCTGGAGCCTGCAATCGGACGGTCGCTACATCCGCAACACGCCGACCGGCAACCAGAACCCGCGCAGCGCCCAGGCGACCTTGCTTGAGCGTCTGAGCAGCCCGGTGTTGCCGGTGCGCTAGAGGTTTGCTGGAAGGGGGCAGGCTCAGCTTTTGTGGCGAGGGAGCTTGCTCCCGCTGGGCTGCGAAGCAGACCCAAAATCCTTGGGAGGGCTTCGCCCTCCAGCGGGAGCAAGCTCCCTCGCCACAGGGGGCCCTGCGCGGCGGGATCAGTGAATGTTCAACACAATCCCGACCCGCGTCAGCCACTCGGCTTCCTGGGCAAAGTCGGCCTGGGTCAGTTGGTTCTCTTCCAGCCAGCCTGCGGGGAACATCACATCCAACTGATCGCCATCGGCGCGCAGGGCCACCTGGGGCATTTGCTGGGTGCCGCGGATGTGGTGGAACAGGATCGCAAAGCGCAACAGGACGCACAGGCGAATCAGCTTGATGCCGTCATCGCCGAACTCGGCGAATTTATCCTTGGGAATATTGCGCCGGTGACCACGCACCAGCAGCGCGAGCATCTGCTGGTCTTCCCGGGAAAACCCCGCCAGGTCTGAGTGCTCGATCAGGTAGGCGCCGTGCTTGTGATAGTGATAGTGGGCGATGTCCAGGCCTACCTCATGCACCTTGGCCGCCCAGCCCAGCAGCTCGCGCCAGACCCCGTCGTTCAAGTCCCAGTCGTCGGCCACCTGGTCGAAGGCATGCAGCGCCTTGCGCTCGACCCGGACGGCCTGTTCCTGATCGACGTGATATCGCTCCATGAGCGAGCCCAGGGTGCGTTCACGGACGTCTTCGTGGTGATGGCGGCCCAGCAGGTCATAGAGCACGCCTTCACGCAGGGCGCCTTCGCAGTGGTCCATGCGTTGCAACTCGAGGGCGTCGAAAATCGCTTCGAGGATGGCCAGGCCCGCCGGGAAAATAGCCCGGCGATCGGGCTTGATGCCCTCGAAATCGATCTTGTCCGATTCGCCCAGTTTGAAGACCTTGCGCTTGAGCCAGGCCAGGCCCTCGGCATTGACCTCGCCGGAACCATGGCCGCCGGCCTTGAGTGCCAGGCCGATGGCGCGAATGGTCCCCGAGGAGCCGATGGCTTCGTCCCAGGTCAGGCGGTGCAGGGCGTGTTCGATGCTCATGATTTCCAGGCGTGCCGCGGTGTAGGCCTGGGCATAGCGGGCGGGCGTGATCTTGCCGTCGCGGAAATAACGCTGGGTGTAGCTGACGCAGCCCATCTGCAGGCTTTCGCGTAGCAGCGGCTCGAAGCGTTGGCCGATGATGAACTCGGTGCTGCCGCCGCCGATGTCCGCCACCAGCCGCTTGCCGGGCGTGTCGGCCAGGGTGTGGGAGACACCGAGGTAGATCAGGCGCGCTTCCTCACGGCCGGAAATGACTTCTACCGGGTGGCCGAGGATCTCTTCGGCATGGCGGATGAACTCGCCACGGTTGCGCGCCTCACGCAACGCGTTAGTGCCCACGATCCGCACCGCGCCCAGGGGCATGCCATTGATCAGTTGGGCGAAGCGCTTGAGACAATCGAGCCCGCGCTGGATGGATTCTTCGCTCAGCTTGCGCTCTTCGTCGATGCCGGCGGCCAACTGAACCTTCTCGCCGAGCCGCTCAAGAATGCGGATTTCCCCGTTCTGGGCCTTGGCGACGACCATGTGGAAGCTGTTGGAGCCCAGGTCTATGGCAGCGATCAGGGACAGATTCTTGGCTTGGGATGGCGGCATGGTCAAAAAGTCTCGGTCGATAACCTTGCCATCCTGCCACGATCGACCGCTTACGCCAACGCACCTGAGCCAAACCCTTGAGCCGGAGCAAGTCCCAGGACTCTGTGGCGAGGGAGCTTGCTCCCGCTCGGCTGCGAAGCAGTCGTGACATCGGCCAATCGGTTTTTCCTGATGGACCGGGTCAAATGGTCATGGGACTGCTTCGCAGCCCAGCGGGAGCAAGCTCCCTCGCCACAGACCCTCTTTGGCAGCGAGGATCAGGCAGGCTCGACCGTCCCGATGAAATTCGCCAGCTCCGCCGTCTGCGGAGCGGCGAACAACGCCTTCGGATCGCCCACCTCGTGCACCTTGCCCTGGTGCATGAACACCAGTTTGTCCCCCACCTCTCGGGCGAAGCGCATTTCATGGGTGACCATGATCAGCGTCATGCCTTCCTTCGCCAGTTGGCGCACCACGCTGAGCACTTCGTTGACCAGTTCCGGGTCCAGGGCCGAGGTGATCTCGTCGCACAGCAGCACTTTCGGCGACATCGCCAGGGCGCGGGCAATCGCCACCCGCTGCTGCTGGCCACCGGACAGACGGTCCGGGAAGGCATCGAATTTTTCGCCGAGGCCGACCCGCTCCAGCATCTGCCGCGCCAGTTCGGTGGCCCTGGTCTTGGATACTTTCTGAACGACTTGCGGCGCGAGCATCACGTTTTCGCCGACCGTCAGATGCGGGAAAAGGTTGAACTGTTGGAACACCATCCCGACTTTCTGCCGCAGGCTGCGCAGATCGGCACGGGCCGCGTCGAGGTATTCGCCATCGACCTCGATCACGCCGTCGTTGATCGATTCCAGGCCGTTGAGGGTCCGCAGCAGGGTGGATTTACCCGAACCGCTGCGGCCGATGATCGCCACCACCTGGCCTTCCTCGATGCTCAGGTCGATGCCTTTGAGCACGTGGTGATCGCCATAGTATTTATGCAGGGCGGAAATTCTAAGCAGAGGCATGCAGTCTCCTTTCCAGGTAACGCGCACTGAGGGACAAGGGGTAGCAGAGCAGGAAATAACCGAGGGCCACCAGGCCATAGACCATGAAAGGCTCGAACGTGGCGTTGGCGAGCATGCCGCCGGTCTTGGTCAGTTCGGTAAAACCGATGATCGAGGTGACGGCGGTGCCCTTGACCACCTGCACGGAAAAGCCCACGGTCGGCGCCACGGCGATGCGCAGGGCCTGGGGCAGGATCACATGGCGCAGTTGCTCCAGCGGATTGAGGGCCAGGCTGGCGGACGCTTCCCACTGGCCGTTGGGGATCGCCTCGACGCAACCGCGCCAGATCTCTGCCAGATAAGCGCTGGTAAACAGCGTCAGGGCAACTGCCGCGGCCATCCACGGTGAAATCTCCACGCCGGCCAGGGCTATGCCGAAAAATACCAGGAACAGCTGCATCAACAGCGGTGTGCCCTGGAACAGCTCGATGTAGGTGCGGGCGAGGTTACGCGGCAGGGCGTTTCTGGAGATGCGCAGCACCATCACCAGCAAGCCGATCACGCTGCCACCGATAAATGCCACCAGCGACAATGCCAGGGTCCATTGCAGGCCGGTGAGCAGGTTGCGTATCACGTCCCATAGCGTGAAGTCGCTCATTGGCCGCTCCTGGAAATGTAACGTTGTCCCAGCCAGTTCAGGAACTGACGGATCAACAGCGCCATGCACAGATAGACCAGCGTCGTCAGCGCATAGGTTTCAAAGGCGCGGAAGTTGCGCGACTGAATGAAGTTGGCGGCGAAGCTCAGCTCCTCGGTGGCAATCTGCGAGCAGACCGCCGAACCCAGCATCACGATGATGATCTGGCTGCTCAGGGCCGGCCAGACCTTGCCCAGCGCCGGCCGCAGCACTACGTGGCGGAAGGCTTCGAAGCGGCTCATCGCCAGGGCCGCGGCGGCTTCCAGTTGCCCGCGTGGGATGGCCTGGATGCCGGCGCGAATGATCTCGGTGCAGTACGCACCGAGATTGATCACCATGGCCAGTACCGCTGCCTGCCATTCGGAAATCTGCAAGCCCAGGGAGGGCAGGCCGAAGAAGATGAAGAACAGCTGCACCAGGAACGGCGTGTTGCGGATCAGCTCCACATACACACCGAAGATCGCTGCGAACGGACGGATGTTCCACGCCCGCACCACCGCCCCGACGATGCCCAGGCCGACGCCCAGCAGCGCGCCGATGGCCGTCAGCTCCAGGGTGAACAACGCGCCGCGCAACAACAGCTCGGTGTTGTGTACCACCGGTAGAAAGTCGAACTGATAAGCCATGCTCAGTCTCTCAGGCGCCGGTCAGAGGTCGGCCGGCAGTGGTTGCTTGAGCCAGGCCTGGGCATTTTTCTCCAGGCTGCCATCGGTCTTGGCTGTGGCGAGGATCTGGTTGACCTTGCCCAACAACGCCGGCTCGTTCTTGTTCACGCCGACGTAGACCGGCGAATCCTTGAGCTTGATCTTCAAGGCCGGGACGCGCTTGGGATTGCGTTCGCTGATAGCGACCATCACCACGTTGCCGCTGGCAATCAGGTCCACCTGGCCGGCCAGGTAAGCGGCGATGGTCGAGTTGTTGTCTTCGAAACGCTTGATGGTGGCGCCTTCGGGGGCGACCTTGGTCAATTCGATGTCTTCGATGGCGCCACGGGTGACGCTGATGGTCTTGCCCTTGAGGTCATCCAGGCCATTGACCGGCGCGTCGGGCGGACCGAACACGGCCAGGTAGAACGGCGCATAGGCGCTGGAAAAATCGATGACTTTCTCACGCTCCGGATTCTTGCCCAGGCTGGAGATCACCAGGTCGACCTTGCCGGTGGTCAGGAACGGGATGCGGTTGGTGCTGTTGACGGGTGTCAGTTCAAGCTTGACCTTGAGCTGGTCGGCCAGCAGTTTCGCGGTGTCGATGTCCAGGCCGCGGGGCTTCATGTCCGGGCCCACCGAACCGAACGGCGGGAAGTCCTGGGGCACCGCGACCTTGAGAGTGCCGCGCTTGACTACGTCTTCCAGGCCATCGGCGTGGGCGGGCAGCTGAAAAAGCATCAGGCTGGCAAACAGGGCAGTGAGCAGGGCGCTGCAACGCTGAATCATGGCGGGTCTCCGCAATCGGTGAGGTAATGTGCGTGTTCGGACAGAGCACAGGCCATGCCAAAGCGCTTTTTCATCCATCGAGGCCGCGGTTTTGCTGGCGCCCGGAGGCCTTACCGGTCTGCACAGTCGCGCTGCGTTGCGCACCTTTATCGGGCGTCGGTAATGGGGCGAACCCGGGTTGCCGGCCGGAACCAGGCGATGCAGAGCATCCTCACCGCCAGCGCCGCCCTGTTCCTGGAGAGGCCCGGAGCTACCGTTCATCAGGGCGGAACGAGCCGTGGAGACCTGGCAGGAGCACCGCAAAATCCTTCGCGCCCTGGCCCGTCGCGCATCGGGCGCTGCGCAGAAAGCCATGCAGGAACATGTGCGTAATGCCGCCTTGCGCACTGGAATTTCCTTCGTTGCGCCTGCTGGTTTCTGAACTGAGCTATACCCAAATGCAACGTGCGCCATAGCGAGACTCAATCAACTGCGGCTTCCTGAACCTGGGAAGGGCAGCTATGATGGGCCACGTTTTTTTGCTGACAACCCCGGAGATTTCCATGAGCAGCGATCTGATCAAACACGTTAGCGACGCTAGCTTCGAAGCTGACGTTCTCAAGGCCGAAGGCGCTGTACTGGTGGACTATTGGGCTGAGTGGTGCGGTCCGTGCAAAATGATCGCCCCGGTCCTGGACGAGATTGCCGAGACCTACAAAGGCAAGCTGACCGTTGCCAAGCTGAACATCGACGAGAACCAGGAGACCCCGGCCAAGCACGGCGTGCGTGGTATCCCGACCCTGATGCTGTTCAAGAACGGCAACGTCGAGGCCACCAAGGTCGGCGCGCTGTCGAAGTCGCAGCTGGCGGCTTTCCTTGACGCCAACATCTAAGCGTCGAATGCCACGGCAAAGGCCCCGCAAATCGCGGGGCTTTTTCGTTGTTCGGGGCTAGACGCTCGCAAACCCAGGTGTTACATTCGGCCCCGCACCGGTTTCTCCAGTGCCCCCTGCAAGCCGTCGCCGACGCACTCCTTTCGAACAAGTACGCGATCCTGTCGCCTTCTCCGCGGCGCGGCCTCATTAAGCCAAAAGCTTAATTTCCCCCCTCCATAAATGATTACGTCATTCCTATATGAATCTGACTGAACTCAAGCAAAAGCCGATTACCGAACTGCTCGAATTGGCCGAACAGATGGGCATAGAAAATATGGCCCGTTCGCGCAAGCAGGACGTGATTTTCTCCCTGCTCAAGAAGCACGCGAAAAGCGGCGAGGAAATCTCCGGTGATGGCGTGCTGGAGATTCTCCAGGACGGCTTCGGCTTCCTCCGCTCCGCAGACGCTTCCTATCTCGCCGGCCCAGACGATATCTATGTCTCGCCGAGCCAGATCCGTCGTTTCAACTTGCGCACCGGTGACACCATCGTTGGCAAGATCCGCCCTCCCAAGGAAGGCGAGCGCTATTTCGCGCTGCTCAAGGTCGACACGATCAACTTCGATCGTCCGGAAAACGCGAAGAACAAGATTCTCTTCGAGAACCTGACCCCGCTGTTCCCGACCGTGCGCATGAAGATGGAAGCCGGCAACGGGTCCACCGAAGACCTCACCGGTCGGGTGATCGACCTGTGCGCCCCCATCGGCAAAGGCCAGCGCGGTCTGATCGTGGCGCCGCCGAAAGCGGGCAAGACGATCATGCTGCAGAACATTGCGGCCAACATCGCCCGTAACAACCCCGAAGTTCATCTGATCGTGCTGCTGATCGACGAGCGTCCGGAAGAAGTGACCGAAATGCAGCGCACCGTGCGCGGCGAAGTGGTTGCCTCGACGTTCGACGAGCCGCCAACCCGCCATGTGCAGGTTGCCGAAATGGTGATCGAGAAGGCCAAGCGCCTGGTCGAACACAAGAAGGACGTGGTGATCCTGCTGGACTCCATCACCCGTCTGGCCCGTGCCTATAACACCGTGATCCCGAGCTCCGGCAAGGTACTGACCGGTGGTGTCGATGCCCACGCCCTGGAAAAACCCAAGCGTTTCTTCGGCGCAGCGCGCAACATCGAGGAAGGCGGCTCGCTGACCATCATCGCCACCGCGCTGGTTGAAACCGGCTCGAAGATGGACGAAGTGATCTACGAGGAATTCAAGGGCACCGGCAACATGGAGCTGCCTCTGGATCGTCGTATCGCCGAGAAACGTGTGTTCCCGGCCATCAACATCAACCGCTCCGGCACCCGCCGCGAAGAGTTGCTGACCGCCGACGACGAACTGCAACGCATGTGGATCCTGCGCAAGCTGTTGCATCCGATGGATGAAGTCGCTGCCATCGAGTTCCTGGTCGACAAGTTGAAAACGACCAAGACCAACGACGAGTTCTTCTTGTCGATGAAACGCAAGTAACAAGCCGTACGCCTGGTCAAAGAGCGCCCTGAACAGGGGCGCTTTTTTTTTCGCAGCATTGGGATCAAAGTGGACAACTTTCGCAGAGCGCCAGTGTCCGTGCTTCATTACGGGTATCCAAGTTAACAGGGAGTGTTATGCATACGTTCGGCAATCGCCGTGATATCGACGGTTTGAGAGCGCTGGCCGTTATTCCGGTGGTGTTGTTCCACTTTGGCTTCAGCTCGTTCAGCGGCGGCTTCGTTGGGGTCGATGTCTTTTTCGTCATCTCGGGATTCCTGATCACCAGTATCCTGTTCCGCGAGATCGGCGCGCAACGCTTCAGCTTCGTTGACTTCTGGGCGCGCCGGGCGCGTCGCATCATCCCGGCCCTGAGCGTGATGATGCTGGCGACGCTGATCCTCGGCTGGTTGCTGCTGACGGCCAAGGACCTTTCGGAACTGGGCAGGACGGTGCGCTATCAGTCGCTGTTCATTTCCAACATCCTGTTCATGCGCGAGGATGGCTATTTCGAGCCGGCGTCGGACCTCAAGCCGCTGCTCCACACCTGGTCCCTGGCTGTGGAAGAGCAGTACTACATTTTCTTCCCGCTGCTGATGGTTTTGTTGATGCGCCATCTTCGTCATTGGCGCTGGATGCTGCTGGCCGTGCTGCTGGTTTCCTTCGGGTTGAATATTGCCTTTATCGAGCGCAAGCCCGACGTCGCTTTCTTCTCATTGCCCACCCGCGCCTGGGAGCTGTTGTGCGGGGCAATGCTTGCTGTCCTGCCGGCGCCAAGGCACGCCGTGAAGCCCTGGCTCTTTCAGAGTGTCGGCGTAGCGGGGTTGGCCGCTGTCCTGATTGCGATTTTCAGCTTCGACAAGACCACGACGTTTCCGGGATGGGCCGCCTTGCTGCCCGTGCTCGGCGCCACCGCGCTCATCTGGTCGGGTGCCCAGGGTCCATCCTGGGTCGCCCAGGCACTGAGTACCAGGGCGATGGTCTGGGTCGGCCTGCTTTCCTATTCTTTTTATCTGTGGCACTGGCCGGTCTTCGTGTATGCCAACGCCATATCCGTCGACGGTATCCAGCATGCGGAAGCTGCGGGCTGGATACTGCTGGCGCTGGGCCTGGCCTGGTTGAGCTGGCGCTTCGTCGAGCTGCCGTTCCGGGACAAGCGCCTGCTGGCCGGGCGCAGGCCGGTGTTGGTGGGGGGCTTGCTGGCCATGGCGGTCCTGGCCGTGACGGGCTCGGTGGTGCGTTCGAGCGATGGTTTTCCCCAGCGCCTGAGCGGTAAGGCGCTGGAGTATGCCCAGGCCAGGGATTGGCGGGCCGGGCAGATGAAATGCCTGCTGCTGAACTCAGACCAGATCCAGGACAGAGCGTGTCTGCTGGGTGCAAACAAAGACGCTACGGCGACCCGATTGCTCTGGGGCGACAGTCACGCGGCGGCGCTGTTGCCGGCAATCGAAGGCAACGCGACGCGAGAAGGCCGGCCGGTATGGCTGTACAGCATGAGCGGCTGTCCGCCGGTCATCAGTGATGACCTGCGACAGCGCTGCCGGGATTTCAACGAGCACACCATGGAGCAGATTCGCCGGCTGCAGATCAAGGATGTGGTGCTGGCGTCAAACTGGAGCCTGTATGTCTACGGTCGTGAAGACGGCGATCGTAAGATCTTGCTCAATGCCCATGACAGTACCATCGAGGCCGAAGCGCGAATGGCCGCTGCGCTCAAGGCACGGGTCAAGGCGATCAGGGAGGCGGGCGCCCAGGTCTGGTTGTTCAAGGAAGTACCTTTGCAGCGCAAAGCTGCAATCAGCAGACTGACGAGCCTGGCGCGGATCGGGCGTTCGGCCGAAGGATTGGGGCGTCCACTTCAGGAGCATCTGGCACGCCAGCGCTTTCTCGGCACTTTATTCGACTCGATGAGCGCTGCCGACCCCGGCGTGCACGTCATCGATCCGACGCCCCTGATGTGTGCCGGTGGGGTTTGCAGCTTGGATTTCAATGGCCATACCCAGTACAAGGACGAGGATCATCTTTCCGACGCAGGCAGTGCGCGGCTGAGTCCGCTGTTCGCTCCGGTGTTGCTGGGCACAACCGACAATTGATCAAGGCCGTGCACGCACAGGCTGCTGTTTACACGCTGGAGCAGGTAGGATGTACGCCTATTTTCGGGGTGGCATCTCAATGAAATTCAAGGATCTTCGGGATTTCGTGCAGCAGCTTGAGCAGCGCGGCGAGTTGAAACGCATCCAGGTACCTGTCTCTCCAGTGTTGGAAATGACGGAAGTCTGCGACCGCACGCTTCGGGCCAAGGGGCCGGCGCTGTTGTTCGAAAACCCTACGGGCTACGACATCCCGGTGCTGGGCAACCTGTTCGGTACACCGGAACGCGTGGCGCTGGGCATGGGCGCCGACTCGGTCAGCGAGCTGCGCGAGATTGGCAAGCTGCTGGCGTTTCTCAAGGAGCCCGAACCGCCCAAAGGCCTGAAGGATGCCTGGTCCAAGCTGCCGATATTCCGCAAGATCATTTCCATGGCGCCGAAAGTCGTCAAGGATGCGATCTGCCAGGAAGTGGTGATCGAGGGCGACGACGTCGACCTGGCGATGCTTCCCGTGCAGACTTGCTGGCCGGGCGACGTGGGGCCGTTGATCACCTGGGGCCTGACCGTCACCAAAGGCCCGAACAAGGATCGCCAGAACCTGGGTATCTATCGCCAGCAGGTCATTGGCCGCAACAAGGTCATCATGCGCTGGCTGAGCCACCGGGGCGGGGCATTGGACTATCGCGAGTGGTGCGAAAAGCATCCCGGCCAGCCCTTCCCGGTGTCGGTGGCCCTGGGCGCGGACCCGGCAACCATTCTCGGCGCCGTCACGCCGGTGCCCGACAGCCTCTCCGAATACGCCTTTGCCGGCCTGTTGCGCGGCAACCGCACGGAACTGGTGAAGTGCCGGGGTAACGACCTGCAGGTGCCGGCCACCGCCGAGATCATCCTCGAAGGCGTGATCCATCCCGGCGAAATGGCCGATGAAGGTCCCTATGGCGACCACACCGGTTACTACAATGAAGTCGACAGCTTCCCGGTGTTCACCGTCGAACGCATCACCCATCGCATCAAGCCGATCTACCACAGCACCTATACCGGCCGTCCGCCGGATGAGCCGGCGATTCTCGGCGTGGCGCTGAATGAAGTGTTCGTGCCGATCCTGCAAAAGCAGTTTCCGGAAATCACCGATTTCTACCTGCCGCCCGAAGGCTGTTCGTATCGCATGGCCGTGGTGACCATGAAGAAGTCGTATCCGGGGCACGCCAAGCGGGTGATGCTGGGGGTCTGGTCGTTTTTGCGACAGTTCATGTATACCAAGTTCGTTATCGTCACTGACGACGATATCAACGCACGGGACTGGAACGACGTGATCTGGGCCATCACCACGCGCATGGACCCCAAGCGCGACACGGTGATGATCGACAACACGCCGATCGACTACCTGGACTTTGCCTCGCCGGTTTCTGGCCTGGGGTCGAAGATGGGGCTCGACGCCACGCATAAGTGGCCTGGTGAAACCACCCGTGAATGGGGGCGGGTTATCGTCAAGGATGAAGCCGTTACCCAACGGATCGATGCCATCTGGAATCAGTTAGGAATAGATTGATGCGTGTGACCTTGCAGCCTTCCGGGGCGGTGCTGGAGATAAGGCCCGCCGAGCGGATTCTCGATGGCGCGCGGCGCCTGGGCTACGAATGCCCGCAAAGCTGCCGCAACGGCAACTGCCACGTCTGTGGGGCGTTGCTGGTGGAGGGCCGCGTCGAGCAGGCTGGCGAGGTGCGCGATCACGGTGAGATTTTCACCTGCATCGCCGAACCCCTGGAGGACTGCGTGGTGCTGTGGGATGGTGTGCTGGCGCCGGGCGAGCTGCCGGTGCGCAAGTTGGCGTGCCAGGTCGTCGAGGTTGCCGACATGGGCGGTGACGTCTGGCGAGTGCGCCTGCGTGCGCCGGCGGGCAAGCCGCCGCGCTATCACGCGGGGCAGTACCTGATGATCGAGCGGGAAAACGGCGAGAAATCGGCGTTCTCCCTGGCCTCGGCCCCACATTCCGGACGTGAGCTCGAGTTGCATGTCCTGGCACGCGAAAGCAGTGCACAGACGCTGTTGGAGCAGTTGCGGCGCAACCCCACAGTGCGTGTCGAAATGCCGTTCGGCGACACTCACTTGTCCGAGCTGCCTGATGGCCCGCTGGTGCTGATCGCCGCCGGGACCGGGATGGCGCAGATGCACAGCCTGATCGAGCATTGTCGGGCCCACGGCTTCAAGTACCCGGTGCACTTGTACTGGGGCGTGCGGCGGCCGGAGGATTTCTATGAGATCGAGCATTGGGATGAATGGCGCAAGCTGCCAAACCTGTACCTGCACAAAGTCGTCAGCGATTTGTGTGGCTGGGAAGGTCGTTGCGGAATGCTCCACGAAGCCGTATGCGAGGACCTCCGCGACCTTTCGGGTGTGCACGTCTACGCCAGCGGTTCGCCTGCGATGATCTACGGCACCCTCGATGCGCTGGTAGAAGCCGGGATGGATGCCCACCAGATGCGCGCCGACGTGTTTGCCTACGCTCCACGGGCGTGAACCACTGAACCCGGGGCGCGCCGTTTGTGGCGAGGGAGCTTGCTCCCGCTGGGCTGCGAAGCGGCCCCAGGATTTTTAATGGGCGCTTCGCACCCAAGCGGGAGCAAGCTCCCTCGCCACGATGTTTTATAACCCCGTATATTTCGTATCGGTATTTAGGCTCGGGCCTGAATGCCGATAACGTATATAGGCGCGCCATGGCATTTAACTTGCCTTGTTCCTGCCGAACGTCAGCAGCCTGACGCACCAAGCCATTCCGAATCGCGAGCCAAACGCTACCGGCCATGACCGCTATCGAATCCGCCATTACCTGTACCCTCTATCCTCCACGCCTCGACATGGGGCCACGGCTGACCCGTGAACAATTGTTCGCCTCGATGCAATCGACCATGAACCTGCACCAAGGTGGGCCGGTCTGGCTGTTCGCATACGGCTCATTGATCTGGCGGCCCGAATGCACGGCGGTGGAACGGGTACGCGGCCGGGTCCATGGCTATCATCGGGGTTTGTACCTGTGGTCCCATGAGCATCGCGGCACTCCGGAAATGCCGGGGCTGGTGTTCGGGCTGGATCGGGGCGGTTCGTGCAGCGGTTTTGCCTACCGGTTGCCGGAAGAAAACCTCGAAGACTCGTTGTTTGCCTTGTGGCAGCGCGAGATGCCGGTTCCGTCCTACCGTCCCCACTGGCTCAGTTGCCGCCTCGAGGATGGTAGCCGGGTGCAAGCCTTGGGGTTTGTGCTGGAACGGCACCTGCCCAGCTATGCCGGCAATCTGCCGGACCATGTGCTGAGCCAGGTGTTCGAAAGCGCTTGCGGACGGTTT
This sequence comes from Pseudomonas sp. SMN5, assembly GCF_052041925.1. Taxonomy (NCBI): domain Bacteria; kingdom Pseudomonadati; phylum Pseudomonadota; class Gammaproteobacteria; order Pseudomonadales; family Pseudomonadaceae; genus Pseudomonas; species Pseudomonas sp. SMN5. Next base: position 143,398 of record NZ_JBKGGX010000004.1, read on the forward strand.
GGCACCACTCGCGATTATGTCGAGCAGACGATCCAGGCCCTGCGCAGCCACGCCATGCCAGACCGGAATCTGGAGGCGCGGCTCAAGCGCTGCAAATCAGCGCAGGATCAGGCCACCGCTTCGCGGCTCTGACTGGCGACTTGCTTGTGCCACAAGGTTGGCGCAAGGAAAGCCATTGCCAGCAGGCAGGCACCGATCAGCAGGACAAATCCACCGTTCCAGCCAAAGTGGTCGACGGTGTAGCCCATGGCGGCACTCGCCGCGACCGAGCCGCCCAGGTAACCAAACAGACCGGTAAAACCGGCAGCGGTGCCGGCGGCTTTCTTCGGTGCCAGCTCCAGGGCCTGCAAACCGATCAGCATGACCGGGCCGTAGATCAGGAAACCGATCGACACCAGGGCGATCATGTCGACGGTCGGATTGCCCGCCGGGTTCAGCCAGTAAACCAGCGTCGCCACGGTCACCAGGGCCATGAACACCATGCCGGTCAGGCCACGGTTGCCGCGAAAGATCTTGTCCGACATCCAGCCGCACAGCAGCGTGCCGGGAATGCCTGCCCACTCATAGAAGAAATAAGCCCAGGAGCTCTTGTCCACGGTGAAACCCTTGGCTTCCTTGAGGTAGGTGGGTGCCCAGTCCAGCACGCCGTAGCGCAGCAGGTAGACGAACACGTTGGCCATGGCGATGTACCAGAGCATTTTGTTGCGCAGCACGTACTTGACGAAGATTTCCTTGGCGCTGAATTCGTTCTCGTGGCTGGCGTCGTAGCCTTCCGGGTAGTCGTTCTTGTACTTCTCGATCGGCGGCAGGCCTACCGATTGCGGCGTGTCGCGCATGGTCACGAAGGCAAACACCGCGACGGCGAGCGCTACGGCAGCGGGTACATAAAACGCCGCATGCCAATCATTGAACCAGCCCATCCCCAGCAGGAACAGCGGGCCGATCAGGCCGCCGCCGACGTTGTGCGCCACGTTCCAAACCGACACCACGCCGCCGCGCTCCTTTTGCGACCACCAGTGCACCATGGTCCGGCCACTGGGCGGCCAACCCATGCCTTGGGCCCAGCCGTTGATGAACAACAGGATGAACATCATCGTTACGCTGGACGTCGCCCAGGGCGCGAAACCGAAAATGAACATCACGCCTGCCGACACCAACAGCCCGAATGGCAGGAAATACCGCGGGTTGGAGCGGTCGGACACCAGGCCCATCAGGAATTTCGAAAGCCCGTAGGCGATGGCGATGGCCGACATGGCCAGGCCCAGTTGGCCACGGCTGTAGCCTTCGTCGATCAGATAGGGCATCGCCAGGGAAAAGTTCTTGCGCAGCAAGTAATACCCGGCATAGCCAATGAAAATCCCGGCGAAGATCTGCCAGCGCAGGCGTCGGTAGGTGCTGTCTATTTTTTCTTCAGGCAATGACGCCTGATGTGCGGCAGGACGAAAGAAGGCAAACATTCAAGGGCTCCAGATTCTTGTTATGACTGCGGATGCGAATGTTACAGTTTCGTTACCGAAAATAGCATTGCTTCTCATCGCTTAAACAGCGGAATTTTTGCCGGTGGATGTTCTTAAGCGAACATTTCTTTCGGACGCTGGTGAAAGCAATGTAGGAAAACGTCCGTCTTGCGGGCTTCTACAGGTGGGAGGAGAAGGCTATAGGAAGGGGATGACGAATGGTTGTTACTGACCAATGGCGGCCCGACGCAGGATGCCCGGACCGCCGTGATCTTTCAGCGCACCTGCACGACAACTTTCCCCACGGCCTTGCGCTGACCCAAGTCATTGATCGCCTGGGCGGCATGTTCCAATGGGTAAACCTGTGAGACCAGCGGCTTGAGCTTACCCTCGCTGAACCAGCCGAACAGCTGCTGGAAATTCGCCGCGTTGTCTTGGGGCTGGCGCTGGGCGAAGGAGCCCCAGAACACGCCCATCACCGCGGCACCCTTGAGCAGGGCGAGGTTGACCGGCAGCTCCGGGATGCGCCCACTGGCAAAACCGACCACCAGCAGCCGGCCGTTCCAGGCGATGGCACGAATGGCCTGGTCGAACAGGTCGCCGCCGACCGGGTCGTAGATCACGTCGGCGCCCTGGCCGTCGGTGAGGCGCTTGATTTCGTCCTTGAGGCTGGTTTCGCTGTAGTTGATCAATTCGTCGGCCCCGGCTGTCTTGGCGACCGCGAGCTTTTTCGCGCTGCTGGCGGCGGCGATCACCCGAGCGCCCATGGCCTTGCCGATCTCCACCGCGGCCAGCCCGACCCCACCGGAGGCGCCGAGTACCAACAGCGTTTCGCCGGGCTGTAGATTGGCCCGCTGCTTGAGCGCGTGCATCGAGGTGCCATAGGTCATGCTGAATGCCGCGGCGGTATCGAAATCCATGGACGGCGGGATCGGCAGCACGTTGTAGCCGGGTACCGCCACCTGCTCGGCAAAACTGCCCCAGCCGGTCAATGCCATGACCCGGTCGCCGACTTTCAGATGGCTGATCTTTTCACCGACTTCGCTGACCACTCCCGCCGCCTCGCCGCCCGGGGAAAACGGGAAGGGTGGCTTGAACTGATATTTGCCCTCGATTATCAGGGTGTCAGGGAAGTTCACCCCGGCGGCATGCACGTCCAGCAGCACTTCGTTCTTTTTCGCGACAGGGCTGGCGACCTCTTCCAGCACCAGCGATTCGGCAGGACCGAATTCTTTGCACAGCACGGCTTTCATCAGGGCTATTCCTTTGGGAGTGATGGCCGATAAGTGTAGGTGTGAGAGTCAACGGGTCAACGAGCATGCCCCGCCCTGATAGCCGGCCATAAGCTTGTGCTTGAACGGTGGGGCGGTATGCTGGGCCGCAAACCGGATGAGGAGTCGAATGTGAAAGCGTGGATCATGTTGATGCTGGCCCTGTCGCTGCCAATGGCAGTGATGGCTGAAGAGGCCAAGGAAGCCAAAGAAGGCGAGGCGCCGAAAGTCAGCTACATCACTCTCAGCCCGCCGTTCGTGGGCAATTATGGCCTGGACGGCACGGCGAAGCTGAAAGTCTACAAGGCCGACGTGGCCCTGCGCGTGACCGGCGACGCCGCCGCTGCGGCGGTGAAGGCCAACGAGCCGCTGATTCGCAACCAGTTGGTGGCATTGTTCTCGCAGCAGACCAGCGAAACGATGAACAACCTGGAAGCCAAGGAAAAGCTGCGTCAGGAAGCGTTGAAGCAGACCCAGCAGGTGATGAACGACGAGACCGGCAAGCCGATGGTGGATGATCTGTTGTTCAATAACCTGATTATTCAGTGAGTTTTGTGTTGTTCGGGCTGGCCTATCGCGAGCAGGCTCGCTCCCACAGTATCCGAGGTGGGTGCAGATCATGTGTCTATCAGACCCCTGTGGGAGCGAGCTTGCTCGCGATAGCGGTTTATCAGTCCGGATACCGCTCAAGGTCGCAACGCAATCACCGCCGCCCACTGCTCGGCCGTCACCGGCATCACCGACAGCCGGGAGCCTTTCTGCACCAGCGGCATTTCAGCCAGAGCGGTTTGCTGTTTGAGGTAGTCGAGTTTCAGTACGCGGGGAAAGGTTTCGACATGGGCGACATCGATCGCGGTCCAGGGGTTTTTCTCCGCACTGGCCTTCGGGTCGAAGTAGTGGCTGTCGGGCTCCAGTGCCGTCGGGTCAGGGTAGGCCGTACGAACGATCTGCCCGATCCCGGCAATGCCCGGCTCGGGGCAACTGGAGTGGTAGAAAAAAAATGAGTCGCCGACTGCCATGTCCCGCAGGAAGTTGCGTGCCTGGTAGTTGCGAACCCCGTCCCAGCGTGCCTGGCCGAGTTTTTCCAGGCCTTGGATGGACAGTTCGTCGGGCTCGGATTTCATCAGCCAGTAGGCCATGATTTCTACTCCTGGGCGGTGTGGTTAAAATAGTTCAGCGATTTTATGACAAACCGACAGTCGGTTGACGCCAGAGTTTGCGTGTATTCTCAGGTTGCCGCAAAATGCCGGCCTTCCAAGCTTGACGCTGCTGCACGGCCAATAAGAAAACCGCTGCTGTCATCGTGTGTGATATGCCTTGAGGGGGGCAATCGATGAAACGCAAACCGGATTTGTTGTGGATTCTGGTCATTCTGTTCGGCCTGGGTGTCGTGACCACGGGTTACGCCCAAAGCCTGTGGGCCAGCAAGACTGAGGCGCCCATGGATATTACCCAGCCTGCGCCGTCGCTTAAACGCTGAACCTTTGCTCCAGGCGCCGCTGATATCTGCGGCGTCTGTCTACCCTGCGATATACCATCGCCTGTCACTGACCGTTCCCTGTAGCGGCACATCCCAGCTTGCCTGCGTCAACCGCTCGACCTTCTGGCATTCATGGGCCAGCCCCAGCAGCGTCGGCTTGCGCCACTGCCCGCGTCGCGCCAGGTACGCCAGGCTGCGGTCGTAGAAACCGCCGCCCATGCCCAGGCGGCCTCCCGCATCGTCAAATCCCACCAGCGGCAGCAACACCAGGTCCAGTGCCCAGACCTTGCGTTGGCGGGCGATATTCATCTGGGGTTCGAGGATGCGAAACCGATTGGGGCGCAGCTTTTCGCCGGGGCGGATGCGTTGGAAAACCATCTTGGTCTGCGGCCAGGGGCTTAGCACCGGCAGATAAGTAGCCTTGCCCCGGCGCTGGGCGGCGCGCAGCAACAGGCGCGGATCAATCTCGCCATCGTTGGGCAGGTACAGGGCGATGTGCCGCGCACGACGAAACAGCGGATGCTGGGCCAGTTGCCGATAGAGACCGTGGGCCGCCTGCTTCTGCTGCGCGGGCGTCAGGGCGCGACGAGCCTGGCGCAGCAGGCGGCGAAGTTGCGGGCGGGACAGTGGCGCAGAATCGGTCATATCGAGGCTTCACGCTGTGGCGATGCACCACAGCGTAACCGCAAACCGGCGCGCTCAGGAATGCCTGCGCCAGAAACGACAATGCCAGTCCGTATGGACTGGCATTGCCTGGGATCAGGCTCCCCGGATGAACCGCTGTCGGCTTAGCCCTTGAACCCGAAAGTTCAAGGTGGAAGTTGCAGGAGGCGTTAAGGCTTTCCGTCAAGCGGACATGCACACCGGCCCCAACGTGCAACCCCCGTGGTTGTGCGTATCGGCTCAGGGACATCACCAACTGGCAAGCACCCCAGGGAGTGACGCAAGTATACCCCAGGCAGCCTCGCGAATCAGCCCTTGCTGACGTCCGGATCAGTGGCGAGCACCAGATCCACGCGTTCGAGCAGGTCGCGCACCTGTTCGCGGGTCGAGCCGCTGACTTGCAGGTCCGGCGTATCCTGGCGATGCAGCAGGTCGTGGGTGATGTTCAAGGCAGCCATTACGGCGATGCGGTCGGCGCCGATGACTTTGCCGCTGCTGCGGATCTCGCGCATCTTGCCGTCCAGGTAACGGGCGGCGCTCACCAGGTTGCTGCGCTCTTCCTGGGGGCAGATGATCGAATACTCTTTGTCGAGGATCTGCACGGTAACGCTATTGCTTGAACTCATGAGTCTTGCTCCAGGGCCTTGAGGCGCGAAATCATCGATTCGACCTTACGCCGGGCGATTTCGTTTTTTTCAATGAGGTGCGCGCGTTCCTCGCGCCAGGTTTTTTCCTGAGCTAATAAGAGTCCGTTCTGGCTTTTAAGTTGCTCGACCCGGTCAATTAACAATTCGAGTCTGGCCATCAGCGCTTGCAGGTCGTTGTCTTCCATTGTGTCCACTGAAGATTGTGTCTGATGGGGAATGAGGGTCGCACAGCCTCTGATAGTCTTGGCGAGTCTGTCGATGTAGGATACAAGGCCTCCATTCTAGACATAGCGCCGTCTGGCGCCTAGCTGCCCATGCCCATTCAGAACTCCCCGTATCAAGCATTCGCCACCCTGCTGAGCACCAGCGGCCATCCTGTCTCGCCCGCCGAACTGCACGGCCTGTTGCTGGGGCGCAGCTGCGCCGGCGCCGGCTTCGATGCCGACGGCTGGCTGGCCGACGCTGCCGAGCTGCTGGAAGGCGAGCCGGCGGACAACGTCCGTAACGCGCTGATCGGCCTGCAGGAAATGGTCAAGGGCGAGTTGACCAGCGATGACATGACCGTCGTCTTGCTGCTGCCCACCGACGATGCGCCGCTGGCCGAACGTGCCGCTGCGCTGGGCCAATGGTGCCAGGGCTTCCTCGCCGGCTTCGGCCTGACCCGCCGCGAATACGCGCTGAGTGAAGAAGCCAAGGAAGTGTTGCAGGATCTGGCTGCGATCTCCCAGGTCCAGGACGCCCTGGAAGAATCCGATGATGGCGAGAGTGACTACATGGAAGTGATGGAGTACCTGCGGGTCGCGCCGTTGCTGCTGTTCACCGAGACCAGGAAAACCGCGGAACCGGCCGCCAAGCCGTCCTTGCACTGATCGCTAGAAAGGGATCACCGTCTGCCCATGATTCATATCCCGAAATCGGAATACAGCCGTCGCCGCAAGGCCTTGATGGCGCAGATGGAGCCCAACAGCATCGCAATCCTGCCCGCCGCCGCCGTTGCGATCCGCAACCGCGATGTCGAGCACGTCTATCGCCAGGACAGCGACTTCCAGTACCTGAGCGGCTTTCCCGAGCCACAGGCGGTCATCGTGCTGATGCCCGGCCGGGCCCATGGCGAGTACATCCTGTTCTGTCGCGAGCGCAATGCCGAGCGCGAGTTGTGGGATGGCCTGCGCGCCGGCCAGGAAGGCGCGGTCCGTGACTACGGCGCCGACGACGCGTTCCCCATCACCGATATCGACGACATCCTGCCGGGCCTGATCGAAGGCCGCGACCGGGTGTATTCGGCCATGGGCAGCAACCCCGAATTCGACCGGCACCTCATGGAATGGATCAACGTGATCCGCTCCAAGGCCAACCTCGGCGCCCAGCCGCCGAACGAATTCGTTGCCCTGGATCACCTGCTCCACGACATGCGCCTGTATAAGTCTGCGGCAGAATTGAAAGTGATGCGTGAAGCGGCGCGGATTTCCGCCCAGGCTCATGTCCGGGCGATGCAGGCGGCACGGCCGGGGCTGTATGAGTTCAGCCTGGAAGCCGAGCTCGACTATGAGTTTCGCAAGGGCGGGGCGAAGATGCCGGCCTATGGTTCGATCGTCGCGGCGGGGCGCAACAGTTGCATCCTGCACTATCAGCAGAACGACGCGCCGCTCAAGGACGGTGACCTGGTCCTGATCGACGCCGGGTGCGAGATCGATTGCTACGCCAGTGATATCACCCGCACCTGGCCGGTCAACGGCCGGTTTTCGCCGGAACAGAAGGCGATCTACGAAGTGGTGCTGGCGGCGCAGGAAGCGGCGTTCACCGAGATTGCGCCCAACAAGCACTGGAACCAGGCCCATGAGGCGACGGTCCGGGTCATCACCGAAGGGTTGGTGCGCCTGGGGCTGCTCGAAGGCGAGGTGGATGAATTGATCGCCAGCGAAGCCTACCGGGCGTTCTACATGCACCGCGCCGGGCACTGGCTGGGCATGGACGTACATGACGTCGGTGAATACCGGGTCGGTGGCGAGTGGCGGGTATTGGAAGTCGGCATGACGCTGACGGTCGAGCCGGGCATCTACATCAGCCCGAACAACCGCAGCGTCGCAAAAAAATGGCGCGGCATTGGCGTGCGCATCGAGGATGACGTAGTAGTGACCCGAACCGGTTGTGAAATCCTGACCCGAGGCGTGCCCAAGACGGTCGCCGAAATCGAGGCCCTGATGGCCGCTGCGCGGACGGACGCGGCATGAGTCGGGTCAACCTGGCGATCATCGGCGGTGGCCTGGTCGGCGCGAGCCTGGCTTTAGCCCTGCAAGCCGGCGCCAAGGCTCGCGGCTGGAAGATCATGCTGATCGAGCCCTTTGCCCCTGGCGATACCTGGCAACCGAGCTACGATGCGCGATCCTCGGCGCTGTCCTACGGCGCCCGGCAGATCTATCAGCGCCTGGGTATCTGGCAACAGATTTCCCGACGCGCCGAACCGATCAAGCAGATTCATGTGTCCGATCGCGGGCGGTTTTCCACGGCACGCCTGTCGGCCATGGAAGAGGGCGTTCCGGCGCTGGGCTACGTCGTGGAAAACGCCTGGCTCGGCCAGTGCCTGTGGCAGGGCCTGGACAAAGAGGTGGTCAGTTGGCGCTGTCCGGCCCAGGTTACACGGATGGAGCCGCTGGTCGGCGGGTATCGCCTGACCCTGGACGACGAAACTACCCTCGAATGCGAACTTGCCGTGCTGGCGGATGGAGGCCGCTCCGGCCTGCGCGAGCAACTGGGCGTCGGCGTGCGCAATCGACCGTACGACCAGAGCGCTTTGATCGCCAATGTCACGCCCAGCGAAGCTCACAACGGCATGGCTTTCGAACGCTTCACCGATGACGGCCCGATGGCCTTCCTGCCGCTGCCGGAAAATCGCTGTGCCCTGGTCTGGACCCGCCAGGGCATGGACGCGCAACGGTTGGCGGCCCTCGACGAGCGAAGTTTCCTCAGTGAATTGCAGGGCGTGTTCGGCTATCGCCTGGGTACGCTGAAGCAAGTGGGCGTGCGGCATCTGTATCCGTTGGCGCTGGTAGAGGCTGAAGAGCAGGTTCGTCCCCACCTGGCAATCCTCGGCAACGCCGCCCACAGCCTGCATCCGATCGCCGGGCAAGGCTTCAACCTGTCCCTGCGCGACGCCCAGGCGTTAGCCGACGCCTTGCTCGACAGCGACAGCGAGCCGGGGGATTTCGCCGTGCTGCAAGCCTATCGCGAGCGCCAGCGGCTGGACCAGACCCTGACCGTGGGCTTCTCCGATCAGGTCACCAGGCTGTTCAGCAGCAAGCTGCCGTTGGTGTCCCTGGGCCGCAACCTCGGCCTGCTGGGCCTCGACCTGCTGCCGCCGGCCAAGCGCTGGTTCGCCCGCCAGGCCATGGGGCTGGGAACGCGCCCGGATGTTTGAATCAGGCGCTGGTTTTTCTTTTCATGGGCGGCTGAAGCCGCCAGCAAAACAGGCTTAAAGCATGGAATTGCGTGCAGATCTGCTGATTGTCGGCGCCGGTATGGTCGGCAGCGCCCTGGCGCTGGCCTTGCAGGACAGTGGCTTGCAAGTGCTGCTGCTCGACGGCGGCGGGATGAGCGTCAAACCGTTCGATGCCCAGGCCGCGTTCGAACCGCGGGTCAGTGCGCTGTCGGCCGCCAGCCAGCGGATTCTCGAACGTCTGGGCGTGTGGGAAGGCATCACCGCCCGGCGCGCCAGCCCCTACACCGACATGCACGTCTGGGACGGCAGCGGCACCGGGCAGATTCACTTCTCGGCCGCCAGCCTGCACGCCGATGTGCTCGGGCACATCGTCGAGAATCGGGTAGTGCAGGATGCCTTGCTGGACCGTCTGCATGACTGCGACCTCGGTCTGTTGGCCAATGCGCGGCTGGAACAGATGCGTCGGTCCGGCGACGACTGGCTGTTGACCCTGGCCGATGGCCGCACGTTGCGGGCACCGCTGGTGATCGCCGCCGACGGGGCAAATTCCGCCGTGCGCCGGCTGACGGGCGTCGCGACCCGTGAATGGGATTACCTGCACCACGCCATCGTCACCAGCGTGCGCAGCGCCCAGCCTCATCGAATGACCGCCTGGCAGCGCTTCACCGACAACGGTCCGCTGGCGTTCTTGCCGTTGGAACGCGATGGCCAAAAGGATTGGTGCTCGATCGTCTGGTCCACCACCCCCAGCGAGGCACAGCGCTTGATGGCGCTTGAAGACGTTGAATTCTGCGGTGAGCTGGAGCGGGCTTTCGAAGGCCGGCTCGGCAGCGTCCTGGCTGCCGACCCGCGCCTGTGCGTGCCGCTGCGCCAGCGCCACGCCAAGCGCTACGTGGCCGAAGGGCTGGCGCTGATCGGCGATGCGGCCCATACCATCCACCCGTTGGCCGGGCAGGGCGTGAACCTGGGTTTCCTCGACGCCGCCGTGCTGGCTGAAGTGCTGTTGCAGGCGGCCGGGCGGGGCGAACGTCTGGCGGGCGTCAAGGTGTTGAGCCGCTACGAGCGGCGCCGCATGCCGCATAACCTGGCGCTGATGGCGGCGATGGAAGGGTTCGAGCGATTGTTCCAGGCCGATCCGTTGCCGGTGCGCTGGCTGCGCAACACCGGGTTAAAGCTGGTGGATCGCATGCCTGAAGCCAAGGCACTGTTCGTGCGCGAGGCGCTGGGGTTGATCGGGGATCTGCCGGAGCTGGCCAAGACCTGAGATGTGGGGTGGGGGCTTATGGCCTCATCGCGAGCAGGCTCGCTCCCACAGTGGGTCTTCAGCGAACACATAATCTGTGGCCCGACAGAGAGCCCTGTGGGAGCGAGCCTGCTCGCGATGGGATCCCCCCGATTACCACGCCGTACCCTTATCGCAACATTTGGAAATGTCTCCACCCACTGTTCGATTGAGAAGCCAAATGTGAGTCCTTATCATTTGCGCACTTTCACAGTTCCGAGAGACCGCTCCCATGTTGGCACCCAAGCGCCTGCTGTCCGCCCTCGCCCTGACCTTGATCGGCTCCACGGTCGCCCAGGCCGCCGACGAGGTTGTGGTCTATTCCTCACGTATCGATGAACTGATCAAACCGGTCTTCGATGCCTACACCCGCAAGACCGGCGTAGCGGTGAAGTTCATCACCGACAAGGAAGCCCCGCTGATGCAGCGGATCAAGGCCGAAGGCGAAAACGCCACCGCCGACCTGCTGCTCACCGTCGATGCCGGGAACCTCTGGCAGGCTGAGCAGATGGGAATCCTCCAGCCATTCACCTCGCCGGTGATCGATGCCAACATCCCGCCTCAATACCGCGCATCGTCCCATGCCTGGACCGGCCTGAGCCTGCGGGCGCGGACCATTGCCTACTCGACCGACCGGGTCAAGCCGGGCGAGCTGAGCACCTACGAAGCCCTGGCCGGTGATGCATGGGAAGGCCGCTTGTGCCTGCGTACGTCCAAGAAGGTCTATAACCAGTCCCTGACCGCGACCCTGATAGAAACCCACGGTGCTCAGAAAGCCGAGCAAATCCTCCAGGGTTGGGTGAAGAACCTGTCCACCGACGTGTTCTCCGACGACACCGCGCTGCTTGAGGCGATCAATGCCGGGCAATGCGACGTCGGTATCGTCAACACCTATTACTATGGTCGCCTGCACCAGCAGAATCCGGACCTGAAGGTCAAGCTGTTCTGGCCGAACCAGGCGGATCGGGGCGTGCACATCAACCTGTCGGGCATTGGCCTGACCCGATATGCCCCGCATCCGGAGGCTGCAAAAAAACTGGTGGAATGGATGACCACGCCTGAGGCGCAAAGTATCTTCGCAGACGTCAACCAGGAGTTCCCGGCCAACCCGAACGTGGCGCCGTCCAAGGAAGTGGCCGCCTGGGGCGCATTCAAGGCTGATACCTTGCCGGTGGAAGTGGCCGGCAAGCGCCAGGCCGAGGCCATTCGCCTGATGGATCGCGCCGGCTGGCGCTAAATCCCCTCGCCACAATGCTCCTGCGACTGGTTATTCTGAGTCGTAAACAAGTGCCTGCGCCAAGCGCGGGCACATTCATTTGAACGAGCATTCCCCTTGAGCCACACCGTTCAACGCCGCTGGTACCCGCTGGTATTCACCATCGCCGCATTGGTCCTGTTGCCCCTGAGCGTCCTGTTGCTGTCCTGGCAAAGCGTCGATCAACAGATCTGGTCCCACCTTTGGGATACGCAGATGCCCAGGCTGCTGGGCAATACCCTCACGCTGATCCTCGGCGTGGGGGTTGGCGTGACGTTGCTGGGGGTCAGCCTTGCCTGGCTCACCAGCCTGTGTGAATTCCCGGGTCGGCGTTGGCTCGACTGGGCGTTGATGCTGCCGTTTGCGATCCCGGCCTACGTGTTGGCGTTTGTCTTCGTCGGCCTGCTGGATTTCGCCGGTCCCGTACAGACTCTGCTGCGTGAATGGTTCGGCAGCGGCCTGCGCCTGCCCAGGGTCCGGTCCACGGGTGGGGTGATCCTGGTGCTGGTCCTGGTCTTTTATCCTTACGTCTACCTGTTGGCGCGCACGGCGTTCCTGGCCCAGGGCAAGGGGTTGATGGAGGCGGCCCGTGTGCTCGGGCAATCGCCGTGGCAGGCGTTCTGGCGCGTGGCCCTGCCGATGGCCCGGCCTGCGATTGGCGCCGGCGTGGCGTTGGCGTTGATGGAAACCCTGGCGGATTTCGGCGCGGTATCGGTATTCAACTTCGACACCTTTACCACCGCCATCTACAAGACCTGGTACGGCTTCTTCAGCCTTTCCAGCGCTGCGCAACTGGCCAGCCTGCTGTTGCTGGCGGTGATGCTGGTGCTCTATGGCGAGCGTCGAGCCCGTGGTGCCCAGCGCGCCAGCAACGAACGTCCCCGGGCCAAGGCGCTGTATCCGCTACGCGGCCTCAAGGCGTTGGCGGCCAGCGGTTGGTGCTTGCTGGTGTTCGCCTGTGCGTTTGTCATTCCCCTGCTGCAACTGATGGTGTGGTTCTGGCAGCGCGGTCGCTTCGATCTGGATGAACGTTATGCCGGGCTCATCGTCCACACCCTGTACCTGGGAGGGCTGGCGGCGCTGATCACGGTTTGTGTCGCCCTGCTGCTGGCGTTTGCCCGGCGTCTGGCGCCGACCCGTCCGATCCGCGCCGCGGTGGGCCTGGCGAACCTGGGGTATGCCTTGCCCGGTTCGGTACTGGCGGTGTCGATCATGCTTGCGTTCAGCTACCTGGACCGCGAGCTGGTGATCCCGCTGTCGACCCTGTTCGGCGGTGCGGGCAAGCCGTTGTTGCTGGGCAGCCTGTCGGCATTGCTGCTGACCTATCTGGTGCGCTTTATGGCCGTGGCCTACGGTCCGTTGGAAAGCAGCCTGGCGCGCATCCGCCCGTCGCTGCCCGAGGCTGCACGGAGCCTCGGGGTCAGTGGGCCGCGATTGTTTTTCAAAGTGTATTTACCGTTGCTGTTGCCCGGCACGTTGAGCGCGGCGTTGCTGGTGTTTGTCGATGTGCTCAAGGAAATGCCCGCCACTTTGCTGATGCGTCCATTCGGCTGGGACACGCTGGCGGTGAGAATCTTCGAAATGACCAGCGAAGGGGAGTGGGCCCGGGCCGCGCTACCGGCGTTGACGCTGGTCCTGGTGGGATTGCTGCCGGTCATCGGATTGATCAGACGTTCTGCGCACCCAAACACTTAGGTGCCAGTCCTACATCGTGCGGCTACAATGCGCGGCATTCGGTGCGGTCCGTCTGTCGGACGGCCCCGCCTTCGCCAAGCCCGGAAGGAGAAACCCATGGGACTGCGTACGCCTCTGTATGACCTTCATCTCGCACTCGGCGCGAAGATGGTCGATTTTGGCGGTTGGGATATGCCTCTGCATTATGGCTCGCAGGTCGAGGAACACCATCAGGTGCGACGCGACTGTGGTGTGTTCGATGTATCCCACATGACCGTGATCGACGTCACCGGTGTCCAGGCCAAGGCCTGGCTGCAGCGCCTGCTGGCCAACGATGTCGACCGCTTGCAAGACACTGGACGTGCCTTGTACAGCGCCATGCTCAATGAACGCGGCGGCATCGTCGATGACATGATCATCTACCGGGTCGACGACGGCTATCGGCTGGTCTTCAATGCCTCGACCCGCGATCAGGACCTGGCCTGGATGCAGGCGCAGATCGGCGAGTACGCCGTGCAGTTGCACGAGCGCCCCGAGCTGGCGATGCTGGCGATCCAGGGCCCTCAGGCTCGGCAGAAGATCGCCGAACTGGTCAGCCAGTCCCGCGGCCAGTTGATCCAGCAGCTCAAGCCTTTCGAGGGGCGTGCCGATGGCGATTGGTTCATCGCCCGTACCGGCTATACCGGCGAAGATGGCCTGGAGATCGTCCTGCCCGCCCACGAAGCCCCGAGTTTCTTCAACGACCTGGTGGGAGCCGGCATTTCTCCCATCGGCCTCGGCGCCCGCGACACGTTGCGCCTGGAGGCGGGCATGAATCTCTACGGCCAGGACATCCACCAGGACGTTTCGCCGCTGGCTTCGAACATGGCCTGGAGCATCGCCTGGGAACCGGCCAGCCGGCAGTTCATCGGGCGCAGTGCGCTGGAGGCTGAACTGGCCGGCGGTGTGCAGCACAAACTGGTCGGCCTGGTGCTGGAGGAGCGCGGCGTCCTGCGCGCCCATCAGGTAGTCCGTATCGCCAATGTTGGCGAAGGAGAGATCACCAGTGGTAGTTTTTCTCCTACGCTTAGCAAGTCGATTGCCCTGGCACGCGTTCCGATGGCGACCGCTGACCGTGCCGAGGTGGAAATTCGTGGCAAGTGGTACCCGGTGCGAGTGGTCAGACCGACCTTCGTGCGCCATGGCAAAACCCTGATCTAACTTTTTTGCGGCAGGTGGCTTGCCGCTGACATTTCTCTTGAGGACACAGAATATGAGCGATATCCCTGCCGAACTGCGTTTCGCCGAAAGCCACGAGTGGGCAAAAGTGGAGGCTGACGGTACCGTCACCGTAGGCATCAGCGACCACGCGCAGGAAGCCTTGGGTGATGTGGTATTCGTCGAGCTGACCGAAGTGGGCAATGTGTTTGAAGCGGGCGCTCAAGCGGGTGTGGTTGAGTCGGTCAAGGCGGCTTCCGATATCTATTCGCCTATTGCTGGCGAAGTGATTGCGGTCAACGAAGAGCTGGGCGGTTCGCCCGAGCTGTTGAATTCCGATCCGTATGGCGCCTGGATCTTCAAGCTCAAGCCTTCCAACGCCCAGGCCGACCTGGCCAAGCTGCTGGATGCCGCGGGCTACAAGGCTGCCATCGGCGAATAAGCCCTTGCACTTGTGGGAGCGAGCCTGCTCGCGATTGCGGTGTGTCAGTCAACCCTAATGTGACTGATCCGGCGCTATCGTCGGATCGCCGCCCGGAGCAAGCTCGCTCCCACAAGGGGCTGGGTACAGGCTTGTGGGAGTTGCAGGCAAAAAAATGCCGCTCAATCGAGCGGCATTTTTTCCATCGACTGGAAATCAGTCCTGAGCGACGGCGTTTTTCGCCAGGATCGCGTTGGCCAGTTCCATGTCGGTGGCTTGCAGGCCTGGGTTGTCGGCGCGGACTTTCTGCATCGCGGCTTCCAGGTAAGGGCCACGGATGCCGCCGTCACTGGCGACGAAGCTGCCGGCGTCGTCCTGGGCGGCGACGATCAGCTTGTGATCCTTGAAGGTCAGGTAGGTCGAACCGGTGGTCGCACCGGACGAAATGACGTTACGCCAAAACGTGTCGGCCATTGCCGAGCCAACGGGAAGCGACAGCAAGGCCAGGGTGGCGACAGCAAGTTTGAGACGCATGATAGGTGACTCCACTGGGTTAACTACTCATTTTGAGCGTCGGCTACCCGGTTCAGTTCCATGACCCATCAGTCATGGCGTTCCACCCGCAATACCGCGCCTTCCTGTGCAACCACCCTGACCCGTGTGCCCACGGGCGCTTCAGGGCCCTTTACCAACCACACTCCGTCGGCGACCTTGATCTTGCCCCGTCCATCGACGATGGCTTCGTGTACCTGGAATGTCTTGCCGATCAGCTCCTGCCCGCGCAGGTTCAGGAGCGGCTGGTCGCTTTCACGTACAGCGCTGTGCTGGCGGCGCCACCAGTACAGCGCCGTCGCCATGGCGAACAGGCCGAACAACAGGAACTGAAGCTCCCATGACAGTTGCGGGACAAGGAAGGTCAGCACGCCGACGGCTGCAGCGGCCATGCCAATCCACAGCAGGTATCCACCGGCACCGAATACTTCCAGGATCAGCAAAATGACGCCCAGCGCCAGCCAGTCCCAATACGACAGGTGTTGCAGGAAAGACCACATGGGCGGGCCTCAGGCTTTCTTGCTGTCGAAGGTGGCCTTGACGATCTCGCCGATGCCACCGACCGCACCGATCACCTGGCTGGCTTCCAGCGGCATCAGGATCACCTTGCTGTTGTTGGCCGAGGCCAGGCGGCCCAAGGCGTCGACGTATTTCTGCGCGACGAAGTAGTTCACCGCCTGGACGTTACCCTGGGCAATCGCCTCGGACACCACTTTGGTAGCGAGCGCTTCGGCCGCGGCCTGGCGCTCACGGGCCTCGGACTCCAGGAATGCGGCCTGGCGGCTGCCTTCGGCTTCGAGAATCTGCGCCTGCTTCTTGCCTTCGGCGGTGAGGATCGCCGAGGCGCGCAGCCCCTCGGCCTCCAGGATCTGGGCGCGCTTGATCCGTTCGGCTTTCATCTGCCCCGACATCGCGGCCATCAGGTCAGCCGGTGGGCTGATGTCCTTGATCTCGATCCGAGTGATTTTGATGCCCCACGGTGCGGTGGCTTCGTCGATGGTCCGCAACAGTTTTTCGTTGATGGCATCGCGCTGGCTCAACATCGCATCCAGTTCCATCGAACCGAGCACGGTCCGGATATTGGTCTGCAGCAGGTTGCGGATGGCATGTTCGAGGTTGTTGACCTCATAGGCAGCCTGGGCCGTGTTGACCACCTGGAAAAAGCACACGGCATCGATTTGCACCGTGGCGTTGTCGGAGGTGATGACTTCTTGCGGCGGGATGTCCAGCACGCTTTCCATCACGTTCATCTTGCGACCAATGCGGTCCATCACCGGGATGATGATGTTCAGGCCGGGCTTGAGCGTGTTGGTGTAGCGCCCGAAGCGTTCGACGGTCCATTGATAGCCCTGGGGTACGACCTTGAAGCCCATGAGCAGGATGGCGACCACCAGGGCGACGAATAATAAAAGTACGCTGCCGATTTGCATGACTGTTCCTTGTTCGGTTGATGACTCGTGATCCTGAGTGTAGGGCAATCGGCCATTATCTTCGCTTGGGTTCTCTCCGGTTTGTTTACAAGGACCTTTCCATCCGTTGTCGGGTGGGAGCAATTTTTACCTCTGCTCGCTCTGGGGCGTTACCCGTAGCACCTCTTCAACCGTCGTGAGCCCGGCGGCGACTTTCTGCGCGCCGGACAGCCGCAGGCTGCGCATGCCTTCCTTGAACGCCTGGCGCCGCACTGCCAGCAGGTCGGTATCCGGATGGATCAGCGCCTTGACGCTGTCGGTCAGTTGCAGGATTTCATAGACCCCGGCACGGCCACGGTAACCGGTGTCGCGACATTCCAGGCAACCGACCGCCTGTTGGGCATTGCTCGGCAAAGGCGCCTGCCACGGGCGGGTCAGGGTCTGCCAGTCGTCTTCCTCCAGTGTCAGCGGGCTCTTGCAGTGGGGACACAGCGTGCGCACCAGGCGCTGAGCCATGATGCCCAGTACCGTGGCCTTGATCAGGTAATGGGGCACGCCAAGCTCCAGCAGGCGGCTGATGGCGCTCGGTGCATCGTTGGTGTGCAGCGTGGAGAGCACCAGGTGCCCGGTCAGTGCTGCCTGGATCGCCATTTCAGCGGTCTCCAGGTCACGGATCTCGCCGATCATGATGATGTCCGGGTCTTGCCGCATCAGTGCCCGCACGCCAGCGGCGAAGTTCAGGTCGATGTTGTGCTGGACCTGCATCTGGTTGAAGGACGCCTCGACCATTTCAATCGGGTCCTCGATGGTGCAGAGGTTGACCTCCGGCGTCGCCAGTTTCTTCAGGGTGGTGTAGAGGGTGGTGGTCTTGCCCGAACCGGTGGGCCCGGTCACCAGCACGATGCCGTTGGGCTGGCGCGTCATGTCCTGCCAGCGGCGCAGGTCGTCGGCGGAGAAGCCGAGCTGGTCGAAATCCTTGAGCAGGACTTCAGGGTCGAAGATCCGCATGACCATTTTCTCGCCGAACGCCGTGGGCAATGTCGACAGGCGCAATTCCACTTCACCGCCCTCCGGGGTCTTGGTCTTGACCCGGCCATCCTGGGGCTTGCGCTTCTCCGCGACGTTCATCCGTCCGAGGTTTTTCAGGCGACTGATGATCGCCATCGTGACTTGCGGCGGGAACTGGTAGACCGTGTGCAGCACGCCGTCGATGCGAAACCGCACGGTGCCCTGCTCGCGGCGCGGCTCGATGTGGATATCGCTGGCCCGTTGCTGGAAAGCGTACTGGAACAGCCAGTCGACGATATTGACGATGTGCGCATCGTTGGCGTCGGGTTCCTGGTCGCTGGCCCCGAGGTTGAGCAACTGTTCGAAATTACTCAGGTTGCTCGGCTGCTGGTCGACCGTGGTGGCACCGCTGACCGATTTGGCCAGGCGGTAGAACTCGACGCTCAGGCGCTGGATGTCCACCGGGTTGGCGACCACCCGGTTGACCGGCAGCTTGAGCACGTGGGTCAGGTCGGCTTCCCAGCTGCTGACATAGGGCTGGGCACTGGCAACGGTGACCGAATCACGATCGACCGCTACCGCGAGGATTTTGTGGCGTTGGGCAAAGGCGTAGGACATCAGCGGGGTCACGGCCGCGACGTTGATCTTCAGCGGGTCGATGCGCATGTAGGGCTGGCCGGCCTGCTGGGACAGCCACAACGTCAGGCTTTCCAGGTCCAGGCGTTTGCCGGGTCGGCTGAGATCGTCCAGATGCTGGTTGGCGATGAATTCCAGTGGATGCAACTGGCTGTTGGTGCTATGGCGCCGGCGGGCGTTCAGCGCGGTTTCAGCCGCATCCTGGTCGATGATGCCTTGGGCGACCAGTTGGCGGAGCAGATCGTTGAGGTCCAGCCAGCGGTCCTGAGTGGCGTGTTTGGTGGACATTTGGGTTCCTATTGGACAGTTGCAGCAAAGCCGCGATTCAGACGCCTCGGCGTCATCGCTCGGTCTGCAAAAGCATAGTCCCGACACCGTAGACCGTTGGGCCACTACCCGACCAATGCGTTACGAATTCTTGCCTGCGACCGCTCAACCCACCGCCAGGACCGGCGCTGCCCGCGCGATATCAGCCTCTTGCAGCTCCACCGAAAACACGCTGATCAGGTTACGTAATTTTTCAGCGAGCACTTGGGCACGGTGCCAGCTCAGTCCGCCCACCACGATATCCATGGACAGCAAATCGTCCTGGCGCTCGACGTGAAGCCGCTGTGGGATCAGGCCCTGTAGGGCAAACAGGTTCAACGCCCGACACAACAGGTCCGGTTCGGTTTCCGCCAGCAGGCGGTACTGCACGTGGCAGTGGGGGTGGCTGGGGTGCCAGGCATCGGCACGGGCCGGGGCCGCCGTGACAGCTTCGAATGAAGGCATGGATTTTCTCCTGGGTTTCGGGAGAAATATTTACATGGGTGAAGCGGTTTTTTCTGTCTAATATTCCCGCTGTTAGGAATTATACGAATGGAATAATTCGACAATATCTTGATTGCGGATTTTTTTATGCAGAGCGAGCTGGACAGTTATGACCGTAGGATACTGACGCTGCTTCAAGAGGACGCCTCGCTGTCCAGTGCCCAGATCGCCGAGCGGGTGGGCTTGTCCCAGTCGCCGTGCTGGCGCCGGATCCAGCGGATGAAGGAAGAGGGGATTATCCGCAGCCAGGTGACGTTGCTGGATCGCAAGAAGATCGGCCTTGACACGCAGATCTTCGCCGAAATCAAACTCAACGCCCACGGTCGTTCGAATTTCACCGAGTTCACCGAGGCGATCCGCGGCTTTCCCGAAGTGCTGGAGTGCTACGTGTTGATGGGAGCGGTGGACTTCCTGCTGCGCATCGTCACAGCGGACATCGAGGCGTATGAGCGTTTCTTTTTCGAAAAGCTGTCGATGGTGCCGGGAATCCAGGAAGTGAATTCCATCGTGGCGCTTTCGGAGATCAAGTCCACGACGAGTCTGCCGGTAATGCGCTGATTTCGGTGGAGGGTCTGTGGGCCTCATCGCGAGCAGGCGCTCCCACAGGTTGTTCCGGGTGAGTCGCAGTAGTCGCGACACCGTCCAAACCCTGTGGGAGCGAGCCCTGCTCGCGATGGCGGTATTACAGGCGCAACAAAGTCTTCCAAGCCCGATTCTGATACACCGCAATCGCCTGGTGTTTGCGCGCGTCCAGGGCTTCGTCGGTAATCGGTGCGTTGGCCAGTTGCGCCAGTTTGTTCAGCTCGCCATAGAGACGGTCCATTTCCGGGACGTCCAGCACCTGGCGGGCGTGGTGCAGCCAGACCTGGATGCGTTCGATACGCGGCAATTGCTCGGCGAGGTCTTCCGGCTGCTGCTGGTAGCGTTGCAATTGCAGGGAGGTTGCTTCCTCGCACAGCAGGCGCGGCAGCCAACTGCCCAGTTGCGCCGCGCCCTGGCGGTTGCCACGGGTGTTGCGCTCGACGGCCCAGCTGCGGGCCAGCAGCCAGCGCGAGGTATTGAGGGAGAACAGGCCCCAGCGTGGATCCTGCAGCTCTTCGAGGAACTGCTCCGGTGCCGCCTTGCGCACGTCCTCATCGTCCAGGCCGGCCTGGACGAGCGGGCGCCAGTCTTCCAGCAATGCATCCAGGGCAATGCGCAAGTCATGGGTCGATTGGCGCGGGGCGGCCTGGCCGAGGCTGCTGAGCAGGGCGCGCAGTTCGACGAGGTTCTCCACCCAGTCCTGCAAAAGGCGCCAATGGCCGTTGAAGCGGTATTGCTCGGCCAGACGCTGGCTGCTGCCCAGCAGGTGCCAGCTCAGCGCGGCGAAGGCATCGTCCAGCGGCATTTCAGCGACCAGTTGCGGCGCCGGCAGGCTCAGGGCATAGCTGGCCGCGTCATGCAGACGATAGCCGCGCTCGGCCTTGCTGATGTCGCAAGGCATCAGGGGCAGGGTCTCGGCCAGTTCGGCGGCCAGTTCCAGCAGGGCGGCGGGATCGCCTTCGCGCAGTTCCAGTTCGAGCTCGCAGATCTCTTCCTTCTGCTTGCCGACCACCACATGGCCCAGGTCGAGTGCGGCTTCGATGACCACCTTGCTTTTGCCTCGGCCCCAGGCGATTTCCGCGCGTTCGCGAACGAAGTCAGTGGTGAAGATAGCCTTGAGGGTTTTCTTGTCCAGGTCCGCCAGGGCCTCGGGCCAGCATTCGCCGTCGAGTTTCTTCAGGTCGAGCCTGGCCTTGGGCAGGTGCCAGTCGTATTCGTTGCGCTCGGACAGGCCGGCAATGCTCTGGCCGCGGGTCTTGAGGGTCTGGATCACCTCTTCACCGTCGCGACGTAGGCGCAGGGCGACCTTGGCTCGGGCCAGGTCACGCTCCGGCGTGTCGAAGTACTGGTTCATCAATTCGTGGCGTTCCCAGCCACTTTTGTTGCGTTTTTTCAGTAGCGGGTGCTCGCGCAGGGCTGCCAGGGTCTCGCGGCTGACGCGGAGTTTGATTTCGGTTTCTTTCTGCATGGCCGGAAAATCCAGGGATCGGGGTGCGCAGCCGGGAAGGGTGTGGCTGCCAAGGTCGTGCAGTGTACAGGAGTCATTCGTCCTACGTGCCGCGACGGTTTCTTCCTTGCGCCGGATGGTTCTATGATGAACGCCAAATCGTAAGCCCGGAGTCAGCGATGCCTTTGCCGTCCATGAAAGATCAGTTCGCTGCGCTGATCGCCACGCCTTCGGTCAGTTGTACCCAGCCGGCGCTGGACCAGTCCAACCGTGCCGTGATCGAACTGCTGGCAGCCTGGCTTGGCGACCTCGGGTTCCGCTGCGATATCCAGCAGGTCAGCCCCGGCAAGTTCAACCTGCTGGCAACGTACGGCAGCGGTCCCGGAGGGCTGGTGCTGGCCGGTCACAGCGATACGGTGCCGTTCGACGGTGGGCTGTGGCAGACCGATCCGCTGAAGCTCACCGAGGTCGAGAATCGCTGGGTGGGTCTCGGCAGCTGTGACATGAAAGGCTTCTTTGCCCTGGCCATCGAAGCGCTCAAGCCTCTGCTGGAGCAACCGTTCAAGCAGCCTTTGTTGATTCTCGCCACCTGCGACGAAGAAAGCTCCATGGCCGGCGCCCGGGCGCTGGCCGACGCCGGACGGCCATTGGGGCGCGCAGCGATCATCGGTGAGCCGACCGGTCTGCGACCGATCCGCCTGCACAAGGGCGTGATGATGGAGCGCATCGACATCCTCGGGCGCAGCGGCCATTCATCCGATCCAAGCCTGGGTCACAGCGCCCTCGAAGCCATGCACGACGCCATGGGCGAACTGCGCGGCCTGCGTCTGCAATGGCAACGGGAATTCCGCAATCCCCAGTTCACGGTGCCACAGCCGACCCTGAACTTCGGCTGTATCCATGGCGGCGACAACCCCAACCGGATCTGCGGCCAGTGCTCCATGGAATTCGACCTGCGACCCTTGCCCGGCATGGACCCGCAGATGCTGCGAGCGGCCATCCAGCAGAAGCTCGACCCCATCGCCGAGCGTCATAAGGTCAGGATCGACTATGCGCCGCTGTTCCCCGAAGCGCCGCCGTTCGAGCAGCCCGAGGACTGCGAGCTGGTGCGCGTGGCCGAACGACTGACCGGCTACCGTGCCGAAGCAGTGGCGTTTGGCACCGAAGCGCCTTATCTTCAGCGCCTTGGCTGCGAAACCCTGGTGCTCGGCCCCGGTGATATCGCTTGTGCCCACCAACCGGGTGAGTACCTCGAAATGTCACGTATACAACCTACCGTGCAGTTGTTGCGGCAACTGATCGGACATTATTGCCTGACGCCGGCCACGGCTGACTAAATCGCCCCCTCGCGGGCCCGTATTCATGAGGAGAGCGCGCGTGTCGCCAAGCCTGTTCCGACGATAACCACCAGCCCGCTGTGCGTTCTGTTCCGTCTTTTTTCGGCTGTTATTTATTACAGGCTCAGGTTCATGCCCGAATACGTCAATTGGCTTCGTCACGCTTCGCCCTACATCAATGCCCACCGCGACTGCACCTTCATCGTCATGCTCCCCGGCGATGGGGTGGAGCATCCCAATTTCGGCAACATCGTCCATGACCTGGTGCTGTTGCACAGCCTCGGCGTACGGCTGGTGCTGGTCCATGGTTCACGCCCGCAGATCGAGGCCCGCCTGGCCGCGCGAGGCCTGACCCCTCATTACCATCACGGCATGCGCATCACCGATGCGGCGACGCTTGAGTGTGTGATCGACGCGGTTGGTCAACTGCGCATCGCCATCGAGGCGCGCCTGTCGATGGACATGGCGTCTTCGCCCATGCAGGGCTCGCGGTTGCGGGTAGCCAGCGGCAATCTGGTCACCGCACGGCCCATCGGCGTGCTGGAGGGCGTGGATTACCACCACACCGGAGAGGTGCGTCGGGTCGATCGCAAGGGCATCAACCGCCTGCTGGACGAGCGTTCCATCGTGCTGCTGTCGCCTCTGGGCTATTCGCCCACCGGTGAGATTTTCAATCTGGCCTGCGAAGACGTCGCCACCCGGGCGGCCATCGACCTGGCGGCCGACAAGTTGCTGCTGTTCGGCGCCGAGCAGGGGTTGATCGGCGAAGACGGCCGGCTGGTGCGTGAACTGCGTCCGCAGCAGGTACCAGCCCACATCCAGCGCCTGGGCAGCGACTATCAGGCCGAGCTGCTGGACGCCGCGGCCCAGGCTTGCCGTGGTGGTGTGGCCCGCAGTCATATCGTCAGCTATGCCGAGGACGGTGCCCTGCTGGCCGAGCTGTTCACGCGCGACGGCAGCGGCACGCTGGTAGCCCAGGAACAGTTCGAAGTCGTTCGCGAGGCGGCCATCGAAGATGTCGGTGGCTTGCTGGACCTGATCAGCCCGCTGGAGGAGCAGGGGATCCTGGTGCGTCGCTCCAGGGAAGTGCTGGAGCGTGAGATCGAACAGTTCAGCGTGGTGGAGCGCGAAGGCATGATCATCGCCTGCGCGGCGTTGTACCAGATCGCCGATTCGGATGCCGGCGAGCTGGCGTGCCTGGCGGTGAACCCGGAATACCGCCACGGTGGCCGGGGCGATGAATTGCTTGAGCGGATCGAGACCCGTGCCCGCGCCCAGGGACTCAAGACCTTGTTTGTACTCACCACCCGCACTGCCCACTGGTTCCGTGAGCGAGGCTTCGAGCCCAGCAGCGTCGACCGGCTGCCGGCGGCGCGGGCCTCGCTCTATAACTACCAGCGCAACTCGAAGATCTTCGAGAAGCCGTTGTAGCTTTCATTCCCCGTAGCCGTGCGTCTGGCTGCTCTTTTTGACTTCAGACAATGAATTGTCGGTGGACGAAGCCCGAAGATTGCAGCCAGCAGCAACTGCGCTCCGCCGCAGCCCATGAGATAGAGCGTTCCACGTGCTGAAAAACTGCCGACGAAAGGACCGTTCAGCAATCCCCGGTCTGGCCGATATCCATATCTCAGTTTGACGATGCTTTGATGGCAGCTATATTTCAAAATAATCTGAAAACTATGGAAACAATTCTTTTTGGAATTATAAAGAATCCATTATTCTTCCGGCCGGTATCGCGGGGTTAGACCATGGTCGTAATCACAAATGGTTACGATTGACTTGCCAGTCACAGTCTGGCGCTAATCGCGCATCCGCGGATTCAGGGCATTCGACCCGGAACCAAAGAAACACAAGAATTAGAAAACGAGAGGAGCGAAGCATGAACAAGTCCACCTTGGCCCTGGCTGTGGCCGTTGGGGTATTGGCGCAGCAGGCAGGCGCCGCCGGTTTCATCGAAGACAGCAAGGCGTCTGTCAGTTCCCGCACGCTGTATTTCAATAACGATAACCACGACGGCGCCGAAGACCTGCGCGAAACGGGCACCGGCCTCAAGTTCGACTACAAGTCGGGCTTCACCCAAGGCGTCGTTGGTTTCGGTATCGACGCTCAGGCGTTGGTTGGCATTCGTCTCGATGGTGGGAGGGGGCGCAATAATGGCTCCTACATGCCAAGCGACACCGATGGTTCGGCAGTCCATGATTGGAGCCGTTTGTCGGGTAACGTGAAGGCGCTTTTCTCCAAGACCGAGGCTCACCTGGGTGGCGCACTGCAGCCTAACCTGCCGATCCTGGTGGCCAACGACAGCCGTCTGCTGCCACAGACCTTTGAAGGTGGCACCATCACCTCCAAGGAAATCGACAATGTGACCTTCAACGCCGGTCAGTTGGAACATGCCACTGGTCGTGCTTCGAGCAACAGCACCGGTCTGGCAGTGGCAGGCGGTACCGAGGACAGCAACCAGTTCCGTTTTGCCGGTGCTGACTGGAAAGTCACCAAAGACCTGACCCTGCAGTATTACTACGCCAACCTGCAAGACTATTACAAACAGCACTTCCTGGGCGCCGTACACGTTTTCCCGATCAGCGAAGGCCAATCCTTCAAGACCGACCTGCGTTACTTCGACAGCAGTTCGGATGGTCGTAACGGCGATGCGGGATACCGGTTCAACAACAACAATGGCTATGCCAAGACCCCGGGCGAGGTCGATAACAAGACCTGGAGCGCCATGTTCACTTATACCCTCGGCGGCAGCGCCTTCCTGCTGGGTCACCAGCAAGTCGGTGATGACGGCGGCTTCGTATACCTGAACCAAGGCAACGTCGTTAACGGCAACGGACGCCCAGAAGGTGCCGGTGGCGCGAGCTTTTACCTGTTCACCGACAGCATGATCAACGGGTTTGTCCGTGCCGGTGAAAACACCACCTTCGGTCAATACTCCTACGACTTCGCTTCCTTGGGCGTACCAGGCCTGAAAGCCTCGGTTGCCTACCTGCGTGGTGACGACGTCAAATCCGCCACCGCGGGTGGCAGCGATTACTCCGAGTGGGAACGCGACATGCGTGTGGATTACGTAATCCAGCAAGGCGCATTGAAAGGCTTCGGTACCACCCTTCGTCAGGGTACCTATCGTAGCAGCGGTGCAGGCGAAAGCCAGGATCAGACCCGTCTGATCTTCAACTACACCTACAACTTTATGTAAGGCGTAGAACCCAAAAAAGCCCCGCCCGGCGACATGCCCGGCGGGGCTTTTAGGTTTTCGGTGTCAGACGGCGGTCTCTGTCGAGTCCTTACGCAGTATGCACGCGCTGAACGCCAGGAAATCGCCCAGGTGCCGGGTAATGATGGCGATCAGGATGGGCAGTTGCAGTGCTTGGTAGTCATGCACAGCGATATTTCTGAAACCCACTATATTCTTCAGGTTTTTCACCAGGTCTTCGGCGATCCAGCCAGCTTGATAAAGCAACTCGAACACGTCCCGGGCACTTTGCGGGACGCCCAGGCGTTCGCGTCGAATCAGATGTTGCCCCATGTCCAGCGCCGCTTCACAGGCCCGCTGGATATTTAGAACCGCCGAATCCTGGCGGGTGAGGTCCGTGGCGAAGGTGGCAGGGTTCTTCTCGTACTCCTCCCTCACCCTGGCGACGCAGCGTTCAATACTCGCTGCTTTGTTGATCAGTACATCATCGGCCATACACGGAGCCTTTTTCCTGAATATCCTTGAGCAAGCCTGCTCGTGCTGCGTCGAAGGCGGTTTTTTCGCTGAGGATGAAACTCTCGTATAACCCGGCCTGTACGTCCCTGGCCCACAATCGCTGGCCTCGAGTCACGATCTGGTACTGCATCACGGTGGTTGTCGCACGCAGATCGATCAGATCCACCGGAACGTTGGCTATATCCGCCATATCTCCTGCAATCTGCCATAACCGCATCGGGTCTATTTCGCCGGATACGAGCACGGCCATATCGACATCGCTATCGGGGCCTGCGGTTCCTTGCGCATGGCTGCCAAACAGATACACCGCCAACAAGTCGGGTAATTGATCCTGCAGATGAATCAACAACGCTTGAATGTCCATGCCGCCTATCCTAGCCGCTCGTTCCGGCATCGGGTCAACAATTTGATAGGCATGTCAGGAAATGTTGAAACGAAAAAAAGCCCCGCCCGGCAACATGCCTGGCGGGGCTTTACGTTTTCGAGTCAGGCCCACCCCTGTAGCCTTTCTCGAAACGACTCCTCTTTTCAGCAACTCGAGGCCTTCTCGAACCTCGTCGCGGATCTTCGGCCCATTAGATAGGTCAGCGCCAGTGAACAGTTTTTTATATTCTTAATAGTTCTAGCTAGATCAATATTTATTCTTTTTAAAAGGACCAGAACCGAGGCACAGTCAGGTTCCACAACACCTCACAAGGAGCCGCACCATGAGCCTCAGACTCGGCGACATCGCCCCTGATTTCGAACAGGATTCCAGTGTCGGCAAAATCCGTTTCCACGAATGGCTCGGCGATAGCTGGGGCGTGCTGTTCTCTCATCCGGCGGACTTCACGCCGGTGTGCACCACCGAACTGGGATTCACCGCCAAGCTCAAGGATGAGTTCGCCAGGCGCGGCGTCAAGGCGATTGCCCTCTCGGTGGATCCTGTGGATTCCCACCACAAGTGGATCGAGGACATCAACGAGACCCAGAACACCGTGGTCAATTTCCCGATCCTGGCCGATGCCGATCGCAAGGTGTCGGACCTGTACGACCTGATCCATCCAAATGCCAGCGATACCTTGACCGTGCGCTCGCTGTTCGTGATCGACCCGAACAAGAAGGTTCGCCTGACCATCACCTACCCGGCCAGTACGGGCCGCAATTTCAACGAGATCCTGCGGGTGATCGATTCCCTGCAACTGACCGACAACCACAAAGTCGCCACCCCGGCCAATTGGCAGGACGGTGACGAAGTAGTGATCGTGCCGTCGCTCAAGGATGAAGAAGAGATCAAGCGGCGCTTCCCCAAAGGCTATCGGGCGGTGAAGCCCTATCTGCGCCTGACACCGCAACCGAATCGTTAATACAAAACCTGTGGGAGCGAGCTTGCTCGCGATGGCGGTGAAACAGTCGACATCGACGCTGCAGATCCAACGCCATCGCGAGCAAGCTCGCTCCCACAGGTTGGTCTTTTCTGTGCACAAGGGTTTTCGGCCGTTTCGACGGCCTTTTTTTTTGCGCTCAGGAAAGTTGACGACATATCTCTTTATTGAATAACTAAATGAATAAATATGATTTAAAGATATATAAATCGACTGTTATGGTTGGCTCCATACAGCGAGATCGCCCACCGCGAATCGCACGTGACATTTAAGGAATGGTTGGCATGTTGGTCGTCTCACTCGGTGGCAGTCCCAGCCAGCGATCCCGTTCCGGGGTGCTGCTGGAGCGTTCGCAACGCTGGTTGCAGCAGCAAGGTGTGGAAGTGGTGAGCTATCAGGTGCGCGATTTTCCGGCTGAAGACTTGCTGCATGCGCGTTTCGACAGCCCGAAGATCATCGACCTGCTCCAGCAGATCGAGAACGCCGACGGCCTGCTGATCGCAACGCCGGTGTACAAGGCCTCGTTTTCCGGTGCGCTGAAGACCGTGCTGGACCTGCTGCCCGAACGCGCCCTGAGCCATAAAGTCGTGCTACCCATGGCTACCGGCGGCAGCATCGCCCATATGCTGGCGGTGGATTACGCCCTCAAGCCCGTGCTGTCGGCGCTCAAGGCGCAGGAGATGCTTCATGGGATCTTCGCCGAGGACAACCAGATCGCTTATGGCGAAGGCAGCGCCCAGGCGCAATTGACGCCGGCCTTGCAGAAGCGCCTGGATGAGGCGCTGGAACAGTTTTTCAGCGCCATGGCCCGCCGGCCCCGGCCCTTGGACCCCCGCGTTTTGAATGAACGTTTGTTGAGTGCTCGCTGGAGCATCTGAATGTTGTAACCCCAGTTTCAACTCACCTTACTCAGCCGCCAACGGCCAAGCAGGTGCAGCCAAAACCCCACAGCAAAAAGGAGAGGCGCCATGCGCACTGTCATTTTGCGTCGCGGGCTGGTCGCTCTGTTTACTGCGGCTGTGTCCTTCGGCGCCACGATCCAGGCTCAAGCCGAGACCTTGCGGATCGGTTATCAGAAATACGGCACCCTGGTGCTACTCAAGGCCAAGGGCACTCTGGAAAAACGCCTCGCGGCCCAAGGCGTGGACGTGCAATGGACCGAGTTTCCCGGCGGTCCGCAATTGCTGGAAGGCCTGAACGTCGGCTCGATCGACTTCGGCGTGACCGGTGAAACCCCGCCGGTGTTTGCCCAGGCGGCCGGCGCCGACTTGCTTTACGTCGCCTACGAGCCTCCGGCGCCCGACAGCGAGGCGATCCTGGTGCCCAAGGGCTCGCCGATCCAGTCGGTACAAGACCTCAAGGGCAAGAAAGTCGCGCTCAACAAGGGTTCCAACGTCCATTACCTGTTGGTGCGAGCGCTGGAAGACGCCGGCCTCGAATATTCCGACATCCAGACGGTCTTCCTGCCGCCGGCCGATGCCCGCGCCGCATTCGAGCGCGGCAGTGTCGACGCCTGGGTGATCTGGGACCCGTACCAGGCCGCCGCCGAACAACAATTGCAGGCCCGCACCCTGCGTGATGGCAAAGGCATCGTCGACAACCATCAGTTCTACCTCGCCACCAAGCCCTATGCGCAAAAGCATCCACAGGTCATTACCGCCTTGGTGGACGAAGTGCGCGCAGTCGGCGAGTGGTCCAAGGCCAACCCCGAAGACGTGACCAGACAGGTGTCGCCACTGCTCGGCCTGCCCGCCGACATCACCCTGACCTCGGTCAAGCGCCAAGGCTACGGGGCGCTGTTCCTCAGCCCGGACGTGGCGGCGGCGCAGCAGAAAATCGCCGACAGCTTCTATCAGCTCAAATTGATTCCCAAGCCCTTGAGCATCAAGGACGTGATCTGGACGCCGCCAGCGGCGGTTGCGAACGCGCAGTAATTCGATCCCTTCAGGAGACCACTCCATGAGCCTCAATATTTTCTGGTTCCTGCCTACCCACGGCGACGGCCATTACCTTGGCACCGCCGAAGGCGCTCGCGCCGTCGACCACGGCTACTTGCAACAGATTGCCCAGGCGGCGGATCGGTTGGGTTTCGGCGGTGTGCTGATCCCCACCGGGCGCTCTTGCGAGGACTCCTGGCTGGTGGCCGCTTCGCTGATTCCGGTCACCCAGCGCCTGAAATTCCTGGTTGCCCTTCGCCCCGGAATCATTTCCCCGACGGTGGCGGCGCGCCAGGCTGCGACGCTGGACCGGTTGTCCGGCGGGCGGGCGTTATTCAATCTGGTCACCGGCGGCGACCCGGATGAGCTGGCGGGCGATGGCCTGTTCCTCGACCACGAGCAGCGCTACCAGGCTTCGGTGGAATTCACCCGCATCTGGCGCCGGGTGCTGGAAGGCGAGACCGTGGATTACGACGGCGAGCACATCAGCGTGAAGGGCGCCAAGTTGCTCTATCCACCGATCCAGCAGCCGCGCCCACCGCTGTATTTCGGCGGTTCTTCCGAAGCGGCCCAGGACCTGGCGGCCGAGCAGGTGGAAATGGTCCTGACCTGGGGCGAGCCGCCCGAGGCCGTTGCGGAAAAAATCGCTCAGGTCCGAGCCAAGGCCGCGAAGCTGGGCCGTACCGTGCGCTTCGGCATCCGCCTGCATGTGATCGTACGGGAAACCAATGCCGAAGCCTGGCAAGCCGCGAACCGGCTGATCTCCCATCTGGACGACGACACCATCGCCCGCGCGCAGGCTTCTTTGGCGCGCTTCGATTCGGTGGGGCAGCAACGCATGGCCGCGCTACACGGCGGTCGTCGCGACAAGCTGGAGGTCAGCCCCAATCTCTGGGCCGGCGTCGGCCTGGTGCGTGGCGGTGCCGGCACCGCGCTGGTGGGCGATGGTCCTACCGTGGCGGCGCGGGTCAAGGAATATGCCGAGCTGGGCATCGATACGTTCATCTTCTCGGGTTATCCACATCTGGAAGAATCCTACCGCGTGGCGGAGTTGCTGTTCCCGCACCTGGACGTCGAACGCCCGCAATTGCCGAAGAGCGGTGGTTACGTGAGCCCGTTCGGTGAAATGGTCGCCAACGATATCCTTCCCAAAGCCGCATCCCAGAGCTGAGGCGGCCATGAAGAAAGTTATCCACAACCTGGCGCCCTGGGCGGTGCCGCTGCTGTTGCTGGCGGTGTGGCAGCTGTCGGTCTCGGCCGGCTGGCTGTCCACACGGATCCTGCCGGCACCGGTGGCGGTGATCGAGGCCGGGATCAATCTGGTGCGCAGCGGCGAGATCTGGACACACTTGGCCATCAGCGGCTGGCGCGCGGCGGTCGGGTTCCTGATCGGTGGCGGTATCGGCCTGACCCTGGGCTTCATCACTGGCTTGTCGAAATGGGGCGAGCGGCTGCTGGACAGTTCAGTGCAAATGGTCAGGAACGTACCGCACCTCGCGCTGATCCCGCTGGTGATCCTGTGGTTCGGCATCGATGAGTCGGCGAAGATTTTCCTGGTGGCCCTGGGCACGCTGTTTCCGATCTACCTCAATACCTACCACGGGATCCGCAACGTCGATCCGGCATTGGTGGAGATGTCCCGTAGCTACGGCTTGTCCGGTTTCAGCCTGTTCTGGCAGGTGATCCTGCCGGGTGCCTTGCCTTCGATCCTGGTGGGCGTGCGGTTTGCCCTGGGCTTCATGTGGCTGACGCTGATTGTGGCGGAAACCATTTCCGCCAGCTCCGGCATCGGCTACCTGGCAATGAATGCCCGGGAGTTCCTGCAAACCGACGTGGTGGTGTTGGCGATTCTGCTGTACGCGGTGCTCGGCAAACTGGCCGACCTTGCAGCCCGAGGACTTGAGCGAGTGTGGCTGCGCTGGCATCCGGCGTACCAGGTCAACAAGGGAGGTGTCGCATGACTGCACAACAACCTCCGCGTCTGCTGCGCGGCATCCCCCTGGCGGTGCGCAAGTTGCAAAAGACCTTCGGCTCGCGCCAGGTGCTGCGCGACATTGACCTGCACATCCCCGCCGGGCAATTCGTGGCGGTGGTCGGCCGCAGCGGCTGTGGCAAAAGTACCTTGCTGCGCCTGCTGGCCGGCCTGGATCAGCCGTCTGACGGCCAGCTGCTGGCCGGCTCGGCGCCGCTGAGCGCTGCACAGCAGGACACTCGACTGATGTTCCAGGAAGCGCGCTTGCTGCCCTGGAAAAAAATCATCGACAACGTCGGTCTCGGGCTCAAGGGCAACTGGCGGCCGCAAGCGCTACAGGCACTGGAAGCCGTAGGCCTGGCCGACCGCGCCGAGGAATGGCCGGCGGCGCTGTCCGGCGGGCAGAAACAACGGGTGGCCCTGGCCCGCGCATTGATCCATCAGCCGCGCCTGCTGTTGCTCGACGAACCATTGGGAGCGCTCGACGCCCTGACCCGGATCGAGATGCAACAGTTGATCGAAAACCTTTGGCAGCAACATGGCTTCACCGTGCTGCTGGTGACCCACGACGTCAGCGAAGCAGTGGCGATTGCCGACCGGGTGATCCTGATCGAAGACGGCCAGATCGGCCTTGACCTGGCCATCGACCTGCCACGCCCCCGGGCCCGTGGCTCTCATCGGCTGGCGGCGCTGGAAACCGAAGTCCTCAACCGCGTGTTGTCCTTGCCCGGCCAACTCCCGGAACCCGAACCCGTTTCACCCCTGCCCACGCAGCTGCGTTGGGCGCAATGAAGCGGCTGCAAGCTTCAGGCCTCAAGCCGCAAGTGAGGCCGAGCGCTTTTACTTGCAGCTTGTAGCTCGCCACTTGCAGCTCATTTCGACCCCAGGAGAAATAACATGACTATCAAAGCCATCAACGTACGCAACCAGTTCAAAGGCACCATCAAGGAAATCGTCGAAGGCGACGTGCTCTCGGAAATCGACGTGCAGACCGCTTCCGGCATCGTCACTTCGGTCATCACCACCCGTTCGGTCAGGGAGCTTGAGCTGGCCATCGGTAGCGAAGTCATCGCTTTCGTTAAATCCACCGAGGTGTCGATCGCCAAGTTGTGAGCGATGCTTTACCCGCAGCCCCGGACGGCGTGAGCCCTCTGGGGCTTTTCTATGGATGAAGGATCAAACGTCGTTAAATCGGTGGAAGCAAAGCTTGCTGGCGATTGGGCATGACCGTCGAGCGAGCTTTGCTCCCACGGGGCATCAGCCGATGGCGTGTCGCTTGGGCAGGTAGGGCGGCAGGTACAACCCCAGGTACGCATCGAATACCCGCATGCCTTCCTCGGCCATTCGCGGGGTGATCTGCTCGTGTTGTTGTACCGAGCGGGCGTAGACGCGGTCGCCCAGTTCCATGGCCAAGGCGAAGACGTCGATGTCGGTGGGCAGGGTCGGCAGCTCGAAATGGCGGTCGAACAGTTTGTGCATCAGCTCGCCCAGTTCGAGGTCGTGCTGGCGGTCGGCCTGGGTGACTTCGGTCAGGCCGTGCTGGGCCAGGATCAATTGGCGAGCGGCGGCGTCCTGGCTGTAGATGGTGAGCATGCGCTGCTCCACCAGGCGCGACAGGTCACGCCAATGGTGCAGTGCTGTGTGGTCGATCGGCGCCTGCAGGCATGCACGAAAGGCTGCATGGACATCGGCGGTCAGGGCTTGGAGCAGGGCCGGGACGCTGGCGAAGAAGTGATAGACGGAGGAGGGCGGAATCGCGGCGCGCTCGGCGACGCTGTAGATCGACAGGCTGGCCACGCCTTCGGCGGCAAGCAGCGTACGGGCGGCATCGAGAATCGAATCGATCCGGGCCTGGCTGCGTGCGCGGGGTTTGCGAGGGGTGGCGATGCGCGTCATGGAGGGCTCCTGCGGGACTGCGGGCATTGTACGCAGAGCGAGCGGAGGGTCCATAGCGGCGTATGTGAGGAAAAAATCCCTGTGGCGAGGGAGCTTGCTCCCGCTGGGCTGCGAAGCAGCCCCTAAATCAGTCGCCGCGGTATCTGAAGTCGATCGATCAAGCTTTTTTGGGGCTGCTGCGCAGCCCAGCGGGAGCAAGCTCCCTCGCCACGGTCTTGTGTCTGGCCGGACCATTGTGGAGGCAGCCAATTCATCATCTGGATTGAACAGCCATAAAAAACGCCGCAGCCCGTGAAGGCCTGCGGCGTTTCTTCTTACCACCACCGCTTACACGGTATGCAGGTACCAGTTGTACTCAAGGTCGGAGATGGAGTGTTCGAACTCCTCCAGTTCGCTTTCCTTGCAGGCCACGAAGATATCGATGTATTTCGGATCGATGTACTTGGCCATGACTTCGCTGTCGTCCAGCTCGCGCAGGGCATCGCGCAGGTTGTTCGGCAGGCTTTGCTCATTCTGCTCGTAGCTGTTGCCTTCCACCGGGGCGCCGGGCTCGATCTTGTTGACCAGGCCATGGTGTACGCCAGCCAATACGGAAGCCATCAGCAGGTACGGGTTGGCGTCGGCGCCGGCCACGCGGTGTTCCAGGCGCACGGCATCGGCGGAGCCGGTGGGTACGCGCAAGGCCACGGTTCGGTTGTCCAGGCCCCAGGTCGGTGAGTTCGGCACGTAGAACTGTGCGCCGAAGCGCCGGTAGGAGTTGACGTTCGGGCAGAGGAAGGCCATCTGCGCGGGCAGGGTCTCGAGCACACCGCCGATCGCGTGACGCAGCGCGGCGTTCTGCTCGGGATCCTCGCTGGCAAAGATGTTCTTGCCGTCTTTGTCCAGGACCGAAATGTGAACGTGCAGACCATTGCCCGCCTGGCCCGGATACGGCTTGGCCATGAAGGTGGTGTCCATTTCATGGTCGTAGGCGATGTTCTTGATCAGGCGCTTGAGCAGTACCGCATAGTCGCAGGCCTTGATCGGGTCGGCCACGTGATGCAGGTTCACTTCGAACTGCGCCGGAGCACTTTCCTTGACGATGGCATCGGCAGGAATGCCTTGCTCCTTGGCTCCTTCCAGGATGTCCTGGAGGCAGTCGACGTATTCGTCGAGGTCGTCGATCAGGTAGACCTGGGTCGAGTGCGGGCGTTTGCCGGAGATCGGTGAGCGGGGCGGCTGTGGGCGGCCATTCACGTTCTCCTGGTCGATCAGGTAGAACTCCAGTTCGAAGGCGGCGCAGATGGTCAGGCCCAGCTCATCGAACTTGGTCACGACCTGGCGCAGGACTTCACGCGGGTCGGCGAAGAAGGGCTCGCCTTCGAGCTCGTGCATGGTCATCAGCAACTGCGCGGTAGGGCGCTTCTGCCAGGGTTCGTTGGACAGGGTGCCGGGGATCGGATAGCAGATGCGGTCGGCATCGCCGATGTCCAGGCCCAGGCCAGTGCTTTCCACTGTCGAGCCGTTGATGTCCAGGGCAAAGAGGGAGGCCGGCAGGTTGATGCCTTTCTCGTAAACCTTGTGGAGGCTGGTGCGTTCGATGCGCTTGCCGCGCACCACACCATTCATATCCGCAATCAGAAGGTCAACGTACAGAACCTCAGGATGTTCCTTAAGGAACGCGTTCGCTTCGTTAAGCTGAACGGCACGCGGGGGTACCGACATGATGCAACACCTTTGTTGTTAAAAATATCAATCATTGATCTTTTCGAAACCCAGTCAACCCGAACGGCATGCCGAAGTCAAGCAGGGCCTTTTTTGCCCTAAAAAAGCACTTGCTGGGCTTTTTTGGGGCAATTTAGGGCGTTTTTTTCCCTTTAGAGGGCTTGGCGCCCGCAGGCTTGAGCGGGCCGTGTTGTATTTTTTACGGGGGTGTTGTGTAAAAAAATGAACAAGGCTAAGCTCGATTCAAACCCATAACAGCAATAATACCGGGGTGCTTCATGTCTCGCCTGCCGTTAATCGGCGTTACCACCTGCTCCAGGCAGATCGGTCTGCATGCGTATCACGTCAGCGGCGACAAGTATTCACGAGCTGTCGCAACGGCCGCCAAGGGCCTGCCCCTGCTGATTCCTTCCCTCGCGGACCTGGTCCCGCCGTCCGATATTCTGGACGCCCTGGATGGCCTGCTTTTCACCGGCTCTCCTTCCAATGTAGAACCTTTTCATTACCAGGGCCCGGCCAGTGCGCCAGGCACTGCTCATGATCCTGCACGGGACGCCACCACCCTGCCGCTGATTCGCGCCGCTGTCGAGGCAGGTGTACCGGTGCTGGGTATTTGCCGCGGTTTCCAGGAAATGAACGTAGCCTTTGGCGGCAGCCTGCATCAGAAAGTTCATGAAGTCGGAACCTTTATCGATCACCGTGAAGACGACACCCAGGCGGTGGACGTCCAGTACGGTCCGGCCCACGCCATGCATATCCAGCCGGGCGGTATTCTCGCCGGCCTGGGCCTGCCGGCACTGATCGATGTCAACTCGATCCACGGCCAGGGCATCGAGCGCCTGGCACCGGGGTTGCGGGTCGAGGCGCTGGCGCCGGATGGCCTGATCGAGGCTGTTTCGGTTATACAGGGCAAGGCTTTTGCTTTAGGAGTGCAATGGCACCCCGAATGGGCGGTAAGCTCCAACCCGCACTACCTTGCGATTTTCCAGGCATTTGGCGATGCCTGCCGAGCAAGGGCAACACAACGCGACGCCGATGCGTCAAACAACGCCTGACGACTAATAGCAGTCAGGAAACTCACGCCTAGAGGCATTTATGAGTAACAACCTCGACCAGCTCACCGATTGGTTGAAAGACCACAAGATCACAGAAGTCGAATGCATGATTGGCGACCTGACCGGCATCACCCGGGGCAAGATCTCGCCGACCAACAAGTTCATCGCCGAGAAAGGCATGCGCCTGCCCGAGAGCGTCCTGCTCCAGACCGTGACGGGCGACTATGTCGAAGACGACATCTATTACGAACTGCTCGACCCCGCCGACATCGACATGATGTGCCGCCCGGACGAAAACGCAGTGTTCCTGGTGCCCTGGGCCATCGAGCCCACCGCTCAGGTGATCCACGATTCCTACGACAAGCAGGGCAACCCCATCGAGCTGTCGCCGCGCAACGTGCTCAAGAAGGTGCTCAAGCTCTACGCCGACAAGGGCTGGCAGCCGATTGTCGCGCCGGAAATGGAGTTCTACCTGACCAAGCGCAGCGACGACCCGGACTTCCCGTTGCAACCGCCCGTGGGCCGCTCCGGTCGCCCGGAAACCGGTCGCCAGTCGTTCTCGATCGAAGCGGCCAACGAATTCGACCCGCTGTTCGAAGACGTCTACGACTGGTGCGAATTGCAGGAGCTGGACCTCGACACCTTGATTCACGAAGACGGCACGGCGCAGATGGAAATCAACTTCCGTCACGGCGACGCGCTGTCCCTGGCCGACCAGATCCTGGTGTTCAAGCGCACCATGCGCGAGGCGGCGCTCAAGCACAACGTGGCCGCGACCTTCATGGCCAAGCCCATGACCGGCGAGCCGGGCAGTGCGATGCACCTGCACCAGAGCATCATCGACAAGGAAACCGGCAAGAACGTCTTCTCCAATGAAGACGGGACCATGAGCGACCTGTTCCTGCACCACATCGGCGGCCTGCAGAAGTTCATTCCCGAGCTGTTGCCGCTGTTCGCCCCCAACGTCAACTCGTTCCGCCGCTTCCTGCCGGACACTTCGGCGCCGGTGAACGTGGAGTGGGGCGAAGAGAACCGCACCGTCGGCCTGCGCGTGCCGGACGCCGTGCCACAGAACCGCCGGGTGGAAAATCGCCTGCCGGGCGCCGACGCCAACCCGTACCTGGCGATTGCCGCCAGCCTGCTGTGTGGCTTCATCGGCATGGTCGAAGGCATCAACCCGAGTGCGCCGGTGGTGGGGCGCGGTTATGAGCGTCGCAACCTGCGCCTGCCGCTGACCATTGAAGACGCCCTGGAGCGCATGGAAAACAGCGCGACCATCGAGAAGTACCTGGGCAAGAAATTCATCACTGGCTACGTCGCGGTCAAGCGGGCCGAGCATGAAAACTTCAAGCGCGTCATCAGTTCGTGGGAGCGGGAATTCCTGCTCTTTGCCGTCTGAGGCGCCGGGCGAGACAGCGGCGCTGTCTCGCCCCCACCGATATAAAAGGAGAATCGGCATGACCGGTAACAACCCGCAAACCCGTGAATGGCAAGCCCTGAGCAGCGATCACCACCTGGCGCCATTCAGTGATTTCAAGCAACTCAAGGAGAAAGGGCCGCGCATCATCACCCGCGCCAAGGGCGTCTATCTCTGGGACAGTGAAGGCAACCAGATCCTCGACGGCATGGCCGGTCTCTGGTGCGTGGCTGTCGGCTACGGTCGCGACGAACTGGCCGACGCCGCCAGTCAACAGATGCGCGAGCTGCCGTACTACAACCTGTTCTTCCAGACCGCTCACCCGCCAGCGCTGGAATTGTCCAAAGCCATCGCCGACATCGCCCCTGAAGGCATGAACCACGTGTTCTTCACCGGCTCCGGCTCCGAGGGCAACGACACCATGCTGCGCATGGTCCGCCACTACTGGGCGATCAAGGGCCAGCCGAACAAGAAAGTCATCATCAGCCGCAAGAATGGTTACCACGGTTCGACCGTGGCCGGCGCGAGCCTGGGCGGCATGACGTACATGCACGAACAGGGCGATCTGCCGATCCCGGGCATCGTCCATATCGCCCAGCCCTACTGGTTCGGCGAAGGCGGCAACATGAGCCCGGAAGAATTCGGCGTGTGGGCGGCCAACCAGTTGGAAGAAAAGATCCTGGAGGTCGGCGTGGACAACGTCGGAGCCTTCATCGCCGAGCCGATCCAGGGCGCGGGCGGGGTGATCGTGCCGCCGGAGAGTTACTGGCCGCGGGTCAAGGAGATCCTCGCCAAGTACGACATTCTGTTCGTAGCTGACGAAGTGATCTGCGGTTTCGGCCGTACCGGCGAGTGGTTCGGTACCGATTTCTACGATCTGAAACCGCACATGATGACCATCGCCAAGGGCCTGACCTCCGGTTACATCCCCATGGGCGGGCTGATCGTGCGTGATGATGTGGTCGCGGTGCTCAACGAAGGTGGCGACTTCAACCACGGCTTTACCTATTCCGGCCACCCGGTGGCGGCGGCGGTGGCCCTGGAAAACATCCGTATCCTGCGCGATGAGAAGATCATCGAGCGGGTCCACGACGAAACGGCACCCTATTTGCAAAAGCGTTTGCGGGAACTGAACGATCATCCGCTGGTGGGTGAAGTGCGCGGCGTCGGTTTGCTGGGGGCGATCGAGCTGGTCCAGGACAAGGCCACGCGCAAGCGCTACGAAGGCAAGGGCGTAGGCATGATTTGCCGGCAGTTCTGCTTCGATAACGGGCTGATCATGCGCGCGGTGGGCGACACCATGATCATTGCGCCGCCGCTGGTCATCAGCAAGGCCGAGATCGACGAACTGGTGAGCAAGGCGCGCAAGTGCCTGGACCTGACCCTCAGTGCATTGCAAAGCTAAGTGCTAGGCTCTGTGCGAGGCGCCTTCAAGGGCCTCGCCCGGTGTGAATAAAAGGCTGGGCTTGTTGAAAGCCTGCCCCGTAACTTGCCAGACTACCGTGCTGTTCAAGTTGCCCGCGAGCCGGCTACTGAACGTGGCGCTAAAAAGAATAACTGGAGCATTATTCATGAAGGCATTAGGCATGAACGCATTAGGTAAGAAGATAGCTGGCAAGACCCTCCTGGCCATGTCCCTGATGGGGGTGATGGCGGGGGCCGTCCAGGCAGAAGACAAAGTGCTGCACGTCTACAACTGGTCCGACT
The DNA here is from genome assembly GCF_052041925.1 of Pseudomonas sp. SMN5. NCBI lineage: Bacteria > Pseudomonadati > Pseudomonadota > Gammaproteobacteria > Pseudomonadales > Pseudomonadaceae > Pseudomonas > Pseudomonas sp. SMN5. The sequence goes on from NZ_JBKGGX010000004.1 coordinate 182,726, forward strand.
ACATTGCGCCGGACACCGTCGCCAAGTTCGAGAAAGAGTCGGGGATCAAAGTGGTCTACGACGTGTTCGACAGCAACGAGACCCTGGAAGCCAAATTGCTGGCCGGCAAGTCCGGTTATGACATCGTGGTGCCGTCGAACAACTTCCTGGCCAAGCAGATCAAGGCCGGCGTCTACCAGCCGCTGGACAAGTCCAAGCTGCCGAACTGGAAGAACCTCGACACCGACCTGCTCAAGGCCGTTGGCGACGCCAGCGACAAGGGCAACCAGCATGCCTTCCCTTACATGTGGGGCACCATCGGCATCGGCTATAACCCGGAGAAGGTCAAGGCCGCGCTGGGCGTCGACAAGATCGATTCCTGGGACACCCTGCTCAAGCCGGAAAACATCGCCAAGCTCAAGGGCTGCGGCGTGAGCTTCCTCGATTCGCCGACCGAGATGATCCCGGTGGCGCTGCATTACCTGGGCTATCCGACCGACAGCCAGGACAAGAAACAACTGGCTGACGCCGAGGCGCTGTTCCTCAAGATCCGTCCTTCGATCGGCTATTTCCACTCGTCCAAGTACATTTCCGACCTGGCCAACGGCAACATCTGCGTGGCCGTGGGTTACTCGGGTGATATCGAGCAGTCCAAGTCCCGCGCTGCCGAAGCCGGTGGCAAGGTCAAAGTGGCCTACGCCATTCCGAAAGAAGGTGCCGGTTCGTTCTACGACATGGTCGCCATTCCCAAGGACGCCGAGAACGTCGATGCGGCCTACCAGTACATGAACTTCTTGCTGAAGCCGGAAATCATGGCCGAAATCACCAACAATGTCCGTTTCCCGAACGGCAACAAAGCCGCTACGGCGTTGGTGGACAAGGACATCTCAGGTGATTCGAACATCTACCCGACGGATGAAGTCAAAGCCAAACTCTATGCGATCAGCGACCTGCCGCCGGCAACACAGCGGATCCTGACCCGCAGCTGGACCAAGATCAAATCCGGTAAATAAGCCGGCCTGAAGCACTTTCCTGTTGTCGCGGTCATCGCGGCGGTGGCAACAGGAACACATTCAATAATAAAAGTTTTGCTGGATCGGTTTATCGAGGGTAAGTTGCGCGCCGGTTTTGTTGCAGGGCCCTTGATGGCCAGGTAACGGGGGGCAACTTGGGCCCGACTATATAAGAGGACCTCCACGTGCCAGTCTTTTCTTTGTTACGCAACGCCTTGCTGGTCGGCGCCGGCCTGACGCTCGCCGTCAGCGTCCAGGCTGCTTCCACCGTGCATATTTATAACTGGTCGGACTACATCGGCGAGACCACCCTGGCGGATTTCGAAAAAGCCACCGGTATCAAGCCGGTGTATGACGTGTTCGATTCCAACGAAACCCTGGAAGGCAAGCTGCTGGCCGGCCGTACCGGGTATGACGTGGTCGTGCCGTCCAACCACTTCCTGGGCAAGCAGATCAAGGCCGGGGCGTTCCAGAAGCTCGACAAGGCACAGTTGCCGAATTACGCCAACCTCGATCCTGCGCTCCTCAAGCGCCTGGAGCGCAACGACCCGGGTAATCAGTACGCTGTGCCTTACCTGTGGGGCACCAACGGCATCGGCTATAACGTCGAGAAGGTCAAGGCGGTGCTGGGTGTCGACAAGATCGACTCCTGGGCCATGCTGTTCGAGCCGCAAAACATCAAGAAGCTCTCCAGTTGCGGGGTGTCTTTCCTCGATTCGGGTGATGAAATGATCCCGGCGATGCTCAACTACCTGGGCTTGAACCCCAACAGCGAAGATCCTGAGGACTACAAGAAGGCCGAGGCCCAGTTGCTCAAGATCCGGCCCTACGTGACCTACTTCAATTCCTCCAAATACATTTCCGACCTGGCCAATGGCGAGATCTGCGTGGCCGCCGGCTTCTCCGGCGACATCTTCCAGGCCCGCTCGCGTGCCAGCGAAGCCGGCAAGGGCGTCGAGATCGCCTACGTGATCCCCAAGGAAGGCGGCAACCTCTGGTTCGACATGCTGGCGATCCCACGCGACGCCACCAACGTCAAGGAGGCCCACGCGTTCATCAACTATGTGCTCAAGCCTGAGGTGATCGCCCAGGTCAGTGACGTCGTCGGTTACGCCAACCCGAACCCCAAGGCCGGCGAGCTGATGGACCAAAAAGTGCGCACCGATGAAGCGGTCTATCCACCGCAGGCGGTGGTCGACAAGCTCTACGTCAATTCCGAGTTGCCGCCCAAGATCCAACGCCTGATGACCCGCAGCTGGACCAAGGTCAAGTCGGGCAAATAACGCTAAACGCATAACCAAGGTTCGTCCGCGTGGGGCGAACTGCAAATTCTGTGGGAGTTTCGTAAATGGCAGTTGCCTCCGGCGCCTATAAGAAAGCCCTCGAGGGCGACCAGACACCCAAGCAGGTGCTGGTCAAGATCGACCGGGTCACGAAGAAGTTCGACGAGACGATTGCCGTGGACGATGTGTCCCTGGAGATCAAGAAAGGCGAAATCTTCGCCTTGCTCGGCGGCTCGGGATCAGGCAAATCCACCTTGCTGCGGATGCTGGCGGGGTTCGAACGGCCCACGGAGGGGCGCATTTTCCTCGACGGTGTGGACATCACCGACATGCCGCCGTACGAGCGGCCGATCAACATGATGTTCCAGTCCTACGCGCTGTTCCCGCACATGACCGTGGCGCAGAACATCGCCTTCGGCCTGCAACAGGACAAGATCCCCAAGCCTGAGATCGAGGCCCGCGTCGCGGAAATGCTCAAGCTGGTGCAGATGAGCCAGTACGCCAAGCGCAAGCCGCACCAACTCTCCGGCGGCCAGCGCCAGCGTGTGGCCCTGGCCCGCTCCCTGGCCAAGCGGCCCAAGCTGTTGCTGCTCGATGAACCCATGGGCGCCCTGGACAAGAAGCTGCGCTCGCAGATGCAGCTGGAACTGGTGGAGATCATCGAGCGGGTCGGCGTGACCTGCGTGATGGTGACCCACGACCAGGAAGAGGCCATGACCATGGCCGAGCGCATCGCGATCATGCACCTGGGTTGGATCGCCCAGATCGGCAGCCCGATCGACATCTACGAGACCCCGACCAGTCGGCTGGTCTGCGAGTTCATCGGCAACGTCAACATCTTCGAGACCGAAGTGGTGGACGACGCCGAAGGGCACGCGGTGTTGACCTGCAAGGACCTGGATCGCGGGATCTACGTCGGCCACGGCATCAGCACTTCGGTGCAGGACAAGTCCGTGACCTACGCCATTCGCCCGGAAAAACTGTTGGTCACCGCCGAGCAGCCGACCTGCGATTACAACTGGTCCAGCGGCAAGGTCCATGACATTGCCTACCTGGGCGGCCACTCGGTGTTCTACGTCGAGCTGCCGAGCGGCAAGCTGGTGCAATCGTTCGTCGCCAACGCCGAACGCCGCGGCCAGCGGCCGACCTGGGGCGATCAGGTGTACGTCTGGTGGGAAGACGACAGCGGCGTGGTACTTCGCTCATGAACATGCGCAAATTCAAACGCCGACTCGACCGAATAACGCCCGGTGGCCGTCAACTGGTCATCGGGGTGCCTTTCATCTGGCTGTTCCTGTTCTTCATGCTGCCGTTCTTCATCGTGTTGAAGATCAGTTTCGCCGAAGCCGACGTCGCCATTCCGCCGTACACCGAGATCTACAGCTACGTCGACCAGAAGCTGCAAGTGCTGCTCAACTTCAGCAACTACGTGATGCTCAGCGACGATGAGCTGTACATTGCCGCCTACCTCGGTTCGCTGAAGATGGCGCTGATCAGCACCGTGCTGTGCCTGCTGATCGGTTACCCGATGGCCTACGGCATCGCCAACGCCCGTAAAGAGCTGCAGACGGTGCTGGTGCTGCTGATCATGATGCCGACCTGGACCGCGATCCTGATCCGCGTCTATGCGTGGATGGGCATTCTTAGCAACAACGGCCTGCTCAACGGCTTTTTGCTGAGCATGGGCTGGATCGACGAGCCGCTGCAAATCCTCAACACTAACCTGGCGGTCTATATCGGGGTCGTCTACTCGTACCTGCCGTTCATGATCCTGCCGCTGTACGCCAACCTGGTCAAACACGACCCCAGCTTGCTGGAGGCCGCGTCCGACCTGGGCTCGAGTACGTTCAACAGTTTCTGGAAAATCACCGTGCCGCTGTCCAAGAACGGCATAGTCGCAGGCTGCATGCTGGTGTTCATCCCGGTGGTGGGCGAGTTCGTGATCCCGGAACTGCTGGGCGGCCCGGAAACCCTGATGATCGGCAAAGTGCTGTGGCAGGAATTCTTCAACAACCGTGACTGGCCGGTGGCATCCGCCCTGGCGGTGGTGATGCTGGCGATCCTGATCGTGCCTATCATCCTGTTCAACCGCAGTCAGGCCAAGGAAATGGAGGGCAAGGAATGAAGCGCTTCAGTTTTTCAAGCCTGATGCTGGTGCTGGGTTTGCTGTTCATCTACGCGCCGATGCTGATTCTGGTGATCTATTCGTTCAACGCCTCGAAACTGGTGACGGTGTGGGGCGGCTGGTCGATCAAGTGGTACGTCGGCCTGCTGGACAACACTCAGTTGATGGGATCGGTGCTGCGCTCGCTGGAAATCGCCTGCTACACGGCGATTGCCGCGGTGGCCCTGGGTACGCTGGCGGCCTTCGTGCTGACCCGCATCACCCACTTCAAGGGCCGCACGCTGTTCGGCGGCCTGGTCACCGCGCCGTTGGTGATGCCGGAAGTGATCACCGGTCTGTCGCTGTTGCTGCTGTTCGTGGCGATGGCGCAGATGATCGGCTGGCCACAGGAGCGCGGCATCGTCACCATCTGGATCGCCCACACCACGTTCTGTGCGGCCTATGTGGCGGTGGTGGTCTCGGCGCGCCTGCGTGAGCTGGATCTGTCCATCGAAGAGGCGGCCATGGACCTGGGCGCGCGGCCATGGAAGGTGTTCTTCCTGATCACTATCCCGATGATCGCGCCGTCGCTGGCGGCGGGCGGCATGATGTCGTTCGCCTTGTCGCTGGATGACCTTGTGCTGGCGAGCTTCGTCTCCGGCCCTGGCTCGACCACGTTGCCGATGGAAGTGTTCTCGGCGGTACGCCTGGGGGTCAAGCCGGAAATCAACGCCGTGGCGAGCCTGATCCTGCTGGCCGTGTCCCTGGTGACCTTCCTGGTCTGGTACTTCAGCCGCCGCGCCGAAGAAAACCGCAAGCGCGCGATCCAGCAAGCCATCGAAGAAAGCGCTGCCGACTCCTGGAAACAACCCCAGGTACGCCGGCCGGAAACTGCGTCGGCCTAGCGGCCAGGCGGGGTCCATGTGGGAGCGAGCTTGCTCGCGATGACGGTGAGCCAGCCGATGAAGATATCGGATATGCCAACGCCATCGCGAGCAAGCTCGCTCCCACGGGGTTTTGTGTCGTTCACTGCATCGCAGTCCACCGCCGCCCCGCTGTGGGAGCGAGCTTGCTCGCGATAGCGGTGTGTCAGTCGATGAAGATGTCGACTGTGCGGCCGTCATCGCGAGCTGGGCTATGAATACCAAGGAGACGTGCGGATGATTTCTACAAAATTCATCGGCTTGAACCCCGGCTCCTGATCCACCAGTACATCGGTCTTCACATTGCCGAAGGTCGTCTGCGGGCGATGCCGCAAGCCATCGGCGAATGTGCAGATGATGCACTCCTTGAATCCCTCCCCACGCGGATGAGCGTGCACCACCGCTTCACGCTGCGCTTGCGGGAAGGCGGCATAGTCCATACCCAGCACATCCATTTCCACCCCAGCGGTCACCAAGGCGACGGTGGGGCGCAGGTGTTTCGGTATGCCCGGTGTGGTGTGCAGGGCGATGGACAGCCACACCTGTTCGATATCGTCATCGCTCAGCCCATAGGGTTTGAGAAACGCTGCGGCAGCATTCGCTCCGTCCACTTCAAAACGCTCATCATCGCTGCGATGGCCTTCCACCAGGCCTATGTCGTGGAACATCGCGCCGACGTACAGCAGCTCCGGGTTATAGGCCAACTGGCGGCGCTGGCCGCTCAAGGCCCCGAAAAGAAATACCCGGCGGGAGTGGTGATACAGCAGATCGGACTCAACGTCGCGGATGTACTCGGTGGTAGCGCGGGCAAGGGCGCTGTCGGGAATCTTGATGCCGGCGATGCTGCTCATGATGCTCTCCTCTTGACGATGCGCCAGGGCGGCGCCGAGGATTCAAGTCTGGAGGCCGGGATGCGCGCCAGCCATCGCTGCGTGGCTGCGATCCGTGCCAATAGGCCTCGATTTCGTGCCAAGTGACTTCCTGGTGGCGGATGGGCCAGGGTGCAAGTGTCGTAGGCTGTGATCCATTCAATTCGAAGGTAAGCGCGTATTCATGGAAAAAACCGTTGCGGTCGTGGTGTTCGCCGGCGTCCAGTCGCTGGATGTGAGCGGGCCCATGGACGTGTTTTGCGAGGCCAATCGGTTCCTGGCCCCAGAGGATCACTATCGGCTTGAAGTGATTGGGGTCGAGCCGGGAGCGGTGCCCTGTTCCAACGGTTTGTCGGTCAATGCCCATCGTCATTTCAGTGAGGCCACGCAGGCGTACGACCTGCTATTGGTAGCAGGCGGACCGCACCTGCCCTCCATGGATTTCGGCGCGGCGTTTGATGCCTGGCTGCGTGAGGCCTGCGCACGGGCGCTGCGCTTTGGCTCGATCTGCAATGGTGCGTTCATGCTCGCCCGGGCCGGTTTGCTGGAGCGGCGAACGGTCACTACCCATTGGGGCGATGCCGCAGAACTGGCGCAGCTGTGCCCCTCCACCCAGGTACAAGCAGATCGTCTATACATGCAGGACGGCGCGCTCTACACCTCGGCCGGGGTCACTGCCGGGATCGACCTGTCGCTGTTCCTGCTGGCACAGGATCATGGCCCGGACGTGGCTCTGAGTGTTGCCAGGCGACTGGTGGTGTTTACCCAGCGTTCGGGCGGGCAATCGCAGTTCAGTCCTTTTCTCGCGCCCCTCGTCGAGCCTTCGTCCGTCGTGGCTCGGGTCCAGGCCTATGTCCTGGCGAACCTGAATGGTGATTTGGGCATCACCGGCCTGGCCAATGCCGCGAACATGAGCCCGCGCAATTTCTCCCGGGTGTTCACCCGGGAGGCCAAGGTCACCCCGGCGGAGTTCGTCGAGCGCGCCCGGGTGGACGCGGCGCGGGTCATGCTGCAGAGCACCCGCGCGCCGCTCAAGACGGTGGCCTGGCAGAGCGGCTTTCGCGACGCCCAGCACATGCGCAACGTCTTCAATCGCAGGCTAAGGGTGACGCCGCAGCAGTTCAGGCTCAATTTTGCGGCGATGGTCTAGTCGCTCATTTCTTCAACGTGTCATGAGCCTCCAGCGCCCGCAGCGAGTAGATGTACGCCGCGCCAGCATTCAGCGAAACCGCGGTTGCCAGGGTGGCGGCGATTTCCTCGCGGGTGGCGCCAGCCTTGATGGCGGCGTCGGTATGCACGCCGATGCAGCCGTCGCAGCGAGTGGTGATGGCCACGGCGATGGAAATCAGTTCGCGGGTCTTGGCATCGAGCACGTTGTTTTCGGCGGCGGCTTCATCCAGGGCCATGTAGGCCTTGACCATTTTCGGGTTGCTTTTGCCCAGTGCGCCGAAGGCACTCTTGATGGTGGGCAGCAGTTCGGACCAGTTGTTGAACATCGCATTGACTCCTGTAATGAGAGGGCAGGGCATGGAGCCCTTGTAGTCTTGACCATCAGCGGTGATCAAGCGGTTTTCACGACGAAATGCAGCGCTACTGTGTGCTGGCCGGCAGCAGTTTCAGGGTCCCGTGAGTGTTCGCCGTCACTTCCACCTCGGCCAGGTGCGCCTGGTGATACACGCCTTCGATATAGGCCTCGGCCTGATCCTGATAATGTTTGTCGAACAGCACGCCACTCTGGCCGACCGGGTTGACGGTGACGCTGTGGGTCGGGTCTGCGAAGTCGATGATGCGTCGGGTGGACGGGCCATAGGTCACCGGCCACGGGGCCGGGCCGATCTTCGCCGATAGATTGTTGGGTACCTCATGGGTACCGGGGGCGGCAAACGGGCCGACGTTGAAGAGCCGGTCCAGCGGTTTCTGCATGCCTAACGGATGACCGTGGGTCAGGGTGTGCGCCTTGCCCCACCGCCATTGCGTGGCATCGTTACCGAAGGTCGCCTTCAGGTGCGCCAGGCTCTTGTTCCAGGCCGTTGCCACGATGTCGGCACGGGTTTCCGTGCCCAGCGTCGACCGGTCGTCCCACCACGGCGAATCCTTGGCGGCCGCCAAACGTGGAAGGGCGGCGTCGATCACTCGGGTCGACAGCGCGGTGTCGAAAAACCCATCGCCCAGTTCATCGTGCAGCGCTGCGTCGGCCAGGTTGAACAGGAACTGGTTGAACAGCGTGGCGCTGATGGAATCCACCGGGTAATCACCCGGCCATTGGGCCAGTTGCTCGACCCATTTGCGTTCCTGCGGGTCGCTGACGACCTCACGCAGCACCGGCAACAGCGGTGCGAGCAAGCGCGGACCGTAGGCAGTGGTGGTGCCCAGTTGCAGTTTTCGGGTGGTTTCGACGTCCCATTTCGCTTGTTTGTCGCTTAGCTGCAGGTTCAGTTGCTGACCACGGTCGGCAAGGTTGTAGTACCCGGGGATCTCGATGCCGCTGCTCGCCACCGGCTGGAAATTCGCCGAGATGATGTAGCCCCGGGTCGGGTTTTCTTCCTGCGGGTTGCTGCTGAACGGATAGAAACCCTCTTTGTCAGCCTCCGGACTGCTGCCGTCGAGGATGAAACCGGGCTTCACGCCCGCGGGCCGCTTGGGCAATTGCGCCGCAGCCCACCAACCGATATCGCCCTTGGCACTGGCCCATACGACATTCAGTCCGGGGGCGTGGATTCTGGATGACGCACCACGTGCCTTGGCCAGGGTGTCGGCACGGTTGAGCTGGTAAAACGCTTCGAGGATCGGGTTGCGGCTCTCCAGGAACCCCCACCACATGGCGACCGGCGTCTTGCCGGCATTCGCCCCGAGGACATCGTTGACGATCGGTCCATGGGGCGACTGGCGCAGCACCAGCGTCACCGGCGCCTGGCCCTTGACCGCGATCTGCTGTTCGCTGCGGGTCATGTCCACCCATTGGCCGCGATACCAGACCTGTTCGGGATTCTCCGGGTTGACCTTCTCGGCGATCAGGTCCAGGTCGTCATTCTGGAACATGGTGATGCTCCAGCCGAAATCCTTGTTCATGCCCAGCGTCGCAAAGGGCATCAACGCCTGGTAATGCCCATAGAGCTCGAAGCCCGGCGCCGACAGGTGCGCTTCGTACCATACCGAGGGCGCCGAAAAGCGGATGTGCGGATCGCCCGCCAACAACGGCTTGCCGCCATGAGTGCGGTTGCCGGAGACCGCCCAGGCATTGCTGCCTTCGAACTGCGGCAGGCCATGCCCGGCCAGGGCCTGCTCGCTCAGGCGGGCCAGGGCGTTGAGGTCTTTCCAGTCGCGGGCGGCCAGCGGCAGGCTGCTCCCGCGCTTCTCGGCCAGCGCCCCCTGGGGTTGCCAATCAAGATCGAAAATATCCAGGTAGTGGGCGCCCAGCAGGTCGCGCACGTAGGTCAGCAGCGGTTCGGTGCGAAAGGCCGCGGCAAAACTGTAGGCCATGTAACCGGTGATGCTCACCGTGTCTTCGGCAGTAAAGGGACGCTTGGGAATACCCAGCACATCGAATTCCAGCGGCCGGGTGTGGCTGTCCTGGTAGGCGTTGATGCCGTCCAGGTACGCCTGCATGGCGATCCACGCCGGCGACTGCCGGTCCTGCTCGGCCACATAGGTCGCGGCCCGCTCGCGGATGCGCAGGCTGCGCATCAGCTTGTCGGTGTCGAGCAGTTTGGGGCCCAGCACCTCGGCCAGTTCACCACGGGCGAGCCGGCGCAACACTTCCATCTGGAACAGCCGGTTCTGGGCATGGACGTAGCCAAGGGCACGGTACATATCGGTTTCGTTCTCGGCGCGGATATGCGGCACGCCGCGCTCGTCGTAGCGCACGGTCACCGAGCCATGCAAGCCTTGCAATTGCACGGTGCCCTGGCGGGTGGGCTGCTTGCTGTAGAGGTAGCCACCCGCGACGATGACAGCGGTGACGACCAGTGACAGAAGGGCGACGAGGGTGCGTTTCATGGTGATTCCTTATTCTGATGACAGCGGTCCATCGTCTCGCTGTTGATTCCCTGTTTAGCATAGGGCCGCTTCCCGGCGCATCGTCCATTGGAGGGATTTTCTCCAGACTGCCCGGTGGGCCGCTGTATAGGCGATGGAAAGTCTAGGGTGGCGACCGAATGGCCGATGCCAGGCATCGCAAGGCTATCGTTGATTGCGACAACGATCACGTCTGCCGTCGTCGAAGGGCAGGGGATTTGAGTCGGCGTGTGTCAGGAGGGCCGGCCGCAGGCGCGCCTGCGGCCGGTAAAAGGAGGGAATTTCAACCGTTGATCGTCGAGCCATCGAAGGATGGCCCGACGGTTTCATCAGCTTGGCCGTGTGGTCGGTGTCGGTTCGTTGGACGGTCCGCCCTGGGGTCGCGCTTCGCCTCGTTCGGCCAGCTCCATCGTGTCGCCAGTCGCCGTACTTTTAGGTCCTGTCCCCAAGCTCTTGACCCACTCGGTACCCAGGTTGAGCCCGGCGACCGTGGCTTGCGGAACCAGCTGAGAAGCACCACGCGTGCCGTGATAGATGTTTTCGCCTACGCGCCTCAAACCGGGGGGCTGGGTATGGGGCAGGGTGTCGCGATTTGCATTCGTGAGGTTCTGCCATGGAACGTTGGCGCGTGCAGTCAGGTCGTCCTTGCCGTCGTTCATCGCTTTATTTTCCAGCGGTGCCGCGACACTGTTGGCGAAGAACGGAAGCAGGGTCAGGCCCGAGGAGAAGAAGGTCGTGATGATCTGCTGCATTTTTTCCCGTGTCTCGGCATCTTCGCCTGGCGCGGCGGCGTCTCCCACTGCGGTGCGCATGACAATACCGCCTCCGACGCCAAAGATTCGATTCACATAGTCACTGATATTGGTCATGTTGGTCGGCAGCACTTTGCTTGATTCGGCCAATGCCTTGGGCAAGAGCTCTTTCCATTCGCGCGTTTCGTTTTTGACCCGATAGGTCGGGATCTTCTCGTCACCGTGGGTTTGAGAGTATTTGAACACGGCCTGGCCGCCGGCCATGAGCGTACCGCCGACAGCGGACGCCAGGCTGCGGGCGCCAATGCCCGAGGCGTTCACGCTGGTGAATTGGTTCAGGACTTCTCGTACCGCATGAGCCGCACCGAACGCGATGTAACCGGTGAAGTCGCCGCTGATGGTGCCAAAGTTATTGGCGTTTTGTTTGAGCAGGAAATCGGTACGCTTGTCTTCCTGCGTCTTGTCGAGCGCCGCGCGGTCAGGATTGGCGACCCGCCGCCCATTCACCGTCACCTGTTGCAGGGCCTTGGGGTACACCGCCAGCGGATCGACCTTCTCCAGGCCACTGCCGATGGTTTTATCGACGATGGTCTGGATGATGGGGCGGGCGCTGTCGCTGACCACTTTATGGGCGGCCCCCAGGACGGCCGAGGTACCCGCGGCGTGGGCTGCGAGGTGCGTACCGTCGAGCTTCTCGTCGATTGCTGCGGTGCTGGCACCGAAGTGAGCCGAGGAGGCGAAGCCTTGCGGGATGCCCGCATCGGCAAATACCGCCAGGCCCGTCCGGAATCCACTGTGGGTCTTGAGGTCAGCGACATAGTCCTGGCGACCGACGTTCTTGAGTGCCGTGTCCAGCACTTCGTTTTTCTTCGTCGCCGTTGTCAGTTCGCTGGGGTTGCCGTCCTTTTTGTCCACTAACGCTTCGAACTCCACCTGAACCTTGATCAGTTGGTCCAGTTCAGTGGTCGCCTGCTCTCGTTCAGCCTGGGGAAGACTGTCGTCGTTCATCGCGCTGCGGGCGTGCTCGATGCGGCTCCCCATAAAGGTATTCAAGCGATCGGGCAGCTGTTGCGTCATGGCTTGCATGACACCTTTGGCATAACCGCGGAAGGCATCATGGCTGCTTTGCAGATTCGTACGCTCATCCCCTTCCGGAACGCCTTCGATGGCTTCCTGACACAGTGAATGGTAGGCGCCGAGTGTATCGCCCACTCGCCCGCAGTGCTTGTCCCAGACGGCTTTGAAGCCGCCGCCTTCCTTGCGGTCTTTCTCGCTCATGCCCAGGTATTCGTTGAAGTCTTTGACGAACTCGGCGGTTTCTTCCTGGCCCGACAGCATCGGGTGGGGGGTGCCGCCCAGTTCGACCAGTTGCTTCTGTACGTCCTGATAGCTTGCATTTGGCGCAAAGCCCAAGATTTTACCTTCCAGGCTCATATGCTCACGGGCATAGCCGAGGGGATCGCTATCAGGGGTTTTCTTGCCGAGATTGTTGACCAGTACGGTCAGGCGCTGCTGCCGGGTCCTGAGGGTTTGCTGGGTGGCGTCGCTCGGTTTTCCTTCGAAGTGATAAGGCACCAGCGGCGTGGTGGAGGGGCGGACCTGCTCGGACAGGCTGTTTCTGATCGGCGTGATCCGATCGTCCTGGGCCAACGCCGCCGAACTTGTGCTTCGTCCTACGGATAAATCTGGCATGTCGTGCTCTCCTAGATTGACAGGGCGTTGTTGAGCCCGGTGCTACGGGGGTTGGATTTGCGCTGGGGAGCCTTGGCGGCGTCGTTCGGGCTGGTGCCGTCGAAGAAGTAACCTTCTCGCCAGATCAGCGCCATGTCGGCGATACCGCCCATCAGTCCCAGCAAGTGTTCGGCGGTGAGGTTTTCCAGGGGCACGTGGCCGATCAGGATCACCAGCTCGCTGTCGCGGTTGTAGGACAGGGACGGGCAGAACGGCCCGCTCAGCAGGTAGAGATTGGTTTCCAGCAGCCGTTGCAGGACGGCTTCGCGATTGGCGGTTGGCAGCGCTCCGAAGCTGGCGTAGATGAACACGTCGCCTTCGCCCACGCTGGGGGTGTGCTTGAGGGAAAAGTCGACCTCCTTCACCGACAGGTTCGCCTGTTCATAGAACGCGGACGGGGTGGGAATCATCGTGAGGGCACAGAGCTGATCGATCAGCTTGCAATAGGTGGGTGACGCCATGATTGACCTCGCATTGTCATCCAGGCGCGACGAGCGCCTGCTGCCCTCGTGAGTGACACCGGTGGCATTTCGGTTCCACGGGGCGCTGTCATGCCGCCCGGATGGGAACCGCCGGGCAGGGATCGGCCACCCATTGGCGCCACCTCATTCAAGGTTGACCGCCCATGTCCCGTTCACTTTCACGTTCGCCGGTCCTTCGCTTCGTCCCCCGGGGCCTGTCCATGTTGGTTGTGGGCTCCTTGCTGTACGGCTGCCAGCACCTCGAACCGCAGCTGACCATCGGCGACCCGTTCGCCAACGAGCCCTATCGGTCGCAGTTGCGCTGGCGCACGCCGGCCCCTACAGACACGATCGTTCAGATCGAAGAACTGTCTCCCCAAGGCGACGGCAGCCTATGGGCGCGTATGCGCCAGGGATTTTCGTTGCAGGCCAAGGCGCGCGGTGTGGCGCGCATCGACGAACAGCGCCGCTGGCTGATGGACCGCCCCGCGTTTCTCACCCAGACCGGGCGCGCCGGCAGCCGCTATCTGCATTTCATCGTCGGCGAGTTGAGCAAGCGCAACATGCCGCTGGAGCTGGCGCTGTTGCCGGCCATCGAGAGCGGCTTCAACCCGAACGCGCAATCGCCGGCCCAGGCCATGGGTCTGTGGCAGTTCGTCCCGGCCACGGGGCGCCGTTATCAGTTGCAGCAGCGCGCCGACTATGACGAGCGCCGCGATATTCCATCCTCCACCCGCGCCGCCCTGGATTACCTGTCTTATCTGCATGACTACTTCGACGGCGACTGGCTGCTGGCACTGGCCGCCTACAACGCCGGGGAAGGACGCGTGCGCGACGCCATCACGCGTAACCGGGCTCGCGGCCTAGCGACCAATTATTGGAACCTGTCGCTGCCCGGCGAGACCCAGAACTACGTGCCGCGGTTGCTGGCGCTGTCGCAGTTGGTCAATGCGCCGGCGGACTATGGCGTCGACCTGGTGCCCATCGCCGACCAGCCGTACTTCCAGATGCTCGCCCTGGCGCAGCCGGTGGACCTGGCGCACCTGGCGGTGTTGTCCGGTGTGCATGAGCGCGAGTTGCGCATGCTCAACCCGGCCGGGCGAGGGCGTGCCAGTGGGCGCTTGTTGATGCCCATGGCGGCCTCGCGCCGACTGAGCGCGCAGCCGGACATGATCGCCAGGGCAGCGCAGCCTCGGGTGCCAGGTAGTGAAGAGCCGCGAGTCGCCGTGCCTGAGTCCGATGTAGTGGGAACGCAGGTCGCGGAGGCCAACGTGCCGCCAGGGGCGTGAGCCAACGCTCGCCCCGTGGGGCGGGGCGCAGCGCTGGTCGGGGGAGCTACAAGCAGCTCGTCGCGACGTTGGCCAGGTGCCGGCCGCGCGGGTCCATCAGCACGTAGGAACCGATCGTATTGCACGCGAAGCCGAACGACACGCCGCGCTCCGGGTCGGCGAAACCGACGGTGCCGCCCGCACCCATGTGGCCGAACGCCTCGGCGCCCATGCCATAGCTGCCATTCGCCACGTTCGGCTGGTCGAGCATGATGCCCAGGCCGAAGCGCGCCGGCGTCTGGAGCGTCGGGTCGTATTCGGCACTGTGTTCACGCAGCATTTCATTGAGCAGCGGCGATTCCAGCAAGCGTCCGTCGAGCAGGCCGGCGTAGAACGTCGCCAGGCTGCGTGCGTTGCCGTGCCCATTGGCGGCCGGTTGGGTCATGCGCTTCCAGCCGGGTTCGTTGCTGCGCCCGAGCACCATCGGCGGGTTGGCGAAGGCCAGCGCACTCATCGCCGTCGGTGCGGTGAGCACGTCCTGGAGCACCCGCCCGAAGGCTTCGTCGTCGATCTCCTCCTTGGTCCGTGCCATGTAGGCACAGCGTGCCATGGTCGCGTCGTCCAGGCCCAGGTGGAAGTCCAGCCCCAGTGGCGCGGCCACCCGGCGACAAATGCTCTGGGCGGGAGGCAGGCCGTCTACCCGACGCAGCAGTTCGCCCAGGATCCAGCCGAACAGCAAGGGCGAATAGGTCTGCCGTTCGCCGGCGCCGGCCCAGGGCTGTTCCCCGGCAATCAGCTGCGCCATGGTGTCCCAGTCGTACAGCGTTTCCGGCGCCAACGGCGTGCGCAGCGCCGGTAGCCCGGCTCGGTGGCACAGCACCTGACGCAAGGTGATCGAGGCCTTGCCTGCATCGGCGAAGGCCGGCCAGTGCTGGCAGAGCGGGGCGTCCAGGTCCAGGCGGCCTTCGCCCACCAGTTGCATGATCGCCACCGCCGTGAAGGGCTTGGTGCAGGAGAACAGGTTGAGCAGGGTGTCGTGTTGCCAATGGCGATCCGGTTCGGGCCCGGCCATGCCGGCCCAGAGATCGATCACCGTGTCGCCGTCGATCTGCATGCACAGGGCGGCGCCGCGTTCGAAGGGGCTTTGCATCAGTTGGATGAAGGCCGCCCTGACCGGTTCGAAGCGAGGATCGCAATGGCCATGGACTACGGGTGTGCGCGTCATGTCAGCTCCAGAAAAGAGAAAAGGTCCCTCCTGAGTGAGCGCGGCGATGCAAACGGTTCAGCCGTTTGCCCAGGCGCCTGCTGATGGATCTTTTCTGCACGCCAGGCCACTCAGGGTCAACGATCCTGTTTCTGGAGCATGTCCATGGCGTACGAGCGTACCCTTGATTCCAACTGCGTCGATTCCAACCGCGTCGATACCAACTGGGTCGATCCCGACAGCCTCGATTTCAACAGCGATGCCTTTCGCCGCTTGGCTTACCAGCACTATGCGACGCTGCGCGAGGTCGCGCCGGTGTTTCTCAGCCAGCCGCAAGGGCAGTTGCCGATCTGGTACGTCACCGGGGTCCGGGAAGTCGAGACGGTGTTGTTGGACAGCGAGCGCTTCGCCCGTGACCCGGCCCGGATCAGCCCGCAGTTCGCGGCGATGATGGGCGGCGAGCAGTCCATCGCGTTTCTCAACGACCACATGCTTAACCGCGACGGCGAGCGCCACCGCCGCTTGCGTCGTCTGGTGAACAAGGCGTTCACGCTCAAGGCGGTCAATGCCATGCGCCCGCGCATTGAGCAGATCGCCGAGACGCTGCTGGACCAGGCCGGGCCGGGCGGGCACATGGACGTGGTGAGCCAGTACGCGTTTCCCTTGTCGATCATCGTCATCGCCGAATTGCTCGGCGTGCCCGCCCGGGATCGGGATGATTTCCGCCGCTGGTCCCACTTGATTGTCCAGCAGGTCGGGCACGATTTGAGCGAGTTGCAGCGTTGCTACAGCGAGTTCGCGACCTACATGCTGACCTTGATCGAGCAGCGCCGGGCGCAGCCGACCGACGACCTGGTGTCTGCGCTGGTGCAGGTCGAGGAAGAGGGCAACGTACTCAGCACCAGCGAGCTGTGCAGCATGATCGCGCTGCTCATCATCGCCGGGCACGAAACGGCGGCGTCGATGATCGGCAATGCGGTGTACCTGCTCGTGCAGCATCCCCAGGCGCTGATTCAACTGCGCGAAGAGCCGGGCCTGATGCCCAATGCCGTCGAGGAATTGCTGCGCTATGACTCGTCGGTGGAACGGGCCATGGTCCGCTTCGTGACCCAGGACACCGAGTTGGCGGGGCAACGCTTGCAGCGCGGGCAGTTATTGATGGCGGTGGTGGGGTCGGCCAACCGTGACGAAGCGCTGTGCCCTCATCCCGACACCCTGGACATCACCCGCCCGGCTTGCCCGCACCTGTCGTTCGGCAAAGGCACGCACCATTGCCTGGGGGCCTCGCTGGCGCGGCAGGAACTGGAAATCGCATTGAACACCTTGCTCAGGCGCTGTCCGGGGCTGCAACTGGCGGTGGCGCCCGAGGCCGTGCGCTGGCGTTATGTCCCCAACTTCAGGGGGCCGCAAGCCTTGCCGGTGCGCTGGTCGGTGGACTGACGATGGCAGGAAGGGCTCGCCCGACACGCTGGTTGGGCGAGCCGTGAGGTTACGCCAGCGCCACGTGCGCCTCCTGCACATGCGCGGTGGCGGGGGCCGAAACATCCGGTGTCAGGTGCAGCCCGTAGAGGACCACATCGGCCCGCGAGTCGGCGAACCGGGCAATGCCCGGAAACCGCCCCCATTGCGTCGCGCCCAAGCCTTGCACGCCGCGTTTGCTGGCCTCGTTATGCTCGATGATCCAGGCCACCAGCGTTTCGAAGCCATAGCGTCGGGCCAACACCACGGCGGCCTGGCCGAGGCGAATGCCGACGCCGCTGCCCACATGGTCGTGGCGCACATAGATCGACACCTCGCCGGTCAACCGGCAGGCCTGGGCGCCCCAACTGAAGCGGTTGACGATCAGCCAGGCGACCACTTCGCCTGCGCGTTCCAGCACGTAGATCGGGTCGCCTTCCTTGACGAAGCAGTCGACGAAGAACGTCATTTCCTTCAGGGAAAACGCTCTGAGCACAGGGGAACTGGTGCCCCCCAGAGCGCTTTCGTTGAAGATATCGGTCATTACCGGCAGGTCGTCGGGCGTGTAGCGACGTACCCCACGGGGCAGGTCGGATCGGCTGTTCAAGCGATTGGTGGTCATGATCGGGCTTCTCCATAAACGCTTCGCTTGAGTTGCTCGCGGGCGCGGAACAGGCGCGAACGCACGGTCCCGATGGGCACGCCCAGGCGTTCGGCGGCGTCGCGATAGCTGCTCTCGGTGTCCACGGCGGTCCACAAGGTCTCGCGCATGTCCTTGGGCAGCGCATCCATCGCCGACAGCGTGCGGTCCAGCAGCCGACGGTTGTCGCACAGCTCGCTGAGGTCGATGTCGTCACTGGATTCATGAAACTCGCTCTCATCGAACGTGCTCAGCGGCGGCTGTGCGTAGTAGCGGCGGAAATGGTTGCGGATCAGGTTCAGGGCAATCCCGCAGAGCCAGGTGTCCGGCTTGGCCAGTCCTTTGAATTTCTCCTGGTTACGCCAGGCTTCCAGATAGGTGAGTTGGATGAGGTCGTCGGCGTCGTCCTGGTTGAGTACACGTTTTTGTACGAACAGACGCAGTTTGCGCTCCTCGCCGAATGTCATGCCTGGCGAGGAGGTTTTCGGGGGTGACACGAGGTTCAGACTGCTCATCAATGAATCCCTCTGAAAAGATGCTTAGCGTCGATCGGATGTCGACAACCCCTATCAGCAGGACCTGTGCCAAACCATTTCTAATGCCTATCTCATTGAAAATTATAGTTTTTCAATTAGAGCGGTGACTCTATCTGTGCAGGCCCGTGCACAGCCGACCCGGGCGCCACTGCAATAATTTGCACCGCCTGGCCCGGTGTAAAAGCGCGATGCCGCGACCTTTTGGAGACGTCGAAAAAGAGCTTGTGAAGGGATGGAACCGAAGAGCGGACCGCAGCCACCCATTGAGCGTCCGAAACCACGCCTCATGGTCATCATGAAAGTAGAAGCACCGACAAACATGCGCATTGCCGTCAATCTCGCCCAGGCCGCCTCGGCGTTGGGGAGCGTGGGCAAGCCTGTCGAAACGCAACAGGCCGTGCAGTCCAATTCGATGGAAGAAGTGGGCATGACCTTCAGCCATCACGTGGAGCGCAACAGCAAGGCCTTGAGCCAGCGACGCATTCGTAACGCGCGCAGCGAGGTCGGCCAGACGCGAGTCGAGACGCGTGAGCGATTGGAAGAGTGGTACGACCAACTCGGTCATCCCGGCAAGCAAAGCCTGAGTGCGATGGCGGCCCAGGCCGGGACCTTGCTCTACAGCCAGCCGGCGCTCGAGGACGTGGTGCACGCCACCGGTGGGGACCCGGCCCGTACCGACCTGATCCTGCAAGAAGTGTTGCGCGAGGCCGAATCCCAGGGTCGGCAGGTCGAAGCCAAGCGGGCCCGTGATTACCTGCAATTGTTGCGCGAACAGTATGGCGCGCAGATCCAGGCCGGTATGAACATCGCCGAGGCGCTGCGCGCGGCAGGCGGTGATCCGCAGCTGCGCCAGGCGGTGCGTCGCCTCTACTACGACACCGTGGTGCTCAAGCAGTCGCTGCCGACCATGATGCAGGCGCTGCTCGGCCTGTTCGGCGAGGCCGCGTTCGTGTCGGGGCTGGACATGATGCGCCGGGCCCTGGCAGACGACATCGCCGCACAGACCCCGTCGAGCCCTACCGCCAAGCTGCGTGCGCTGCTGATCGGCCTGGCTGCTTCGACCCAGCTCAGCAGCGTGCTGCATAGCTGTCGGCAGTTGCTGGAGCAGTTGGCCGGCAGTTGCCCGACCAGCCAGCTCACTGCGGTGCTGTTGCTCCAGCGCATGCTCGGGGTGGCGGCCAGTGGTTTGTCGGCGGCCGAAGTGCGCCGCATCGGACGTGAACTCGGCGGCGACGAGGAGCGCGACCAACTGGTTTCCCTGAACGGTCTGTATTCGATGCTCAAGCGTTTGCCGCTGGCGCTCTGGCGCGATGGCAAGAGCCGGCAGAGTGCGTTGAAAAATCTGCTGGTGCTGCTGGATGAGCGCTCCCGTGGCGAGATTCGCGGGCAGACCGGCGCACCGATCATAGGAGTGCACGCATGATCGCCCTGTTGAACAAAGTCGCCGGCGCAGCGGTGCGGCGCATTGAGGTGGCCGGCGCGTTCGTGGTGCTGGGCATCGTGTTCATGTTGATCCTGCCGCTGCCGACCTCGGTGGTCGATGCGCTGATCGCGGTCAACATCTGCATTTCCTGCCTGCTGATCGTGCTCTCGCTGTATCTGCCTCGTCCGTTGGCCTTTTCTTCGTTCCCGGCGGTGTTGCTGCTGACCACGCTGTTCCGGCTGGCGCTGTCGGTGGCGACCACTCGGTTGATCCTGCTCCAAGGCGATGCCGGGCATATCGTCCAGGCGTTCGGCAACTTTGTGGTCGGCGGCAACCTGGCCGTCGGGTTGGTCATCTTCATGATCCTGACGGTGGTCAACTTCCTGGTGATCACCAAGGGCTCCGAGCGTGTCGCCGAGGTGGCGGCGCGCTTCACCCTGGACGCGCTGCCGGGCAAGCAGATGTCCATCGACAGTGATTTGCGTGCCAACCTGATCGATGTCAGCGAAGCCCGTCGCCGTCGCGAAGAGCTGAACAAGGAAAGCCAATTGTTCGGGGCGATGGACGGGGCGATGAAGTTCGTCAAGGGCGACGCCATCGCCGGTTTGGTGATCGTCGTGATCAACCTCATCGGTGGTTTCTCGGTGGGCATGATGCAGCACGACATGGGCGCCTCCGAATCGATGCACTTGTATTCCGTACTGACCATCGGCGACGGTCTCATTGCGCAAATTCCTGCACTGCTGATTTCCCTTACCGCTGGCATGATCATTACGCGGGTATCCCCGGAAGGGCAGCCGGCCGGAAGCAGCGTCGGCAAGGAAATCGCCAGCCAGTTGACCGCCGAACCCAAGGCCTGGGTGATCGCCTCGGTGGGGATGCTGGGCTTCGCCGCGCTGCCCGGTATGCCGACGTTGGTGTTCATCGTCATCGCCCTGATCACCGGCACGGCCGGGATCGTCCAGTTGTATGCCCGCGCACGGCAGACACGGCAAGGCGATCAGGCACCGACGGCGTTGTCCCCCGAACAGAACGGTGCGGAAGACCTGCGCAGCTTCGACCCGACCCGCGCCTATCTCTTGCAGTTTTCCAAGGCGATGCAGGGACACCCGGCCACCGAAGACGCCATCCAGACCATCCGCAAGAAGCGCAACGGGCTGGTGGCCGGCTTTGGCCTGACATTGCCGCCCTTTGAAATCGAATACAGCACGCTGCTCGAAGACGACGAATGTCGCTTCTGTGTGCATGAGGTGCCGATGTTGCGCGCCACCTTCGGCGAGCGTGTGGCGATGGCGCGCGGGCCCTTGCCTTTCGAACCGCGCGAGGCGCAGGTCGGCAGCGAGGTGCGTGACGAGCAACAGTGGTTGTGGCTGTTGCCAGACGACCCGCTGCTGGCGGACGAGCGGGTGGAGGCGGTGTCCGCCACCGAGCTGCTGGTGGAGCGCATGAGCCGTGCGATGTTCGCCACCGGTCCCCAGTTCCTTGGCCTGCAGGAAAGCAAGTCGATCCTCAGTTGGCTCGAAGCCGGCCAGCCAGAGCTTGTGCAGGAGTTGCAGCGGACCATGCCGTTGGCGCGGTTCGCGGCGGTGCTGCAACGCCTGGCCGGGGAAGGGGTCCCGCTGCGGGCGGTGCGGTTGATCGCCGAGTCGTTGATCGAGCACGGGCAGCACGAACGGGACGTCGGCGCCCTGACTGACTACGCACGCATCGCCCTGAAGTCGCAGATTTATCACCAGTACCGCGACGCCGAGGGTTTGCATGCCTGGCTGCTGACTCCGGAGACCGAAACGCTGCTGCGCGATGCGCTGCGCCAGACCCAGACGGAAACCTTCTTTGCCCTGGAAAGCGGGCACACCCGAGCGCTGGTCTTGCAGTTGCGCGAAGGCTTTCCGCTGCGTGCCAAGCGCGTGGCGGTGCTGTTGGTGGCCCAGGATCTGCGCGCACCGTTGCGCGATCTGTTGCGCGACGAGTTCAACCACGTGCCGGTGCTCGCCTATAGCGAGTTGAACAGCAACGCCCAGGTCAACGTGCTGGGCCGCTTCGATCTCGAGCAGGAACAACTGCGGGTAGAGGCTGCCGCCTGAGCACAGCCGGCTTCGGCGGCGTGGCGGGGCGCTTGCACGCATTGCACATAACACGGGTGGGAGCCTGCGGGTGTCCCGCCCACGACAGGTGAGGGCGAACGATGTCGCCCCTTGAGGAGTTGGCCATGTTCGAGTTGCGGGTATTGAGTGGTCTGCACCGGGGTGCGGCCTTGCCATTGGTGGGCGATGAGTGGGTCGTCGGGGCGGCGGAGGATGCTGACCTGGCGCTCTACGATCCAGGCATCTGCGCCCGGCACGTACGCCTGGGCCGGATCGAAGAACAGTGGCGACTGGAGCTGCTGGATGGCGCGGTATGCGATGCACAGGGCCAACCCTGGGCGCCAACGGAGCCGTTGGCGATCAACGCGCCTTTTGTCGTCGCCGGTATCTGGCTGTGCCTCGCACCGGCCGACCAGCCGTGGCCGCAGGAGGCGACGCTGCAAAACCCTGCGTCTGCGACAGGCGGCCCGGACAATCCGAAATCGGCGGCCCGACCGTCGTGGCCCAGGCGCCTGGCCATTGCTGCCGCCGTGATCACCGTGGCGTCCAGTGCCTGGGCCTTTACCAGCCAGCCGGCGCAGCCCGTGGCGCCCGGCCCGGCCCAGGCGCTCAAGCGCAGCAAGGTGACGCTGGATAATGTCGCGGCGGTGCGCCTGGAGCTGGATCGCATGCTGCAGGAGCGTGACCTGGCGGCGCAGGTGCAAGTCGAGTCCCGAGACGATCGCCTGGCGCTGGTGGGCGAGCTGCCGCGCCAGCGCCTGGCGGTGGTCGAGCGCCTGGTCGAACGTTTCAACGAACGCTACGAAACCCCGGTCCCGGTCACCGCCAACGTGCAGGAACGTTTGACGCAGTTGCCGTTCCAGATTGCCCAGATCGTCGGTGGCAAGCGCGGCCATGTCGTTACGTCCGACGGCCGTCGGTTGTTTCTCGGCGATCAGATCGATGGCTTGCGCCTGACTGCTATCGGCAACGACAAAGTGACCTTCGAGGGTGATCAGCGCTACGAGGTCACCTGGTGATGACCCATGCGGCGGCTGCACGCCTGCAAGCCTGGGAAAGCACCCAGCGAGCGCGTCTGCAGCGGTTCGCGCCGGTCGCGGTGCGCGGACGGGTGCAACGGGTCAATGGCATCCTGTTGCAATGCCGGCTGCCTGGGGCGCAGATCGGCGATCTCTGCCGCGTCGAGCGCGATGGGCGCGAGCCATTGCTCGCCGAGATCGTCGGCTTCGACCAGCACGATGCCTTACTCAGTGCGTTGGGTGGCCTGGAAGGCGTGCGCGTCGGTGCCACCGTGGAACCGTTGGGCATGCCGCATCGGGTGCACGTGGGGCCACAGTTGCTCGGCCAGGTGCTGGACGGGTTCGGTCGGCCGCTGGTGGACGGCGGCGTCGGTGCGTTTGCCGATGCGTCCGTGGCGAACGCTTCGGTGGTGATTGGCGAAGCCCCGCCACCCACCGCCCGGCCCCGCATCCAGCATGCCCTGACCACCGGCGTACGGGCCATCGACGGGCCCCTGACCCTCGGCGAAGGCCAGCGCGTGGGGTTGTTCGCCGGTGCCGGTTGCGGCAAGACCACGCTGCTGGCGGAGATCGCCCGCAACGTCGATTGCGACGTGATCGTGTTCGGCCTGATTGGCGAGCGTGGACGCGAACTGCGCGAGTTCCTCGACCACGAACTCGACGACGAACTCCGGGCCCGTGCGGTGCTGGTGTGCGCCACGTCCGACCGCTCCAGCATGGAGCGCGCCCGCGCAGCCTTCACCGCGACGGCACTGGCCGAAGGCTTTCGGGCCGACGGCCAGCGCGTCCTGTTGCTGATCGATTCGCTGACCCGCTTTGCCCGGGCCCAGCGTGAAATCGGCCTGGCCGCCGGTGAGCCGTTGGGGCGCGGCGGCCTGCCGCCGTCGGTCTACAGCCTGCTGCCGCGCCTGGTCGAACGCGCCGGGCTGACCCACGATGGCGCCATCACCGCGTTGTACACCGTGCTGATCGAGCAGGACTCAATGAACGATCCGGTGGCCGACGAAGTGCGCTCGTTGCTCGACGGCCACATCGTCCTGTCGCGCAAGCTGGCCGAGCGCGGGCACTACCCGGCCATCGACGTGCTGGCGAGCCTGTCGCGGACCCTGGCCAATGTGGCCGAGGCGGAACACCTGCGGGCGGGCGTCAACCTGCGTCGGTTGTTGTCGGCCTACGACCAGATCGAACTGATGCTGCGCCTGGGCGAGTACCAGGCCGGCGCTGATCCGCTGACCGACCTGGCCGTGGAGTCACGCGGGGCGCTGGACGGGTTCCTGCGCCAGGACCTGCGCGAGCCGGAGCCAATGCCGTCGACCCTCGCCCACCTGCAACAGTTGACCGCCTATGTCCCAGGCTGATCTGGATGCCCTGGCGCCGGTGCGTCGTCACCGTGAAGCGCAGGCCGAGCGGGCGTGGCGCCAGGCCCGTGACTTGCTGCGTGAACGCGAAGCCGAGGCGGCAGCCGCACGGGCGCAATTGCAGGCGGCCAGCGAGCGCCAGGCAGTGCAACGCGCGGCCCTGTGCGACGAACACCGGGGGCGAGCGCTGAGCGTGGTCGAGCTGAATGCCTGGAGTACCCAGGAACGCCGTCTGATGGGCGAGCTGGCCGAGCAAGCCCAGGGCTTGCAGGCGCTGGACGCGGCCCAGGCCCGCCAGGCACAGGACACGGAAGCGGCACAGCAGCGCCTGCGCGGACGTCGCCGCGACCTGGAAAAGCTCAAGGCGTTGATGGAGCGCCTGGCGCAGGAGTCTTGCGATGAATGAACGTCCCGTACGCCATGAACCGTTACCTCGGCACGAGCCGCCGAGCCCGTTGGTTCGCCACCCGCTGCGTGGGTACGAACCACCACCGGCCCAGGCGAGCCGGACGACACGCTCGGTGCTGCGCGATTGCACGCCCGCCACTGATCGCGATCCGGAGGCCATGGTCGGTCGCAGCGACGGCTACTGGTTCCGCCAGTGGGTCGATGCGCCGGAGGGCGGCTTACAGCAGGACACCGCCGGAGCTGGATCGCTGTCGGGCCTGGTGGGCCTGGAGGGCAGCGATGTGGAGGCGTTTGTCGATCAGCTCACGCCACGCTTGTGTGCCACTCAGGACCGGCAATTGGACCTGTTGCTGCACCTGCCGCACCTGGGGCGAATCAAGGTGCTGGCACGGCGACTGGACAGTAGTCCCGGTTGGGACATCGGCCTGAGTGGCGAAAGCGATGAAGTACAGGCACGCCTGTCGAGCCGAAGCGGCCAACTTGAGGACGCCTTGACGCAAAGCCTGGGACAACCGGTCAGCGTGCACGTGGCACGCGTAGAGGAGGACGACTGACATGGGTGCATTTGCACTGCCGCTGCCATCGGTCAGCGCTGAAGAAGCCGTCGCCCGCCAACGGCTGGGGGCTGGCGTCGAGTTGCCGTTCGACGTGGCAGGCGAGGCGGGGTTGCTGACGCTGAGACTGGGCAACGGTCCCACGGGCACGGCGCCCGCTGCGTTCGAGTGTGCCCACGGGGCCTTTGTTCTGGGCGAGCCCGGCCCGGCGCTGAGCCTGTTCGGTGAATGCCCGGTGGCGTTGCCCGCCGAGCCGGGACCGGATGACGAGTGGTTCTGGTCATTGTTCCACCAGGTTTTGAGCGAACCTCTGCGCCAAGCCTTCGGCTTTCTCAAACCGCAGGTCGCGACCGAGGTCAGCGGCATTGCCTGTCGACTCGACGTGCGCTTGGGATCGGCAAGCGTGGTCAGCCACCTGGAAATCCCCGGCCAGACCCTGCTGGGCCTGCTCGACGCCGCACCCTGGCAGCGGCGGGCCGCGCCCTGGACCGAGCACTTCGGCTTTCGTGTACCGCTGCTGGTCGGACACCTGGCCCTGGCCACCGGACAGCTCGCCGCCCTGCGCCCCGGTGACGTGGTGATACCCGAGACACACCTGTTCGATTCATCCGGCCAAGGCCTGGTTCGCCTGGGTCGGCATTGCCTACATGTGCAGGTGCACAGCCACGCCGCACCGTTGCACCTGACCGTACTCGCGCTTGAGGAGACCGATATGAGCAGCACCGCCGACACCGACATCCTGACGCCCGAATGGGACGACACCGCTCGCTACGCCGCCGACGACCAGGACCCCGAGGCGTTCGACCCGGCCTCTTTGAATCAGGCCGCTACCGAAGCCGACGCCGAGGACGCACCGGCTGCGCCACAGGCGGCCGTCGATCATCTTGAACGTTTCGACGACCTGCCGCTGGCGCTCACGGTCCGTTGCGGTCACCTGCATCTGACCCTGGGTGAGCTGCGCAATCTGGCCCCCGGTGCCGTGCTGCAAGTGCAGGGCGTCGCGGCGGGGGCGGGGGCCTTATTCTATGGCGAGCGGCCCGTGGCCCATGGCGAGCTGGTGGAGGTCGATGGCCGGCTGGGCTTGCAGATCGTCCGCGTGGATGTGGCTGGATGAGCTTCCAGGGGGTCGACCCCTTTCTGCTGGCGCTGTTCATCGGCGGGATATCCCTGGTTCCGCTGCTGCTGATCATCTGCAGCGCGTTCCTCAAGATCGCCATTGTGCTGACCATTACCCGTAACGCCATCGGCGTGCAGCAAGTGCCGCCGAACATGGCGCTGTATGCCATCGCGCTGGCCGCGACGCTGTTCATCATGGCGCCGGTGGGCCACAACGTCGCCGAAGCGCTGAAAGAGCGGCCGCTGGACTTCAGCAACACCGAGGCGTTGCAGGGCTCGGCGCTGAATGCGATCAAGCCGCTGCAAACGTTCATGGCGCGCAACACCAACCCGGACATCCTCACCCACCTGCTCGAGAACACCCAGCGCATGTGGCCCAAGGAACGCGCCGAGCAGGCCAGTCGCGACGACCTGATGCTATTGATCCCGGCGTTTATGCTGTCGGAGCTGGAAGCCGGCTTCCAGATGGGCTTTTTGATCTACATCCCGTTCATCGTCATCGACCTGATCGTGTCCAACCTGCTGCTGGCGCTCGGCATGCAGATGGTGGCGCCCATGACCATTTCGCTGCCGCTCAAGTTGCTGGTCTTCGTGCTTGCCCAGGGCTGGACGCAGCTACTGGACAGCCTCTTCTATTCCTACCTGTGAGGACCTGTGATGGACGCGATGACGCTGTTCAAGGAAGGCATGTTGCTGGTGGTCCTGCTGTCCGCGCCGCCCTTGATCGTGGCGGTGTTGGTGGGGGTGCTGACTTCGCTGGTGCAGGCCCTGATGCAGATCCAGGACCAGACGTTGCCGTTCGGCATCAAGCTGGTGGCGGTGGGGCTGACCCTGCTAGTGACCGGGCGCTGGGTGGGCGGGGAACTGATGGGATTGCTGCGCCGGGCCTTTGAAATGATGGCCAACACCTGATGGCGGCCTCGGCGTTCCTGCCCTATTTCGACCTGCTGTTGTCGGTGGCGCTCGGCATGGCGCGTATCTACCCGGTCGCCTACCTGGTGCCGGTGTTCTGCTTCCAGCACCTGCGCGGCCTGCCACGCCATGCCATCGTCTTCGCCCTGGCCATGTTGCCGGCGCCCGGCATTCGCCAGGCGCTGATCGACGCCCAGGTGAACTGGCTTTCGCTGGGCGGCTTGATGGTCAAGGAACTGATCCTGGGCCTCTTGCTCGGGGTGTTGCTGGCGATGCCGTTCTGGCTGTACGAGTCGGTGGGGGCCCTGCTGGACAACCAGCGCGGTGCGCTCATCGGCGGCCAGTTGAACCCGGCCCTGGGCACCGATACCACACCGCTGGGCCACCTGTTCAAGGAGATGATCATCCTGCTGCTGGTCGCTACCCTGGGCATCGGCACCCTGACCCAGGTGATCTGGGACAGCTACCTGGTCTGGTCGCCCACGACCTGGTTCCCATTGCCCGGCGCGGATGGCTTCGGCGTGTTCCTCGGCCTGCTCGCCGAGATGTTCATGCACATGCTGCTCTACGCCGCGCCGTTCATTGGCCTGCTGTTGCTGGTGGAATTCAGCCTGGCACTGCTCAGCCTGTACAGCCCGCAATTGCAGGTATTTGTCCTCGCCATGCCGGCCAAGAGCCTGATCGGCCTGGGCTTCTTGCTGTTCTACCTGCCTACGTTGTGGGACGCGATGACCGGTCGTCTCATCCGTTATGGGGAGATCCGGCACCTGCTCGACCTGCTGTTGCAGGCGCCCTGAAGGAGGGGCCCGATGAGCGAAGACAGTGGCGAAAAAACCAAGAGCGCGACGCCGAAGAAGATTCGCGACGCGCGCAAAAGAGGCCAGGTAGGCCAGAGCCAGGACCTCAGCAGCCTGCTGGTGCTGGCGGCGATCACCGAAGTGGCGCTGACGCTGGCCGACGACAGCATGCAGGCGCTGCAAGACCTGGTGGCCTTCCCGCTGCATCGGCTGGATGTCGACTTCACGCGGGCCTTCGAGGAAACCCTGGCCCATGCCGGCAGCGTGCTCCTCAGTTTCACCCTGATGACCGTAGGGCTGGCGATTGCCACGCGGCTGGTGGCCGGCTGGATACAGTTCGGTTTTCTGTTCTCCCCCGAGGCCCTGACGCCTGACCCGAATCGTCTGAACCCGATGAATCAGGCCCAGCAGATGTTTTCCGGACAGGCGCTGATCAACCTGTTCATGGGGCTGGTCAAGGCGGTGTTCATCGCGGCCGTGCTGTATCTGGTCACGATGCCTGCGCTCGGGGCGTTGGTCAGTCTGGTCAATAGCGATCTGCAAACCTACTGGCGCGGGTTGGCCAGCCTGTTCCGGCACATCATGCACACATGTCTGGGGGTGCTGCTGGTGCTGGCAATCATCGACTTCGGCCTACAGAAGTACTTTTTCGCCAAGCGCCTGCGCATGAGTGAGGAAGAGGTGCGCAAGGAGTTCAAAGAGATGGAGGGCGATCCGCACGTCAAGATGCATCGCCGCAACCTGGCCCGGCAGTTGGCCGGGCCTTCCGCCGAGAAGGAAGCCAAGCCGGTGGAAGACGCCGACATGCTGGTGGTCAACCCCACTCACTTTGCCGTCGCGCTGCGCTACCGGCCCGAGGAAACGGCGCTGCCGCAGCTCATCGTCAAAGGCGTCGATGCCGAGGCCCGTGCGCTGATCGAGCGGGCCAAGGCGGCGCGGATCCCGGTCATCCAGTGCATCTGGCTGGCACGGACGATCTACCGCGAGGACGTCGGCGGTTTCATCCCCCGCGAGACGCTCCAGGCGGTGGCGCACATTTACCGGGTGCTGCGGGAGCTGGACGATGAGGCCAAGGCCGAAGTGATCGAGATTCCGGAGTTGAACCGGCGCTGACGCCACGCAAGGGAACCGATGCACGGGTCGTTGCCACTCAGGGGATGAGCCGGATTCGTTCTGGCGCTGCCGGCTTGCCGCTATGGCTCGCCACCCTCCATGAGCAACCCACTGGAGAATTTCCCATGCCCCATGACCCAAGCCTTGTCGGGCGCACAGGCGCCTTGCGCGGGGTCGACAGCAATCTGCTGTCCAACTCGTCCTCATTGAGCCAGCAGCCCCATGAGGCCCAGCAACGCCGCACCAGCCAGAGCCTGCAGGCGCGAGGGCGCTCGTCCTCAACGCCTCCGGCGCTACACCAGCGCGGTCGAACGCGCACGCGGGAGGAAACCCGCGCGCCCCGTTCCAGGTCCCAGCCTCCACAACCACGGCCATCTCCCGAAACGAATGAAGCGACGCCGCCACCGACGCCACCCACTTCCGAGCAAACGATGCTGCGGGATATGGAGACCCGTCAGCGCCAGTTGATGGAGCGTCAGTTCGAACTTCAGATGGGCATGGAGGAGCGCCAGGCGGCGCTGCTGCAGGTCAAGAGCGCGGCGGACATGACCAAGCTGATGAGCGACACGGTGACAGAGGTCACCAAGGGCTTCCTGGACAGCGCCAGGAAGGTCATGCAGGAGGGTGGTGAAGCGATGAAACTGCGTTGAAACCTGGCATGGCCCACGGCCCCGCCAGGCCTGCCTGGTGGGGCTCGATGGGACGGATCAGCCCAGCCGGGTGCGGCCCATGGCCAGCGACGTCGGGCGGGGTTCGCCAGGCTTGGCCAGGTCGAGGATGCGCGGGCGTACCTCGTTGACCTGAGCGACGAAGCCCACCACCCAGTGACAGAACCGGGTTTCGTCCAGCGCCGACAACGCGCTGTGGGCACACAGGCGAACACAGGCTTTGTCGTCCAGGGCCAGCCAACTGCCGCCGAGCAGGTCCAGGCGAAAGTTGAGTTCCAGCAGGCGCTTGTGCAGGCCCGGGGCGTGGGCCGTCACCTCGATCGCACAGTGGAGAATGGCCATGTCGCTGTGCTCGGGCAACTCGATGACCACCGCTTCGCGGTGGCTCTTGTCGTAGAGCGCACATACGCCTTGCTCCAGTTGCAGGTCCGCGTGCAGATGATCGGCGAGGGCCGAGATCAAACGTTGGGCGAGCGGTGCGGCGGTCATGATGAACCTCAGTAGGTGGCTGGACGATCATCGAGGTCTTCCAGGCCCAGCAGCGACAGCTGTCGGGACTGGATCTCGTCGAGCAATTCAGATGTGATGGAGGAATCCGGCAGCGCCTGCCACACCACGAGCGCTCGCTGTGGGTCGAGGAACACGAACAGTTGAGCGTATTCCAACGGATTGGCGAAGCGCCGTTCGAGCGCCTGCTGGATCTGGTTGGCGCGTAGCACCTGGCTTTGTACTTGTAGCGCGAGACCCACGCTGTGAGGCTCGCGTCTCAAGCCGAACTCGATGCCGGGGGCGATTTCCCAATACGTCGCAATGCCGGCGATGATGTTCTTTTGGAAAGCTTGGCGAGTGTTTGCGCTTTGCACCGAGAAAGACATGCCGATTCAGTCCTCCAGAGGGACGACGCTGTGGTCGAGAGGGTGTTCGGGGGAGCCGAGGCCGCCACGCATGCCGGGCGACCACCAGACGACGATTCGCGCGTGGTCGGGCTCGGCCCGTTCGCAGGAACCGGCCTGGCAGCCCGAGCGGCTTGCGCAGCCGGCGAATACCGGCAGGCTCAGGAGTACGGCGAGCAGCAGCGGTGTGCGACTCATGGGGTCATCCTCGCGGTGGTTTGCAATAGGGAGGGGCGTTCGCCACCCGGCACGCGAGCGGGCTGGTTCATGACCACGAACACTTCGGTTTCCTCGCCGGGTTCCAGCCACACTTTCGGCCAGGCAGAGGCCGCCAGCGTCCAGCGGCTGCCGCAGCTCGCTTCATCGAAGCGCAGCCGCCGCTGGCCGTCGTTGCGCACCACGCCCACGGCGATGCCGTAGTCGGGGCCGGCGAACCACTGCGCGCGCGAGGCATCCAGTGTCAGTCCGGGCTGCAAGGCGCAAAGCGTCTCGGGGGAATAGGGAATCGAATCGGCCTGTTTGAACGAAGCCGGAATGTTGCCGTCGGCCAGGCGGGCGAGCACGTCGCTGACCTCCAGGCGTCCGACCGGGCGCTTGCCGTTGCGCCGCTCTTCCACGCGCGCCATGGCGCTGTCGACCTGTTCGCGGTCGAGGGTCGAGATGTAGCGGGCCGGGTCGACCTGGTCGCCGATCAGGCGTGGCGTCAGGATGAACACCCGCTCCCGGCGACTGGTCTGGCGGGTCGTCGACGAAAACAGCAGCGGCCCCACCAGTGGGATGCGCCCCAGCCAAGGCACCCGCTCCAGGTTGTCGCCGGTTTCCTCGGTGTGGAACCCGCCCACCACCAGTGAGCGGCTTTCGCCCATCACCGCCTGGGTGCTGACCACCCCGCGGCGCACGCTGGGCGTCTGCTGGCCCACTTCCGAAGGTTCGATACGGCCGTCTTCGATGTCCAGGGCCATCTGGATCTGCTTGTGCCCGCCGGTCTCGATGGCATGCGGCACCACTTGCAGGCTGGTGCCGGCGGTGATGGGTTCGATGTTGGCCACGCGCTCGCCGATGGCGGAGAGGTATTCGGTGCGGCTGAAGTCGATGACTGCCGGCTGGTTCTCCAGGGTCAGGACCGAGGGGTTGGCGACCACCGAGGCCAGGCCGCGGCCTTCCAGGGCGCGCAACTGCGCGGAAAAGTCGCCGTAGTCCTGGATGAATACCGTCGAGCTGGCACCGGGACGCAGCATCGAGGCGCCACCGATCAGGTCGCCGCTCTCGACGTTCCAGTTGGAGGCCAGCTCGGCCAGTTGGGTCCGGTCGATGTCCAGGATGATCGCGTCGATTTCCACCAGCTTGCGCGGCACGTCCACGTCGCGGATCAGTGGGGTGTAGATTTCCCGTCGCTTGGGGGCGTCGTAGATGAGCACCGCGTTGTTGCGCACATCGGCCTCGACGCGGATCTTGCCGCGGCTTCCACCGCCGCTATCGCCGGGCTGCACGCGGGTAGTGTTCGGGCGTCCCATGCCGTTGAAGGCCAGTTGTTCGATATTGCCCATGGCCATCGATTGATTGCCCTGCATGTTCTGGAACGACGCTTGGGGCAGGGCCGTGGGTGCCGCGCCGGAAGTCGAGCCACGGTTCTCCAGCAGACCGCGCAGGATGCTGGCGACGCCGGGGATGACCAAGGTGTCGCCGCGGTATTTGATGTTGCGGTCGGCTGCGGTGGCGTAGCGCAGCGGGAAGCTGATGACTTCCTGTTTCTCCTCGGGAGTCTTGCGCGCCTTGGCGAATTGCGTCACCAGACGCACGTAGCGTTCTG
Organism: Pseudomonas sp. SMN5; assembly: GCF_052041925.1. Lineage (NCBI taxonomy): Bacteria > Pseudomonadati > Pseudomonadota > Gammaproteobacteria > Pseudomonadales > Pseudomonadaceae > Pseudomonas > Pseudomonas sp. SMN5. The sequence continues at coordinate 215,116 of NZ_JBKGGX010000004.1, forward strand.
GGCCGGTGATCAGCACCACGCCTTCGTCGGGCAATTCGCCCCAGCCAAAGCGCGGGTCCAGCAGGCCGATATCGGTCAGCGCCTGTTTCATGTCCGGTACGGCATCGGCGGACACTTCCAGGCGCTTGGAGCGCTGGTTCTGCAACGGGCTGACATACAGGCTGCTGCCGTACACGAACCACTGGAAGCGATTCTCCAACCCGAGCCTGTCGAGGAACGCCTGGGGGCTTTCCGCACGCATCCGGCCTTCCACCGTGCCCTTGACGGTGCCGTCGATCACCAGTTGCACGCCGAAGGTATTGGCGAAGTCATCGAGTACCTTGGTCAGCGGCGTGGCCTGGGCGTCATAGGCATAAGGGGTGTTTTTCCAATCGGTGGGCACGGCCGCCTGGGTTGGTGCTGCCAGGCCAAGCGAGCCGGCCAGCATCAGGGCGATCAGCGAGGGCGTCGCCCAGCGCTGCGCGATCAACTGGCGAAGACGAGCGTTGCCTTCGGTCATCAAGCGGTACGGCATAAACCACTGGTTAGGCATGTCGGAGTCCTGTGCCGAGGAAATGAGTGTGCGAGGGCCGTCGCGCCACGGGCGCTGCCGCACCACGTGGGGCTTTTTGCAGAATCGATTGCCAGGTGTCGCGCTGGTTGAGCAGCGCTTCGAGTAATTCGATCAAGTCGTCGACGTGTCCGTCCGGAGCCAACTGCGCCATCAGCCATAACCGGGCATCGTCGCCAGAGCGCGCCAGGGCTCCGGGGAAGCGCGAAAGACTCGGGTGGGCCAGCCGGAGCACTTCTTCCAGGGCCGCCTCGTTGGACACGCAGGCGGGTAGCTCGACCGACAGCAGCAGCGCACCTTCGAGTTTGTCGAAGGTGACGTCGCCGTCGTCGATGACCAGGGTGAAAGGCGCGGGTTCGTCGGCACCGGCGCTCCAGCGGATGAGCTGTGCGCGCAGCTCATGGCATTGCATCGATGATCGCCTTGGCGAGGTTGTGGTGGGCCGTGGTCTGCTGGGTGGCCGCCGTTACCGCGACCGACATGCCGTTCATGCTGGTGAGGAAGGTGTGCATGTCGTCCAGGGACTGGCTCTGTGCAGCATTCATTGCCGCGTTGTTGACGTTGTCGGTGGCGCGCTGGAAGTAGGTGTCGAGGCGGCGCTGCAGGGCATCGATAGAAGACATAAACGGTTCCTCCGGGCTTGGGCGTGTTCACCCGGTGAGTGGTGGTTACACCCGTGGCGGTTCCGCGAGGAGAACAGAAAGATTGTGGGAGCAAGGCTTGCTCGCGATCAGGCCGTGACCGCCGGATGCGATGTCGGCAGGTCTGCCGCGATCGCGAGCAAGCTTTGCTCCCACAGGTGGGGGCTGGTTTTATGGTTGTGTTTCTTTATGGTTGGGGCTCTGGCACTCGCAGCGCTTGCACGGCGCCGGGCCAGTCGAGCTGGAATGTACCGCCAGGGGTTTGCAGTTTCACCTGGTGACGCTTCATGCCGGCATCGGCCACCGGTGTCCAGGGTTGTGGGCCGGTATTGCCGAGGCTGCGGGTCAGGCTCGCCAGGTCCTCGGGATGACAGTACAGGGTGGCATCGCTCGGATCGCGCTGCCCCGAGGCCAACTGGCGCACGAGCGCATCGATGCGCGCAGGTTCGGGCACCTCGTCCAGAAGCGTGCGCAAGGCTTCGTTGACCAGCCGTGCAGCGCTGCTTTCGATCTGTTCCCACATTGCCTGGCGTTGCGCCTCCCATGTGCTGAGCAGAGCGTCGGCCTTGTCCCAGAATCGAGCCTGGGCTTGCAGTACCTTCGCCTCGGCCACTTCATTGGTTTGTTCGAGCAATTGCGCGGCCTGCTCCCTGGCGCGTTCGATGACACGTTGCGCACGGGCGCAGTCGGCCAGGGTTTCGCGAGCGATATAAGGCTGTAACAAGCCCTGGCCTTCGGGACGTAGTTCAAGCGAGCGCCGGGCGAGCATCGTGCATCTCCGTGTCGTTGGCGGTAGAGGTGGGGAGCGCCAGGCTTTGCCCGGCTTTCCAGCAGGCGGACTGCCAGAGCGTGTCGAGCCTGGCCGCAGGCGGTCGGGGTGTGGTGCTGCGCTCGACGGCCATGATTCTTGCCCGTGGGAACGCCAGGCGCGCCCGCTGCCAGGTCGGCTCGCCGAGCCAGGCCCGCAGCAGCGCGAGCGGATCCTGCTCCGGTTCGAGCCAGTGGCCGGGGCGCAGTGCCTTGGCCGTGCGTTCGCACCAGGCGCGGTCCTGCGCCGACAGTGTCGGGGCTGCCGTCAACGGTGAACAGGTGGCCGCCACCAGTTCACAGGCCAGGGCCAGCGCGGTCGGCGCGCAAAGCAGGGTCTGCACCGCCGGGCTCGGCCTGGGTGGCGTGCCGGGCGTCATGCCGAAGCGCCTGGCCAGCGCGGCGTGGTGTCCGCGGGCGAGGGTGTCGAGGCGTGGCGCGTCCAGCCGCTCAAGACCCGGCGGCTGCCATCCGGGGGCCGCCTGGCGCCAGGCGTGGTGCCACCAGTGAACCCACTCCAGCGCGGGGTTCATGCGGCGGACCCTTTGTCAGGGGCGCCGGCGCCCGGCGTCTTGACCGCGAACAACGTCGCCGCTGCGTTGCCCGGTGGCGCGGCGGGGGCGTCCGGCCGGGCGAGCTTCTGTTGGAGAAAGCGCGGCAGCGTCAGGGCGCCCTTGCGCCACAACCGATAGAGACCATAGCCGGCGCCCAGCAGGATGCTCAGCAAAAGGATGCCCGCCACCACAGTGACCGTTCGCCAGTAGGCGACCTCTTCGGCTTGCATGACGAACGGTCCGAAGTGCGCCATTTTACGCCGCTCCTGGTACGGCACGGTGGGCACGAAGACCACTGACAACTTGCTCGCATTGTGGGCCGCGTCGGCCATGCCGGGGATCCCGCTGGCGATCAGGTTACGCACCCGTGGCGTGATGCTGTCGGGATCCAGCGCCCCGGTGTGCTTGATGAACACCGAGGCCGATGCCGGTTGCACCGGTTCGCCGGGCGCGACCCGTTCCGGCAGCACCACATGGACCCGAGCAAGCACCACGCCGTCTATCTGAGACAGGGTCGATTCCAGTTCCTGGGACAACGCGTAGATGTAGCGAGCGCGTTCTTCCAGCGGTGTGGAAATGACCCCTTCCTTGCGAAAGATATCCCCCAGGCTGGAACGTGAGCGCCGGGGCAGGCCGGCGGCTTCGAGTACGTGGACGGCGCTGTTCATGTCGGCGGGCTCGACCAGGACGGTCATGCCGTCCTTGTCGACTTGCTTGCTCGCCTCGATGTTCTTGTCCGCCAGCTCCGCGATCACTTCGTTGGCATCCTGCTCGGACAGACGGCTGTGCAGCGCCGACCGCTCCTCGCAGGCCGTGAGCAGCAGGCAAAGTAACAGCGTTGAGCATGCGCGCATGAACATGGCCGGCATTTCCTTTACTGAAGGTTAGTAAGCTTCTCGATCGCCTGGGAGCCTTTGCTGACCAGTTTCGCGGTCATCAGGCTTTCCAGGTGGAACGACGATAAGGACCGGTTCGACTGCAACATGTCCTGCGGATCGGCAGTGCGAATGGCCTTGAGCATGTCGCGGTTGGCCCGCTCGTCCAGGCGCTGCAGTTCGCCGGAGCGGCTCGACAGCGAATCGATGATGCGTGCCGCGACGTTGTTTTCAGTGTCCGGCGCCGGCGGCTTCTCGCGCATCTGGGCGTTGAACCAGCTGACGTCGCTGGTCTCGGCGCTGGCCTGGGGCTTGGCGCCCGTCTTGGCCGTGGAAGAGGCCAGTTGGCTGGCATCGATGGCTTGTAGTTCCATGGGCTTCTCCATTCTGTGAGAAAGAATCAAAAAGGGCGGATGGCTTCAGGCGCACATCAGCCGCAGGACGTTGCGGGCACTGCCGGTGACGCTCAGGTGAAACTCGATTTCCTCGCGGCCGCGCCTTGCCCGCCTGCGCGCGACCGGGTACTGGCCTGCAAGGCGAGCCAGCGCCAGGTCCAGTTGTTCCAGGGCCAGCTGGAACAACCGGGTCTCCCGGGCTTCCAGCGGTGTACCGAGGGCAACGCGCTCGGTCCAGGTCCACCCCTGGCCGTCGTGGGAGACGGGTGGCGGGTAGCGCAGCGGGTGTTGGTCCATGAAGCTGGCGATCTCGAACATCAGGTCCTGATCGTCCGGCTCATAGCGCGCCTGGCCCGCGCTGTCGTCGATATCCAGCAGCGACAGCAGCTTGCGCCGGCCCAGGACCGCGATGAGCCTGAGCAACAGCCGCAGGCTCGCGCCATGCCGATCGAGCGGACCTTCTGTTTCCCAGCCGCCGAACAGGGCACCGCAGAACGGGTTGTTCGCGCTGCCGAAATCACTCTGGCTGCCGACGTCGTTGTCGCCGATAGGCGGGCGGCGATGGGCGAACATCTGCGCCAGGTCACCAAACAGGTCTTCGTCGGAGTATGCGTCGTCGATATCGACCTCCAGGTTCTGGCCGGTACCGCCGTTGATCTCTTCCAGGATGTCGGCCAGCACCAGATTCAGCGGGTTTTCCGTTTCCGCCGCCTGCCCCTGCTGCGCAGGCTGCCAGCCGAAGGGAGCTCGCCCGCCTGTCGAGTCGTGCTCGCCGCTCCATCGAACGATCGACTCCTTCAACCGGCCACTGCCCGCGTGCTGCGTCAGGTGCTCGATCACCGCGTCTGCCAGGCCTTGGGAAACCGGGACGCGGCGCTGAGTGAGGTCGTCATGGGCGAGGGCTAGGGGGGGACGGAGGCTGTTCAGCCGATCGATATGCATGGGCCTGATCTCATCGCGCTTGAAAAGACCCCGCCGCGGCGGGGCTTGAAGCGGGTTGTCAGAATCGTATGTTTTTGGACGCCTCCCCCATGGCCGTAATGGCCTTGGTGGCGCTGTCCATGGACTCTGCCGAGATGGCGTTCATGGTGTCGGCGATCAGTTTCTTCTGATCGAATTCGGATTTCATGGTCGTCATCGCGGCCGAGGTAGCGTCCATCTGCTGCATGGCCGCCATGGAGGCCGCAAGGGAAGCTCCACCAAAACTCATAGTCGTATCTCCGGATTGTGGAATGGCGAGACGGTTGTGAGTGTCTCGAGGGTTAGGTGGCGGCGCAGGCGGAAACGGTTCCACGCCGGGCACTCAACTCATCGATATTTCCAGGCATTTCATCCGGTAGTAGAGCGTGCGCCGGGCGATGCCCAGCTCGGCGATGACCTTGTCGATGTGCCGATGGTGGCGACGCATGCAGTCTTCGATGAGCACTTTTTCGAACTGCTGCAATTGCTCCTTCAGATTGAGCGTGGTGTTGCAGCGCTCCGACTGTTCGGTGCGGGGCAGCGCCGGTAGGCCCAGCACGTAGCGCTTGGCGGCGGATTGCAGTTCGCGGATGTTCCCGGGCCAGGCGTAGCCGATCAGCTGGCACAGCAGCTCCGGCGACGGCGCGATGTAAGGCCGGTCCAGGGCCTTGGCTTCCCGGCGTACGAGCGACTGGAACAGCGGTACGATGCGCTCCTTGCGGCTGCGCAGGGGCGGCAGCTTGAGGCTGACGATGTTCAGCCGGAAGTACAGGTCCCGGCGAAATTCGCCCCGTTCGACCATCTCTCCCAAAGGGCACTGGGCGGAGGCGATCACCCGCATGTTCACCGGAATGTTCTGGGTCGAACCCAGCCGCTGCACGGTCCTGGACTCCAGGACACGCAGCAGCTTGGCTTGCAGCGCCAGGGGCATGCTATCGACCTCGTCCAAGTACAGCGTGCCGTTATGCGCGGCCTCGACGAACCCGGCGCGGCTTTGACTCACGCCGGTAAAAGCACCGGTGTTGGCACCGAAGAGCTGACTCTCTGCCAGGCTCTCGGGAATGGCCGCGCAGTTGATGGCGACGAACTTGCCGGAACGACCGGACATGCGGTGGATTTTCTCCGCCAGCGTGTCTTTTCCGGTGCCGGTTTCGCCGCGCAACAGCACGTCGACCATGAGCGGTGCGACACTTTGGGCGAACGCCTCAAGGTTGAGAACATCCTCTTTATGGGTAGTGGAAAGTGCAGCGCAAAGCATCTTTTGCATCACTGACGATTCCATTCTTGTTGTTAGGAGGTCGACAAATTTAAAGATCAAAGGCGCGTGGAACTTACCCGCGCCGCGGCATGACCGACTTGAGACCAACGTTCTGTTTGCTACGGAGGTTTAGAGAACCGATTAAAAAAAAGTTCATGCACCCGGGGCAGATGTTAATCGTTTCAGCTCAACGGTCGAAAAGCCTGGGCACCCGTTCGCGACCCGTCTGGCATGGGGTTTGGCCAAAAAATGGGGGATCCGGGAGAGCTTTTTGAAAATTGGATCCGACAAACGGTTCAGCGCAAGCGCCTGTTTGGAGCAAACGCTCTACTATCAAACAAATGTTCGATTTGTTTAGTTCTACGCAAGAGTGTTTTGAAATACGTTTCGTAGTCCGACTTAATCATTTTGGAGTTGACCAGGGGCAATAACAGCCGACCGCCAGTGTGTTAGCGGCGTTAACTTTGCGCCCGACACTAAGCGCTTCCAGGATCGGCTCGATAAAGCTGTTGTTCGAGTTGCAGGTCAGGCCTTCGCTGTAAGGGCCGAAGTACGCCAGTTGGCCGCTGCGGTCCCAGATCGCCACGGCCGGGCTGGCGGGAATCTGCTCTGAACCGGGGAGTGCAGCAAGGGGTTTGAGACGGTTCAGGGTGTCGGGCAGTCGGCCCTGGCTGCCGGTCTTTTGTACCGCGTAGAACTCGACGCCTTGCGGTACGTATTTATCCACCAGTTCGGAAAGATGCTGTTGATTGCCGACGTTGCACGGGCACGCCGGGTCCCAGAAATGCACCAGGCGGATCGCGCCCGGGCCGGCCAGTGCTTCGGGCAGGCGCAAGGGGTCGCCGGAGAACACCGCCGTGTGTTGGCTGAAGGCGCGCAGGAATCGCCCCTGAAACCAGTCATAAGCCACCCACAACACGGCAGCGCACCCGAGGGCGAGCAGACTGGCAAGCAGGGTCGTGCGGTGGGACGGGCGCATGGGATCGATCCTCTGGGGGCGGGTAGCTTGCCATGGCTGGCGCGACAGATGAATATCGCTCGCTGACAAAGTCCGTTTTGCGCGATGCGCTTTTGCCTGGAAATCCCGATGCCTGCCACTTTCGACCCCGATCACCTGCGTGCCAGCCTGCAACCCTTGGTGCGCTGGCAACCGTTATCGGAGCAGGCGCAGGCTTACCAGCGTTTTTATGGCTTGGATTTTCCCGGGCGTCAGTGGCGCACAGGCCTTGGATGCTTCGGGATCGAGGGCTACGAGTTGGTCGCTCAGGTCTGGTGGCCACAGAAGGCCGTGGCGACCCTGTTCGTGTTCCACGGCTATTACGATCACATGGGGCTTTACCGACACCTGATCGAATGGGGTCTGGAGCAGAAATTCGTGGTGATTGCCTGCGACTTGCCAGGCCACGGCTTGTCCAGCGGCGAGCGGGCGAGCATCGGTGATTTTGCCGAGTACCAGGCTACGTTGCAGGGATTGCTGGCCGAGGCTGCGGCGCTGGAGTTGCCGCAGCCCTGGCATCTGTGTGGGCAAAGCACTGGCGGGGCGATTGTGGTCGATCATGTACTCAATCACGGCGCGCAGAGCCCGGCCCAGGGCCAGGTCATCCTGCTGTCGCCTCTGGTGCGACCGCGGGCATGGGGTTGGTCGCGCTTGAGCTACTACCTGCTCAAGCCTTTCGTGAACGGCATCGCCCGGCGGTTCAGTGAAAACTCCACCGACCCCGGTTTCCTGCCGTTCCTGCAAGCCGATCCGTTGCAACCGCTGCGCCTGCCCACTGCCTGGGTGGGCGCGCTGGCGCAATGGATCAAGCGTATCGAAGCCGCGCCCAGCAGCTCGCGCCAGCCGTTGATCGTGCAAGGGCAGGCGGACATGACGGTGGACTGGACGCACAACCTGCAAGTGCTGCGCAGCAAGTTCGACCGGCCACAGGTCTTGATGCTGCCCGAGGGCCGGCATCACCTGGCGAACGAAGCGCTGGCGTTGCGTCAGGAGATGTTCGGGTTCTTGAGCAAGCGGATGAGTCGGTTCCGGGGTTGACCTGGACACGGCTATCGCGAGCTCGCTCCCACAAGGGGATTGGGTGAAATCGAATATTGCGACCGGCCACGATCCAATGTGGGAGCGAGCCTGCTCGCGATGGCGTAATTCCAGGCGCTGCAGTTCTATCTACTGCCCCAGGTTCTGCCCCACCGCCAACCCCGCCCGAATCGCCGCCAGGGCCGCTTGATAGTAGGCCTGGCCCTCGGCCGATTCGGCAAAGGTGGCGAACTCTTCCAGCTCGGTATCGCTCAGGTCACGGTAGACGTACAGCAGGGTGTTGTTCAGGTCGGCGCCGATCTGCTCCATCAGCCGCTGGCGCTGACCATTCAGCATGCCTTGGGCCTGGCCGCCACCCAGCAGGCCGGGGATCATCGAACTCAGGCTGTCGGCCGCCACGCCGGCAATCGCCAGGCTGACCTCGGCGCCGGCTTCGCGGGCCGGCAGGGCCTGGGCCAGGTGGCCGATGATCAACAGGCGGTTATCGCTGGCCTGCATCTTCGGCAGGCCCCTGGCGTTCTTCGCCAACTGATCGCGCCGGGTCGCCAGCAGCTCGGCCGCCACCACTTTGCGGCCCAGGGGCGATTGGAAAAAGTTCAGGGCCGGGGTCGGGTCGCGGAGGTTCTTGCGCATCTGCGTCTCGGCGCGCTGGTCCATGGCCTGGGGCGCGAAGCGTTGATTGCTGTTGGTCACCAGCGCCTGGAACACCGCCGGCGGCAGGCTGTTCTGATAGCGCTGTTGTGCGGCGCTCAAGGCATCGTTGAAATGCGCGCGCTGTTCCGGCCAGCCGGCGACCTGATACAACTGGTCGTAGCTGTCTGCCCAGGCGGGCAAAACGCAGAACATCAACAGTGAGAAAAGCAAACGACGCATAGGGACTCCTGTCAGCAGCCGACTATTCTCCGTGGGGTGTGGGGTCTTGTCGAGAATTCGTATCAAGTTCGTACGCCACTGCGATCCGGAGCACCGGAACCGCTGCGCGGCGCTGTCGGTTTTACCGGCACAGGCATACTATGCGCGCCATGCAAATATCTTCTGATCATCCGCTGCTGTTACGTATCGTGGACGACCTGGCCGAGCGTGGCTGGTCGCAGCAGGACTTTTTCTTGCCGGACGCCCTGACCCGCGCCCTGGCGGCCGAGTGTCGCCAGCGCGCCGCCGAAGGCGAACTGGCGCCGGCGGCAGTCGGACGCGGACCGTTCTCGGAAATCCGTGAAGGCATTCGTGGTGATCGCATCCAGTGGATCGAGCCCGGCCAGGCGCAGGCCTGTGATAGCTACCTGGATCTGATGGACAGTCTGCGCGAGGCGATGAACCGGGCGCTGTTCCTGGGCCTGGAAGACTTCGAGAGTCACTTTGCCCTTTATCCACCCGGTGCGTTCTATCTCAGGCATGTCGACCGCTTTCGCGACGACGACCGGCGCATGGTGTCGGCGGTGCTCTACCTCAATGACGATTGGTTGCCGGACCAGGGCGGCCAGTTGCGCATGTACCTGCAGGACGCTGAACATGACGTGCTGCCCACGGGTGGTTGCCTGGTGGTGTTCCTGTCGGGCGATATCCCCCATGAAGTCCTTCCGGCCAATCGCGATCGCCTGTCCTTGACCGGCTGGTTCCGGCGCCGCGGCAACGAGTTGTTCTGAACATGGAAAAGATCCTGGTCAGCCGCTGCCTGCTCGGTCACCGTGTGCGCTATGACGGCGGCGCCAGCGGGCCGTTCGATCAACTTCAGCAGTGGCTCGACGAGTGCCGGGTCGTGCCGCTGTGCCCCGAAGTCGCCGGCGGCCTGCCCACGCCAAGGGCGGCGGCGGAGATTGCCGGCGGACAAGGCGCTCAGGTGCTCGACGGCCAGGTGGCGGTGATCACCACAGACGGCGAGGACGTGAGCGCACAGTTCCTGTCGGGTGCCCACCAGGCGTTGGCACTGGTCCGCGAACATGGCATCCGGATCGCCGTGCTCAAGGCCAACAGCCCGTCGTGCGGCAACCTGCTGACCTACGACGGAACGTTTGCCGGCGTGAAAGTCAGTGGCGAAGGCGTCACCGCTGCGCTGCTCAAGCGCCATGGCGTGCAAGTGTTCAACGAGTTGCAACTGCCGCAAGCCGCGGCGGCGCTGAAGGTTTTGATCAAGGAATAACCTAGTCGAACCGCCTTTTGTGACGAGGGAGCTTGCTCCCGCCGGGCTGCGAAGCAGCCCCAGACGACTCGCCGCGTTTCATCAGATACACCGCGCAGTGGTTTTGCGGCTGCTGTGCAGCCGAGCGGGAGCAAGCTCCCTCGCCACAGTTTTGGGTGGCTATAACTGCCCAGCCAACTGCTCGATCTGCTCCTGTCGCTCAGCCTGGCTCAATCGCGCCTCGGGGTTGAGGGCGGACCATTGGGGATGAGCGCGGGCCTTGGTCAGGGCGTCGGGCAGCTTGCCTTCGCGCCAGGTCTTGTCCCCCTCGGGTGTGGCGATGCGGATGCGGTCCAGTGCCGCATGGCCGCGCTGGTTGAGGGCTTGCAACAGTTGTCGTTGGCGCAGGGCCAACAGGCGCAGCACGTTGTCGTCCACCGTCAGCTCCCGCTGGCCCTTGAGTTTGCCCAGCAACCGGTTGCCGTAGCTGCGGGCAGTCTGGACGGCGCCGCCGGCGATGGCGCCGGCCAGCGCAGCGGCACCTAGGGTCAGGCCGCCCACCAGCAGATCCACGCCGGCACCGGCCGCCGCGCCCGCCGCGATCCCGCCGCCGACGCGCACCCCCAACTGCTTGAGGGTCTCGGGGTTGAACAAGTCATCGCCCCAACGCCCGTCGAGCAGCGGCAGATCGCTGGCCGCCGCGTCCTGGGCGCGGAAAGCGAAAAGCTTGAGCAAGGCCTCGACGCACCGCTGCTCGCGCTGACGCACCGCGTTGCGCAGCTCGCTGATGGCCTGGCGTTCCAGTTCCGGGTCGCTGGCGACGCTGCGGCGGCAGGCGGCGCAATCGATCAACAATTCGGCGATCAGCCGCGCCGCGCTCTGCTGGCGCGCCAGGCGTTGGGCCTGCTGATCGGCGATCAGCCGCTCCAGTTGTCCCCGGGCGCTTTCGAGCAACAGTGCGAGGCTTTCATACAGGCGGCGCTCGCCGTCCTCGGGCGGGGCCACGCTGTCGAAGCGCACCAGGGCGTGCAACCCCAGCCGAGCCAACGCTTCGCGCCAGGCCGGCTCGCGGTGGTTGGCGCTGCTGACGAAATTCAACACTGGCAACAGCGGCTTGCCACAACTGGCGAGCACTTCCAGTTCGTCGCGATATTTGGCCAACACTGGCTCGCGGGCATCGATGACGTACAAGCCGGCATCGCTGGCGAGCAACTGTCGCAGTACCTTGGCCTCCTGCTCGAAACGCTGCCGGGCTTCGCTGCCATCGAGGAAGCGGGCCAGGCGCGCCGGACCGTCTAGGCGCTCGCCGGGACGCTCCAGCCGCTCCAGGTAATCGAGCAGGGCGATGGCGTCTTCCAGGCCCGGCGTGTCGTACAGTTCCAACAGCGCTTCGCCGTCCACCGACAAACGCGCACCTTCGACATGCCGCGTGGTGCTGGGCCGGTGGGAGACTTCGCCAAAGCCGACGTCACGGGTCAGCGTGCGCAGCAATGAAGTCTTGCCGACATTGGTATGGCCGACCACGGCCAACTTGAGCGGCTTGATCGGATCAGTCATGGCCGCTCTCCAACCAGTTCAACGGCGCGCAATCGGCGAAGGGCAGTTGCAGTTGTTGCAGCGCGGTGTGCCAGTCTCCCAGGCGCTCGGCGTCCAGCGCTTCGCCGGGCGGTGCCTGCAACAGCCAGACGCGGGTGGCGCTGGCGCTGCGGGCAAGCTCGGCGATCAACGCCAGGCTGCCTCGGTCCGGCGAGCGTCGAGGGTCGCAGGCAATTGCCAGCCGCGCGGGAGGGAAGCGCGACAATTGTTCCAAGAGCTTGTTGCGGGACTCGCGGCTGTCGAGGATGCCGGCGTTCTTCACCGTGTCCGGGAGTTTTGGCGGCCAGGGGCGATCATCCAGCTCGATGGCGACCAACAGCGCGCCGTCACTCTGTAGCGCACCGATTGCCGGTTCGACCTGATGCAACTGCGCAGGCGCGGTGTCATTGACGCCCAGCCGCTCACTGCTGGGCATCAGGCGCTCGCGCAATTGAGCGTAGCCCGGCAGATTCAGGTCCAGGCGCAGCAGCGCCCGGCCACGTCGCCAGCGCCACAGACACAGCAGCGCCAGGCACAGGCGCGGCAGCACGCCGTAGACCAGCAGCACCCCGACCAGCCAGGCAGCCCAGGCCTGGCGCGCGCTTTCGAGATTGAGCGCGCCGTCGCCGCTGGCGCGGATCATGTCCATGCTCGGCACGCTGAATCCCAGCAGCGCCGGCAGCGCGCCCAGAGTTCGAGTCAGGGCGACAAAGGTTTCACCGCCAAGAATTGTGGTTTCCCAGACAAAGCCATAGCGCCGGGTCGCCATCAGCACCAATACGATGACCAGCGCACTGAGCATCGCCAGCAACCACAAGCCGTTGACCAGCGTGCCGAGGGCCCAGCGATTGAGCTTGTGCCGTTGCAGCAATAGCAACAAGGCCGGTGCCAGTTGGGCGGCCTTGGCATCCCGGGCGAGTTTTTCGCTGAGCCACAGCCACAGGCGCCCCAGCGTGGCGCCTTGCTCACCGGCGAATACCAGCCCCAGCGTCCAGCCGACGAGCAGGACCAGGTTCAAACCCAGCAGACTGCCCAAGGCCCAGAACACGTTGACCGGTGTCTGCCCGTCACCCAGTGCGGCGAATCCCAGGCCGGCACCGCTGACAATGGCGAGCAGCGCCAATACCAGCAGCGCCAGGCGCGCCCCTTGCAGCCAGTGGCGCAAGGCCTGGGTCAGGCCGTCGCGCTCGGCCAGGCCCAGGGCGCGCTGGCGGATACGGTTGGATAAATCGCCGCCCGCCGCACGGGCCAGGCGATTGGCCTCCTGGTCTTCCAGCGGCCCGGCGTGCTCTTCACGCAGGCGGATCGTCTCGGTCAGCCAGAGGTTTTGCAGTTCAGTCAGAGGTCCAGTCACGGGCGCTTCCGTTGCAAATGAGCGTTGAGGATAACCGCTGTGGCGCCTGTCGGGGTACGCCGGGGCTCTGGTATCCTCGCCATCATGAAAAAAACTCTCCCTTTAAGTCTGATCGCAGCCCTCGGTGAAAACCGTGTGATCGGCGTCGACAACCGCATGCCCTGGCACCTGCCGGGGGATTTCAAATATTTCAAGGCCACCACTCTGGGCAAGCCGATCATCATGGGTCGCAAGACCTGGGATTCCCTGGGCCGACCGTTGCCCGGACGCTTGAACATCGTGGTCAGTCGCCAGCCTGGGCTGGTGCTGGAGGGGGCGGAAGTCTTCTCCACCCTGGAAGCTGCCGTAGCAAGGGCCGAGTCCTGGGCTCTGGAGCAAGGCGTTAATGAGTTGATGCTGATCGGTGGTGCTCAGTTGTACGCCCAGGCGCTGGAACAGGCCGATCGGCTGTACCTGACGCGCGTGGCGCTGAGCCCGGAAGGGGATGCGTGGTTTCCGGAGTTCGATTCGAGCCAGTGGAAGCTGGTTTCGAACCAGCCGAATCCGGCGGAAGGGGATAAGCCGGCGTACAGTTTTGAGGTGTGGGAAAAGCGTTAACGGCCAGAGCATCGCGAGCAGGCTCGCTCCCACAGTGTCCAGCGGTGACAGTGATTGCTGTGTTCACCTCGAACCCTGTGGAAGCAAGCCTGCTTGCGATAGCGGTCTATCAGGCATGCACTAACTCAGCATGCTCCTCGGCATCCAGCAACGCCTTGTCAGTCTGCTGCATCACCTGGCTGGTAATCGCCCCGGCGGTGATCGAGCCGCTGACGTTCAGTGCCGTACGGCCCATGTCGATCAACGGTTCGACGGAAATCAGCAGCGCCACCAGCGAAACCGGCAAGCCCATGGCCGGGAGCACGATCAGCGCGGCAAATGTCGCGCCGCCACCGACGCCCGCCACCCCGGCCGAACTCAAGGTCACAATCGCCACCAGCGTCGCGATCCATAGCGGGTCCAGCGGATTGATGCCCACGGTCGGCGCGACCATCACCGCCAGCATCGCCGGATAGAGACCGGCGCAGCCGTTCTGGCCGATGGTGGCGCCAAACGAAGCGCTGAAGCTGGCGATCGCCCGTGGGATACCCAGGCGGCTGGTCTGGGCTTCGATGCTCAGTGGAATGGTCGCGGCGCTGGAGCGGCTGGTGAAGGCGAAGGTCAGCACCGGCCAGATCTTGCGGAAGAACCGCAGCGGGTTGATCCCGGCGGCGGAGACCAGCAAGCCGTGGACCACGAACATCAGGCCCAGCCCCAGATATGACACCACCACGAAACTGCCAAGTTTGATGATGTCCTGCAGGTTGGAGCCGGCCACCACCTTGGTCATCAGTGCCAGCACGCCGTAAGGGGTCAGCTTCATCACCAGGCGTACCAGGCGCGTCACCCAGCTTTGCAGGGTGTCGATGGCGTTGATCACTTTCTGACCTTTCTCCACGTCATCCTTGAGCAGTTGCAAGGCCGCGACACCGAGGAAGGCCGCGAAAATCACCACGCTGATGATCGAGGTCGGCTTGGCCCGGGCCAGATCGGCGAAGGGGTTCTGCGGAATGAACGAGAGCAGCAGTTGCGGGATATTCAGGTCGGCGACCTTGCCGGCGTAGTCGCTCTGGATCACTTGCAGACGCGCCAGTTCCTGGGTGCCGGCCACCAGTCCTTCGGCGGTGAGGCCGAACAGGTTGGTCAGGCCGATGCCGATCAGCGCGGCAATGGCGGTGGTGAACAGCAGCGTGCCGATGGTCAGGAAGCTGATCTTGCCCAGGGACGAGGCGTTATGCAGGCGGGCCACGGCGCTGAGGATCGAGGCGAAGACCAGCGGGATGACGATCATTTGCAGCAACTGTACGTAACCGTTGCCCACCAGGTCGAACCAGCCGATGGACGCCTTGAGCACCGGGTTGCCAGCGCCGTAGATCGTGTGCAGGGCGATACCGAACACAACGCCCAGCACCAGCGCCAACAGCACTTTTTTCGCCAGGCTCCAACTGCCATGACGGGTTTGCGCCAGGCCGAACAGCAGGGCGAGAAATACCAGCAGATTGAGGATCAGCGGCAGATTCATCAAAAGACTCCGATAAGACTTGTGCCAGTCGCTTGAAGCCGCGACTGCGAACCGGGGAGCCTAACAGCCTGATTACTAATGAATTAATACTAAAAAAGCATGTAGATTGTCGTTTATGGAATAAGGCTGTGGCGTTTACGGACATGTCGCTGACGCGATCAAGACGCAAGCGGTCGCGGGCAGGCGATATCTGTCACAGGCATTTGTTAGCGTCGGGTTCTTCAAACCTGGGAGAAATGCCGATGAAGCTCGCACCTCGTTTTCTCGCTGTCGCCTTGAGCCTGGGCCTGGCCGGCCAGGTCCTCGCCACTGAACTCAAGCATTGGCCGGCAGAGCAGGCCAAGGCCCTGGACGCGATGATCGCGGCCAACGCCAACAAGGGTAACTACGCGGTGTTCGACATGGACAACACCAGTTACCGTTACGACCTCGAGGAATCGTTGCTGCCGTTCATGGAGAACAAAGGGCTCATCACTCGCGAAACCCTGGATCCGTCCCTGAAGCTGATGCCGTTCAAGGACACGGCCGATCACAAGGAAAGTCTGTTCAGTTACTACTATCGCCTGTGTGAAGTGGACGACATGGTCTGCTACCCGTGGGTGGCCCAGGTGTTTGCAGGTTTTACCCTCAAGGAACTCAAAGGCTATGTCGACGAGTTGATGGCTTCCGGCAAGCCGGTGCCGACCACCTATTACGACGGCGACAAGGTGGTCAACTACAACGTCAACCCGCCGAAAGTCTTCACCGGCCAGACCGAGCTGTACAACAAGCTGATGGAAAATGGCATCGAGGTGTATGTCATGACCGCCGCCTCCGAAGAGCTTGTGCGCATGGTCGCCGCCGATCCGAAGTATGGCTACAACCTCAAGCCCCAGAACGTCATCGGCGTGACCACGTTGCTCAAGGACCGCAAGAGCGGCGAGCTGACCACCGCCCGCAAGCAGATCACTGCCGGCAAGTATGACGAGAAGGCCAACCTGGACCTGGAGTACACGCCTTACCTGTGGACCCCGGCGACCTGGATGGCCGGCAAGCATGCGGCGATCCTGACCTACATCGATGAATGGAAAAAACCGGTGCTCGTCGCCGGCGACACGCCGAGCAGCGACGGCTACATGCTGTTCCACGATGTGGACGTGGCCAAGGGCGGCATCCATTTGTGGGTCAACCGCAAGGACAAGTACATGACGCAGATCAACGGCATGATGGCCAAGCACGCCGCCGCCCAGGCCAAGGAAGGCCTGCCGGTCACGGCGGACAAGAACTGGGTGATCGTCAAGCCGGAAGATATCCAGTAACCCAGGTAAACCTAAAGCCATCTGTGGGAGCGAGCCTGCTCGCGATGGCGGCGGATCAGTTGCATCAATGTGTCTGACACACCGCTATCGCGAGCAGGCTCGCTCCCACATTGGGTCCGCTTGCAACACAGAAAACCTGGCACACACCCGTGGCGAGGGAGCTTGCTCCCGCTGGCCTGCGCAGCCGGCCCAAGACCTTTGTGACTGCTGCGCAGCCGAGCGGGAGCAAGCTCCCTCGCCACGGAACAGACAAAAAAATGCCCCGCACTTGGCGGGGCATTTTTATCGTGGCGATGAACGCTTACAGCCCGTCCAGCAGCGCCTTGTTGCGCACCGCGCCCTTGTCGGCACTGGTGGCGAGCAGGGCATAGGCCTTGAGCGCGGTGGTCACTTTACGGGGACGTACTTCCGCCGGTTTCCAGCCTTTGCTGTCCTGCACGACCCGACGTGCGGCCAGTTCTTCATCGCTGACCAACAGGTTGATAGAACGGTTCGGAATGTCGATCAGCACCTTGTCGCCGTCCTGCACCAGGCCGATGGCGCCACCGGCAGCCGCTTCGGGGGAGGCGTGGCCGATGGACAGCCCCGAGGTACCGCCGGAGAAACGGCCATCGGTCAACAGCGCGCAGGCTTTGCCCAGGCCTTTGGATTTCAGGTACGAGGTGGGGTAGAGCATTTCCTGCATGCCCGGGCCGCCTTTCGGACCTTCATAGCGAATGATCACGATATCGCCGGCCTTCACTTCGTCGGCGAGGATCCCACGCACTGCGCTGTCCTGGCTTTCGAAGATCTTGGCGTTGCCTTCGAATACATGGATCGACTCGTCGACACCTGCGGTTTTCACCACGCAGCCGTCCAGGGCGATGTTGCCGTACAGCACGGCGAGGCCGCCCTCCTTGGAATAGGCATGTTCGACGCTGCGGATACAACCGTTTTCACGGTCGTCGTCCAGGGTTTCCCAACGGGTCGACTGGCTGAACGCGGTTTGCGTCGGAATACCCGCCGGGCCTGCCTTGAAGAAATGGTGCACGGCTTCGTCGGTGGTCTGGGTGATGTCCCACTTGGCAATGGCCTCGGCCATGCTTTTGCTGTGCACGGTCGGCAGGTCGGTGTGCAGCAGGCCACCACGGGCCAACGAACCGAGGATGCTGAAGATCCCGCCGGCGCGGTGCACGTCTTCCATGTGGTACTTCTGGATGTTCGGCGCGACCTTGCACAGTTGCGGCACGTTGCGGGACAGGCGGTCGATGTCGCGCAGGTCGAAATCGACCTCGGCTTCCTGGGCGGCGGCCAGCAAATGCAGGATGGTGTTGGTGGAACCGCCCATGGCGATGTCCAGGGTCATGGCGTTTTCGAACGCCTTGAAGTTGGCGATGTTGCGCGGCAACACCGACGCGTCGTTCTCACCGTAGTAGCGCTTGCACAGCTCGACGATGGTCCGGCCGGCCTGCAGGAACAGCTGCTCGCGGTCGCTGTGGGTGGCCAGGGTCGAGCCGTTGCCCGGCAGGGCCAGGCCCAGGGCCTCGGTCAGGCAGTTCATCGAGTTGGCGGTGAACATGCCGGAGCACGAACCGCAGGTCGGGCAGGCGCTGCGCTCGTACTCGGCGACCTTCTCGTCGGAGGCGCTGGAATCGGCGGCGATCACCATGGCGTCCACCAGGTCGAGGCCGTGGCTGGCGAGCTTGGTCTTGCCGGCTTCCATCGGGCCGCCGGAGACGAAGATCACCGGAATGTTCAGGCGCAGGGCGGCCATGAGCATGCCGGGGGTGATCTTGTCGCAGTTGGAAATGCACACGATGGCGTCAGCGCAGTGGGCGTTGACCATGTATTCGACGGAGTCGGCGATGATCTCGCGGCTCGGCAGCGAATAGAGCATGCCGTCGTGGCCCATGGCGATGCCGTCGTCCACCGCGATGGTGTTGAATTCCTTGGCTACGCCGCCTGCGCGTTCGATTTCCCGGGCAACCAGCTGGCCCAGGTCCTTGAGGTGGACATGGCCCGGTACGAACTGGGTGAAGGAGTTGGCAATGGCGATGATCGGCTTCTTGAAGTCGTCATCCTTCATCCCCGTGGCGCGCCACAGTGCACGGGCGCCGGCCATGTTGCGACCGTGGGTGGATGTTTTCGAGCGGTAATCGGGCATGGAGCACTCCGGGCGGCAAATCAGGTACTAGTCAGGGGAAGTGAGCTTCTGTCGACGTCTGGAACACTCTGGATGGGCGGTGTACCGGGAAGTGGCCGATGACGGTGCAGGATCACTGCGCGCCTGGGCATGAGCTCATAAACCCGCCGGGGATGAATGGCGATGAATCCCGCGATTCTACACCGCTGACGCCAGGATGAAATGCTGCAAAGCGCTGATCGGATGCCGATGGCGCTTACGGGAGACGACTGGCAGGGTTCAACCGGTCGACAGCGCGCCGTAGCGATGCCGGACCAGAGCGTTGAGCATCAGCCCCAGGAAACCGAGCAGTATCAGGCAGAGGGCCAGCGTCATCTGCCTGTCCAGTGGAGTAAGACTGATCGCGGCACTGGTCAGCCCGCCAGCGATGAAGATCAGCACACTGCCGGCCGAAGCAGAGGTTCCGGCTCGTTCGGGGAATCTGTTCATGGCCTGGGTGTGGGCTGCTGCGCGGGCAATGGTGGTTCCGGCGGTGCACACGATCATGGGCAGCAACAGGGTGGTGACTGACAAACCCAGATAGGTGCAAAGCCCGAACATCAGCGCACCCGCCGTCAGAATCAGGCTCAGGCCCGTGAAAATTTGTATTTGTGGGTCGATTCGACTGCTGAGCAACGTCGCGGCCGCTCCACCGCCGATGTAAGCCATGCCATAGCCCAGCAGCGCCAGTGAAAAAGCCTCGGATGACAGGTGCAACTGGTCGATCAGAATCAGCGGCGAAATCACGATGAACGAGAAATGGCAGGAGAACGCCAGCGCGGACGTCAGCCAGTACGCCATGAAGGTGAAATCGCTGCATACCGTTCGGTAGGCCGCGATGAAGTCCGGGCGCCTGCGCTGGCTATCCGCTGGCGAAGGCTTGAGCAGAAAACAGGCGCTCATGAACGCACCGACAGCCAGGGCCATGAACACCAGGAAGCTGCCGCGCCAACCTATCCAGCTTTGCAACCCGGTGCCGGCCAGCGGCGAAACGGAAATGAAGACCCCGCCGCAGGTCACCAGGAAAATTCGCAGTCGCTGTTGTTCCCGGCCTTTGAACAGATCCTGGATCAGCGCCTGGGACAGCACGAAGCAACCGCACCCCAGGGCCTGGACGACACGGAACAACAGAAAACCCTCAAAACTCTCGGCCAGTACGCAACCGGTTGCTCCAATGGCAGAAGCGCCAATCCCGACCAACAACAGGCTCTTGCGGCCCATGGCGTCGGAGAGCGGGCCGACCAGCAACTGCGAAAGGGCAATCCCCACCGCGAACAGGCTGACGGACAGGGCGATTTCGGACGATGGACGTCCGAAATGTTCGGACAGCGCAGGAAACGACGGCAGCACCACGTCGATTGGAAACACCCCGAGCAAAGTCAGCATCAGGAGCAGGCCGACCGTTGCGGGTTTTCGGGTGTTTGAGAACGCTCTGGTGTCAGCCATCGGTACCTGCCCTGGAGGAAATTCGGCGCTTGTACAGTCCCGATAAATGGGGCTGTCAGTGTTGAAACTTGAGCACTTACTGGCAAGGGGCGATTGAGTAGGAAGGCTCCGGTAATCACGTGGGAGAGGTCTTACAAGTCATCGACGATGACTTCATGGCTGCACGACGGCCTGACAGCCGACCCGTTTCTTCAGGGATGCCCCTGTCCGATTGTGGGCGCGAGCCTGCACGCGAACGTCACGCCGCGGTACCGTTCGGCAGGCAAAAAAAATCGCAGCCCGGCTGCGATCAAGGTGTCATCGGTCATTACGCAACACCGGAGCCGCAGCTCCGGTTCCGCGCGGTCACTCAGCTATTAGGCAGCAACCGGCAGGTAATGCTCTTTATGTAGCGCGTTTCAGCAATGGCCGGGTGCACCGGGTGGTCCGGGCCCTGGCCGCCGCGCTCGAGCAGTTGGATGTTGCGGTCCAGGTGGCGGGCGCTGGTCAGCAGGATGTTCTGCAGGTCGTCTTCGGGCAGGTGCATGGAGCACGAAGCGCTGACCAGAATGCCGTCCTTGCTGAGCAGGCGCATGGCTTGTTCGTTGAGTCGGCGATAGGCGCCTTCGCCATTCTTCAGGTCTTTCTTGCGCTTGATGAACGCCGGTGGGTCGGCGACGATCACGTCGAAGCGTTCTTCGCTGGCCTTGAGCTCCTTCAGGGCTTCGAACACGTCGCCTTCGACGCAGGTCAGTTTCTCGGCGAAGCCGTTCAGCGCCGCGTTACGCTCGACGCCGTCCAGGGCAAAGCCCGATGCGTCGACGCAGAACACTTCGCTGGCGCCGAAGGCGGCGGCTTGCACGCCCCAGCCACCGATGTAGCTGAACAGGTCCAGCACGCGTTTGCCCTTGGCATAAGGCGCCAGGCGCGCACGGTTCATGCGGTGGTCGTAGAACCAGCCGGTCTTCTGGCCTTCCATGACCGGTGCTTCGAACTTCACGCCGTTCTCTTCCAGGGCGACCCACTCTGGCACAACGCCGAACACGGTCTCGACGTAGCGCTCCAGGCCTTCGGCGTCGCGTGCGGCGGAGTCGTTCTTGAACAGGATGCCGCTGGGCTTGAGCACCTGGGTCAGGGCGGCGATCACGTCGTCCTTGTGGGCTTCCATGGTGGCGGAAGCGAGTTGCACCACCAGGATATCGCCGAAACGATCGACCACCAGGCCCGGCAACAGGTCGGAATCACCGTAGACCAACCGATAGAACGGCTTGTCGAACAACCGCTCGCGCAACGACAGCGCCACGTTCAAGCGATGCACCAGCAGGGATTTGTCCAGTGGCAACTTCACGTCACGGGACAGCAGGCGCGCGCAGATCAGGTTGTTGGGGCTCATCGCGACGATGCCCAACGGCTTGCCGCCGGCGGCTTCGAGGATCGCCTGGTCGCCGGCCTTGAAACCGTGCAACGGGGTCGCGGCTACATCGATCTCATTACTGTAGACCCACAGGTGACCGGCGCGCAGGCGACGGTCGGCATTGGCTTTGAGGCGCAGGCTGGGCAGGGACATGACGTCGCTCCGGAAAAAAGAGCGGGAGTATAGCGTGTTGAAGCGGGTCCGGGGCTTGCGCTGGACATGTGGCGAGGGAGCTTGCTCCCGCTGGGTGGCGCAGCCGCCCTATTTCGATCAAGCCCCCTCGCTACGATGAGTCAGGCAGACAACGCCCCGATCAACTCTCGATTGAACGCCGGAATGTCATCGGGCTGGCGACTGCTGATCAATGTACCGTCCTTGACCACTTCCTGGTCTACCCAATTGGCGCCCGCGTTGACCAAGTCGTCCTTGAGCGTCTTGTAACTGGTCATGGTCTTGCCCTTGACCAGCCCGGACGACACCAGCAGCCAGCCACCGTGGCAGATCACCGCGATGGGCTTGCTGGCCGCCTCGAAACCTTTGACCAGGCGCTGTGCGTCGGGGTCTATGCGGATGGTGTCGGAGTTCTGCACACCGCCGGGCAGCACCACCGCGTCGTACTGCTCGACATGGGCGGCCTTGAAGGTCAGGTCGATCTTGAAATCGTCGGCGGGTTTGTCATGGTTCCAGCCTTTGACCTGGCCTTCCTTGGCGGAAAGGATGTCCACCTGGGCTCCGGCCTGTTCCAATGCCTGTTTCGGGCCGGTCAGTTCGGCCTGTTCGAAACCGTCGGTCACCAGGACGGCGACACGCTTGTTGTTCAGCGAACCGGGCATGAAATTTCTCCTCAAGCTGAGTGGGTTGACGGCCGACCTAAACCTTACGCAGGTTTGATATCGGCCCTACTGAGTCCGAAGCCTGTGGCCGAACGAAAGTTCCGCCCATCTACCGGGCGGTGTATCGGATGCGTCATTCAGGGTTAGAATCGCCGCCTGTGCCCAGAGTATGTACTCATGTCCCAAGAGCTTTCCGCCGAACAGATCCAACAGTCCCTGCAAGGCATCAGCGTGCCGCCCCAGCCGCAGATCATGGTGGATCTGCAGATGGAGCAGTACATGCCGGATCCGGACCTGGAGACAATCGCCAAGCTGATCTCCCAGGATCCGGGCCTTTCGGGCGCGTTGCTCAAGATTGTCAACTCGCCGTATTACGGCCTGCGCAACAAGATCACCTCGATCCAGCGCGCGGTGAACCTGTTGGGGAGTCGTTCGATCATCAACCTGATCAACGCGCAATCGATCAAAGGCGAGCTGCACGACGATACCATCGTCACCCTCAACCGTTTCTGGGACACCGCCCAGGACGTGGCGATGACCTGCCTGACCCTGGCCAAGCGCGTCGGCCTGGAGAATGGCGACGAAGCCTATGCGCTGGGGCTGTTCCACGATTGCGGCGTGCCGTTGATGCTCAAGCAGTTCCCCGACTACATGAGCGTGCTGGAGGAGGCCTATGCCAGCGCCAGCGCGCAATGTCGGGTGGTGGACACCGAGAACCGGGTGTTCAATACCAATCATGCAGTGGTCGGTTACTACACCTCCAAGTCCTGGCGCCTGCCGGACCATGTCAGCCAGGCCATCGCCAATCACCACAACGCCCTCGCGGTCTTCAGCGACGAGTCTTCGCGTAACAACTGCCAGCTGAAGAACCTGCTGGCGATCCTCAAGATGTCGGAAAACATTTGTGCCTCCCACCGGGTACTGGGCAATCAGGCCGAAGACCACGAGTGGGAGTGTGTCGGACCGCTGGTGCTCGACTACATCGGATTGTCGGAATACGACTTCCAGACCCAGAAACAGGAAATCCGCGATCTCGCCACTCGCTGAGTACGAGCTTCGCCTGACTCGAGAGCCCCATGCCAGAACTGCCGGAAGTCGAAACCACTCGCCGCGGAATCGCGCCACACCTTGAAGGGCAGCGGGTCAGCCGCGTGCTGGTGCGTGATCGTCGGCTGCGCTGGCCGATTCCGGAAGACCTCGATGTGCGCCTCTCGGGCCAGCGCATCGTGCAGGTGGAGCGCCGGGCCAAGTACCTGTTGATCAACGCCGAGGTCGGCACGTTGATCAGTCACTTGGGCATGTCCGGCAACCTGCGGCTGGTGGAGGTCGGCATGCCGGCCGCCCGGCACGAGCATGTGGACATCGAACTGGAGTCCGGCCTGGCGCTGCGCTACACCGACCCGCGACGTTTCGGCGCGATGCTCTGGAGCCTCGATCCGCTCAATCACGAACTGTTGGTTCGCCTCGGGCCGGAGCCGCTGACCGATCTGTTCGACGGCGAGCGCTTGTTCCAGTTGTCCCGCGGCCGCTCCATGGCGGTCAAGCCGTTCATCATGGACAACGCGGTAGTGGTGGGTGTCGGCAACATCTACGCGACCGAAGCGCTTTTTGCCGCCGGCATCGACCCGCGCCGGGCGGCCGGGGGAATTTCCCGAGCGCGTTACCTCAAGCTGGCCATCGAGATCAAACGCATCCTCGCCCATGCCATCGAGCGCGGCGGCACCACTCTGCGCGATTTCATCGGCGGTGACGGCCAGCCTGGGTATTTCCAGCAGGAACTGTTCGTCTATGGCCGCGGTGGCCAGTTGTGCAAGGTCTGTGGCACGGGGCTGCGGGAAATCCGCCTGGGCCAGCGTGCGAGCGTCTGGTGTCCACGCTGCCAGAGCTGATTTGTCCTACGGTCTATAGTCAGTAGTCGTACTGCTTAACCGAAGGATCGCCCGATGAATGTGTTCCGACCTGTCGTTCTCACGCTGCTGCTGAGTGTCGCCGTGCCTGCCCTGGCCAACGGCGGCAGCGGCGACCCACGCTATACCATCCAGAACCCGCCAGCCTATGCCATGCTCGGTGACCTGCTGATCGCCCGTCCACTGCTGCTCGCCGCCACCGTGATCGGCACCGGGGCGTTCGTGGTGTCGTTGCCTTTTACCGCGCTGGGCGGTGGGGTGGGGGATGCGGGGAAAGCCTTGGTCGTGGACCCGGCCAGGGCTACGTTCGTGCGGTGTCTGGGGTGTATTGGGGAGGGGTTTGAGCGGCAGGAGTGAGGGCAGTTGGTTTTGGGATATGGCTTATGGCCTCATCGCGAGCAGGCTCGCTCCCACAGGGGGTCCGCTGTGTTCACGCAATTTGTGCCACGTGCAGATCCCTTGTGGGAGCGAGCCTGCTCGCGATAGGGCCAGTACAGGCGCTACAGGACCTTCTGGCTCAACCCTTGCCCGTAATCCTGCGATATTTCTCCATCAACTGTTCTTCAGTCTCCGGATGGGCTTCGTCCAGCGGGATGCAATCCACCGGGCATACCTGCTGACACTGGGGTTCGTCGTAGTGGCCGACGCACTGGGTGCACAGGTTCGGGTCGATGACATAGATCTCTTCGCCCTGGGAAATGGCTTCGTTCGGGCACTCGGGTTCGCAGACGTCGCAATTGATGCAGTCGTCGGTGATGATCAGGGACATGCAGGCTCCTGCCGGGGCGTTAGCCCGGGCATCTGAAAAACGTATGCGCGCAATTGTGCCGCATTGGCGAGCGCAGTGCACGCGGGCGCGATGGACTGCGCCGTGCGGCGAGACGCAGCGCAGTCAGCGGGTCATTTCTTGAAGCGCAGGGTCAGCGCATCAGCCACGGCCGGGTGGACGAACTTGGTGATGTCACCACCCAGCGCCGCGATTTCCCGCACCAGGGTCGAAGAGATGAACGAGTAGCGCTCCGACGGCGTCAGGAACAGGCTTTCGACGTCCGGGGCCAACTGGCGGTTCATGTTGGCCAGCTGGAATTCGTACTCGAAGTCCGAGACCGCACGCAGGCCGCGCAGGAACACGTTGGCATTCTGCTCCTTGGCAAAATGCGCCAGCAGCGTCGAGAAACCGACCACTTCCACGTTCGGCAGGTGCTTGGTGACCTCGCGGGCCAGCTCCACGCGTTGCTCCAGCGGGAACAGCGGGTTTTTCTTCGGGCTGGCGGCGACGGCAATGATTACGTGGTCGAACAGGCGCGCGGCGCGTTCGACCAGATCGCCATGGCCCTTGGTAATCGGGTCGAAGGTACCTGGGTACAACACTCGGTTCATCGCGTCGTCCTGGCGGGAATCCGTTGGGGAGTCGGATGGTATCGCAGCCTGTCCGGTCGGCCAAGTCGGCTTTGGGACAAGAACGCACTATAGACGCTGCGAATACTGCCGACTGTCATGGGTTTCTCAGGCGTTCGGCCAGGGAAGTCGCCAGTTTCGCCGTCAAACCGTATACCGACAACTGCGGATTGGCACCAATGCTCGTAGGGAACAGCGAGCCGTCATGGATCGACAGATTGCCCAGTTGATGGTGGCGACCGAGGCTATCGGCGACCGCGTTCTGGCGATTCTCGCCCATGGCGCACCCGCCCATTACGTGGGCGCTGGACAGGCGCGTGCGGTGCAAGGCCAGGTCCAGGCTGTCTATCAGCGTGCGGGCCTCGGCCAGGGTCTTCACGTAGCGAGCATCGCTGTGCACCGGCATGACCGCCTTCGCGCCGCCAGCGAACTGGATCTCGGCCATGCTGTGAAAGGCCCGGCGCAGGCCGTCCCGGATATAGGGCGAAACCGGATAGTCGAGCACGGGCGTACCGTCGCTGCGCAATTCGACGTTGCCGCCGGGGCTGTCCGGATGAAAACCGTCGCGCAACAGTGCCAGCATGGCGTGGGTGTGGGGCAACTGGCCCATGTGCGCGGCGCTTTCGCTGCCGAACCCGCCCAGCAAGGTGGCGGCAAGGGCCGGATGCAGCGGCGGGACTTCGAGCTTGTAGGACATCCGGCCGGTGGGGCCGTCCTGCCATTGGAAATGGTCCGAATAGATCGATTGCGGGGCGCCGTAGAACGGGTTGATGACCTCGTCGAACTGCCCGGCCGAGGTGTTCACCAGGTGCAGGAAGGTGCGCTTGCCCAGGCGGCGGTGCGGGTCCGGCGCATCGGAGCGCAACAACAGGGCCGGGCTGTTGATGCCGCCGCCGGCCAGCACATAGTGCCGCGCCTTGACCGTGATGCGCCGCCCGTTCGGTGCCACGCAACGTTCGTCCATGGCCAGGCATTCCAGGCCGACCACGACGTCATTCTTGAGGATCAGGCGCTCGGCCCGCGCCAGATAAAGCAGCGCGCCGCCTTTATCCAGCGTGGCAGGAATGGTCGTGACCAGCATCGATTGTTTGGCGTTGGACGGGCAGCCGAGACCGCAATAACCCAGGTTCCAGCAACCGCGCACATTGCGCGGGATGACGTGCCAGCTGTAGCCCAGTTGTTCGCAGCCTTTGCGGATCACGTCGTTGTTGGCATTGGGTGGAATCAACCACGGCGCCACGCCCAGGCGTTGCTCCATTTGTTCGAACCAGGGCGCCATTTCGGCGGGGCTGTGCCCCTTGACCTGATGCTCGGCGGCCCAATGGTAGAGGGTCTGGTCCGGGGTGCGAAAGCTGGAGGTCCAGTTGATCAACGTCGTGCCGCCCACCGCCCGGCCCTGAAGAATGGTGATGGCGCCGTCCTTGCTCATGCGTCCCAGGCCTTCCTGGTACAGGCTGGTGTAGGCCTGGTCCTCCAGCAGCTTGAAGTCGTGGCTGGTCTTGAGCGGGCCTTCCTCGATCAGCAACACCTTGTAGCCGGCCGCGCTGAGGATTTCCGCCGTGGTGCCACCGCCGGCACCGCTGCCGATGATTGCCACGTCGGCTTCCAGGTGCAGGTCCTGGGTCAGCCGGGCGCCGTTGTAGGTGGTCCAACCGCGGGCCAGGCCTTCGCGGAAGGGATCGGGTACGGGCATGTGGGGATTCTCTTGTTGTTATGGATTGGAATGCTTTCCCTGTGGGAGCGAGCTTGCTCGCGATGGCGTCGGGTCAGCAGTAATCAAGTGAGCTGACACACCGCTATCGCGAGCAAGCTCGCTCCCACAAAAGCACTTGGATTTCAAACCTTCGGCGGCCCCGGATACCCGCAATGCGCCCAGGCCTCGGCCCGGCTGTACCACGCCATCATCACCATCTGCAGCAGCGAGCCGTGGCCTTGTTGCAGCAGGTCCAGCGAACTGTTTTCCCAACGGTGGAGAAACTGGCGTATGTCTTCGGCGCTGGCGTTTTCCCACGAGCCCCAGACCCCGGTCAGAGGTCCACGGGTGATGCCGAGCGAGAGCACGTCGAACAGCTGGTGCGTGAGCTTGAGCATGGACGGGGACAGGTGCGCCAGGCCGTTGTCCAGGCTTTGTAAGGTGAGGTCCGTCGCGGCGCAGATATTCTCGACCGCCACCGCGCCATCCAGCATCACCGGGATGACGGCCCGTAGAAATGGCAGGTCGCTGTCACGCAAAACCGCCAGGCCATTGGCCGGATGGCTCGGCGAGCAGCCGCTCAGGCTGGCCCCCAACCCGACGGTTGCCAGGAAGGCGCTGGCGCCGAAGCTGAATTTCAGCAGGCCGCGCCGTGACAGGGCGGGTGTGTCGATCAGGCTTGGGTTCATTCTTGTTATTACCCGATTTATTGCCGGCAGGAACAACGCGTCAACGGACAAACAGCTTCTGGATCAACTTCTGCAAAGGCTTGCCGTACGGTGGGTATATCAGGCGGGCAGCGTTGAAGCGCTGCTTGGCCAGCACCGCCTTGGCCTTGCTGAAAGTCAGGAACCCCTCGTGCCCGTGGTAGTGCCCCATGCCCGACGGGCCGATACCGCCGAATGGCAAATCGTCCTGGGCGACGTGCAACAGCGTGTCGTTCAGGCAGACGCCGCCGGAATGAGTCTCGTGGAGTACGCGATTCTGTTCGGCCTTGTCGTAGCCGAAGTAATAAAGTGCCAGGGGACGCGGTCGCCGATTGATGTAGGCAAATGCCTGGTCCAGATACTCATAGGGCACGATGGGCAGCAGCGGACCGAAGATTTCGTCCTGCATGACGGTCATTTCATCGTTGACATTGAGCAACAGGCTATGGGGCATGCGTCGCCCCTGGCCTTGCTCGAACAGTTCGATCAGCAGCGCGCCCTTGCTGGTGGCGTCGCCGATGTAACCGTTGAGCCGCGCCAGTTGTCGTTCGTTGATGATTGCGGTGTAGTCCGGGTTGTTCGCCAGGGTCGGATAGAACCCACGAACCGCCTCGCGATAGGCCTCGACGAATTCACCGACCCGGTTCTGCGGCACCAGTACATAGTCCGGGGCGACGCAGGTCTGCCCGGCGTTCAGGGTCTTGCCGAAGGCAATACGCTCGGCGGCGTCCTTGAGCGGGACATCCCCGGACACGATGGCCGGCGATTTTCCACCCAGTTCCAGGGTGACCGGGGTCAGGTTTTCGGCGGCGGCCCGCATGACATGCTTGCCGATGCTGGTGGCGCCGGTGAACAACAGGTGATCGAAGGGCAGCTTGGAAAATGCCATGCCGACCTCGGCTTCACCGAGTACCACGCAGACCAGGTCCTGGGGAAAGACTCGCGCCAGCAATTGCTTGAGCAGTTGCCCGGTGGCCGGGGTCGATTCGCTGAGTTTGAGCATCACCCGGTTACCTGCCGCCAGCGCGCCGACCAACGGCCCGATGGCCAGGAACAACGGATAGTTCCAGGGCACGATCACCCCGACCACCCCCAGCGGTTGATACACCACCTTGGCCGATGCCGGCTGGAAGGCCATGCCCACTTTACGCCGGGAGGGTTTCATCCAGCCCTTGAGGTGCCGGCTGGCGTAATGAATGCCATGCAGGCTGGGCATCAGCTCGGCCAGCAATGTTTCGTCGGCGCTGCGGTGGCTGAAATCCTGACTGATGGCGTCGATCAGGGCCTGGCGTTCATCGCTCAGTATTTCGCGCAAGGCCTTGAGCCATTGCCGGCGTTGTTCGGCCGGCGGCAGTGGATGGGCGGCGTAGGCCTGGCGCTGCGCGTCAAAGAGCGCCCGCAATTCGTCCAGGTGCTGTTGGGATTGGTGCAGGAAAGCAACGTCGGCTGGCATGGCGGGCACCGGATATTATTAGAATGGGGTGTTTTTAGAGCTTGTACTCTAGAAAGTCAACGGCATCCTTGGGTTTTTCCTGTGACCGATAGGTCGTAAGATGCCGCTCAATGCCTTCGTCGATTAAAGCCCAAACCATGGCCCCACGAATAAAAACCAGCGAGCGCATCGTGCAGAACAGCCTGGAGCTGTTCAATCAGCAAGGCGAGCGCAGTGTCAGCACCAACCATATTGCCGCGCACATGGACATGTCGCCGGGTAACCTCTACTACCACTTCCCCAACAAGCAGGCGATCATCGCCGTGCTGTTCAGTGAGTACGAGAACCTGGTGGACAGCTTCCTGCGCCCACCTGTAGGGCGGGCGGCCACGGTGGAAGACAAGCGCTTCTATTTGCAGGAGCTGTTGTCGGCCATGTGGAGCTACCGTTTCCTGCATCGGGACCTGGAGCACCTGCTCGATAGCGACCCGGACCTGGCGGCCCGCTATCGGCGATTCTCCCAGCGCTGCCTGATCCACGGGACCGCTATCTATGAGGGCTTCGTCGCCGCCGGCATCCTGAAGATGGATCGGGTCCAGATCGAGTCCCTGACCCTC
The DNA here is from genome assembly GCF_052041925.1 of Pseudomonas sp. SMN5. NCBI lineage: Bacteria > Pseudomonadati > Pseudomonadota > Gammaproteobacteria > Pseudomonadales > Pseudomonadaceae > Pseudomonas > Pseudomonas sp. SMN5. The sequence goes on from NZ_JBKGGX010000004.1 coordinate 245,219, forward strand.
AATGCCTGGATCATCCTCACTTCGTGGGTGCGGTTTCTGTGCACCACCCGGGAAAATTCCAGTCATCTGAGCGAGCAGGCGATCAAGCGCGGGGTGTATCAGGTCCTGGTGCTGGAGGCCGGCTTCGTCACCGACCAGGCCCGCGAAGCGGTGGATGCACTGTTCAGAGAGTTTTACGTCCCATTGGCCCAGACCCTGGAGGAAGGGCAGTAGGATCGATCCCTCGATTGGCGTCACAGGAGTTCACCATGCCCATTGCCCAACTCATCAGTCCTCAAGCCCTCGAACAGCGTCGGGCGCAGCCCAGCCTGGTTATTCTCGATTGCCGCTTTGCCCTGGAGGATCCGGATTACGGCCAGCGCAGCTATGCCGAAGGCCATATTGCCGGCGCGTCGTTCGCCGACCTCGAGCGGGACCTGAGCGGGCCGGTGACCAAAGGCGTGACCGGGCGTCATCCGCTGCCGGAGCCCGAAGCTCTGGTCGAGCGCCTCCAGGCCTGGGGTGTCGATAACGACAGCGACATCATGCTCTACGATGATGGCCCTGGTGCTTACGCGGCGCGGGCCTGGTGGCTGCTGGCCTGGCTGGGCAAGCGCGAGGGCGTGTTTATCCTCGACGGTGGCCTCAAGGCCTGGCATGCCGCCGGCTTGCCATTGAGCCTCGATCCGCCGCAAGACCGTCGCGGCCGCTTCAGCGGTTCGCCGGATGCAACCTTGCTGCTCAGTGCCCAAGCGTTACAACAACGCCTGGGCCAGCCCGACATGACGCTGCTGGATGCCAGGGCGTTGCCGCGTTTCAAGGGTGAGGTCGAGCCGATCGATCCGGTGGCCGGACATATCCCCGGCGCGCAATGCGCAGCGTTCACCGACAACCTGGGCAGCGACGGCCGCTTCCTGCCAGCCGATCAGCTCAAGCAGCGCTTCGCCGAAAAGCTCGGCGGGCGGTCGCCGACCGAACTGGTGGCCTACTGTGGCTCGGGCGTGACGGCGTGTCATAACCTGTTCGCCTTGTGCCTGGCGGGATATCCGCTGGGCCGGTTGTACGCCGGTTCGTGGAGCGAGTGGATCAATGACCCGCAGCGGGGTGTGGCGAAGGGCGAATAGCGTTCAGTTCCGGGGCCGATGGATTTTGTGGCGAGGGAGCTTGCTCCCGTTGGGCTGCGAAGCGGCCCCACAAGAGCTTGGGAGCGCTGCGCACTCCAGCGGGAGCAAGCTCCCTCGCCATGGTAACGATGCGTTTATGCACCACGGCACAGGCTTGCCAGCCACTGTGGAATTCGTCGCTCCAGGTAATAGCCGGGGTTGCGCAAGGTTCCATCGACAAACCCCACATGCCCACCCCGTGGATGCAGCTCAAGTTGCGTCGAGGCCGATAGCTCGGCGGGCTCGGGCAGGCTGTGGGGAAACACGAACGGATCGTCGGCGGCCTGGATGACCAGGGTCGGGGTGGCGATCCTGCCCATGAAATAGCGGCTGGAGGCCTGGCGGTAATAATCTGCCGCATCCGAAAAACCATGCAACGGCGCGGTCACCCGGCCATCGAAATCCCAGAACGTGCGCATGTTTTCCAACGGACCCAGTGCCATCAAGGTCGCCAGCCCTTCATGGCGGCCGTCGTGCTGGAACTGGCGTTGCTTATTGCGCACGTAGGCCACCAGTTGCCGCATGAAATGCGCCTGGTAGAACCGCGAGAAGCCTTGTCCGATGCGATCGGCGCACTGGTCGAGGCGAAACGGCACCGAGACCGCCACGGCGCCCTGTAACCGGCTGTCGCTGCCGGTTTCCCCCAGATGCTTGAGCAACACGTTGCCACCCAGCGAATAGCCCACGGCGAACAACGGCGCCAAGGGGCGCAGGGCGCGGATATGGGTGATGGCGGCGGCCAGGTCCTCGCTGACGCCCGAGTGATAGCTGCGCGGCAACAGGTTTGGCTCCCCCGAACAGCCGCGCCAGTTCAGCGCGACACTCGCCCAGTCCTGGCGCCCGAGCGCTTGTTGCAGGCCGGCCACGTACGGCGAGTTGGAAGAGCCGGTCAGCCCATGGAGCACCAGCACCACGGGCGCCTTGGCGCTGTGGGGGCCATGCCAGTCGAGGTCGAGGAAGTCTCCGTCTTCCAGCCACAGGCGTTCGCGTTGTCGCTCGATGTGGGTGGTCTTGCGCCAAAGCGGGCCCCACAAGGTCTGCAAGTGCGGATTGCCCAGGCCAGGGGCCGGGACGAAACGTTCAGATGCGGCGGACATTCTTATTCTCGATGCACCGGCCAGTCGTTCAGCCAACGACGTCTGCCATGCGCTGCCACAACGCGTAATACACCCGTCCGGATTTCTGCTCGCGATGCAGGCGCCAATTGCCCGGCAAGCCAAGGGTGGACGGGGCGGTCTCGCTTTCAGTGTAGACCCAGGCATCCGCGGCCAGCCACTGCCGTTCCTCCAGCAGGGCGCATACGGTCGGCAACAGGTTCTGGTTGAACGGCGGGTCCAGGAACACCAGGTCGAAAGGGGTTGCCGGCTGGCTGTCCAGGTAGCGCAGCGCGTCAGCCGTGTGCACCTGGCCGACGGTGCAGCGCAAGGTACCGAGGTGTTCTTTCAGGCTGGAAACCGCCAGGCTGCTGGCGTCCAGCGCTTGGCCCATGGCCGCGCCACGGGATAGCGCTTCGAGGAACAGCGCGCCGCTGCCGGCGAACGGGTCGAGCACCCGTGCGCCTTCCACATAGGGTGCGAGCCAGTTGAACAGCGTTTCACGCACCCGATCCGGGGTCGGACGCAAGCCTGGGGCGTCGGGAAAGCTCAGGCGCCGGCTGCGCCATTCGCCACCGATGATGCGTAACTGGTTCACACCGTTGTGGACGGGTTTCTTGCTGGAATTCGATGGACGGGCCATTAGTGCTCCGGGACCCCGAGCGGTTGCTCGGCGGGTTTGTCAGTGGGGGCCGGCAGCGGCTTCTGTGGCACGGTCGGACCGGCGGTCACGATGACCATTTTATCGGTGCTCAGGTGTTTGTTCAGCGCAGCCTTGACTTGCTCGACCGTCAGCGCCTGGGATTGACGCATGAAATCTTCCAGGTAGCTCAGTGGCAGATCATAGAAACCCATGGCGCCAAGCTGGCCGACGATGTCAGCGTTGCTGGCGGTGGACAGAGGGAAGCTGCCCGCCAGTTCGCGCTTGGCGTCGTCCAGTTCCTTCTGGGTCGGGCCATTGGCGAGGTAATCGGCGAATACATCCTGCACCAGCTTCAGCGTGCCTTCGCTCATCTCGGCGCGGGTCTGCAGGTTGATCATGAACGGGCCACGGGCCTGCATCGGTGTAAAGCCGGAATACACGCCGTAGGTCAGGCCACGTTTTTCCCGCACCTCGGTCATCAGCCGGGTGCCGAAACCGCCACCGCCTAGGATCTGGTTGCCCAGGGAGACGGCGGCAAAGTCCGGGTCGTCCCGGTCGATGCCCAGCTGCGCGAGCATCAGGTTGGTCTGCTTGGATGGAAACTCGATGTGGTTGACGCTCGCCTTCGGTTCCACCGGAGGCGGGGTCTTCGCCAGGGCCGGGCCTTTGGGCAGTGCCGCGGACACCTGGCCGGCGACCGCTTCGGCCTCGGCACGGGACAAGTCTCCCACCAGTGCAATCACGGCGTTGCCAGCGGCGTAGGCCTTGGCGTGAAAAGCTCGGGCCTGGGCCAGGGTGATCGGCGGGATGCTTTGCGCGGTGCCGTCGCTGGAATGCGCGTAGGGGTGATCGCCATACAGGCGCTTCATCAGTTCCAGGCCCGCCAGTTTGCCAGGGTTCTGTTTCTGGTACTCGAAGCCGGCGAGCATCTGGTTCTTGATGCGGGCGAAGGAGTCGGCGGGGAAGGTCGGTTTGCCGACGACTTCAGCGAACAGCTTCAACGCCGGCTCGCGCTTGTCCACCGCGCTGAGGCTGCGCAGGGACGCCACGGCCATGTCGCGGTAGGCGCCGTTGCCGAAGTCTGCGCCCAAGCTTTCGAAGCCTTCGGCAATCGCGCCGACGTCTTTGCCGGCCACGCCTTCGTTGAGCATGGCGTTGGTCAACAGCGCCAGGCCAGGGGCGTCGCCGTCCTGGCTGCTGCCGGCGGCGAAAGTCAGGCGCAGGTCGAACATCGGCAGCTCCCGGGCTTCGACGAACAGCACCTTGGCGCCTTCAGCGGTGGTCCAGGTCTGGACGTCGAGCTGACGATGGCCGGGGGCCTTGCCGTCCAGTTCCGCCAGCGATTGCAGCTTATTGCCGGACTTGGCGTTGTCCAGCGCCTGGCTCGCGGTGACACGGCTGGCGGGCGACAGATAGAAAGCCAGGGCGCAGGCCAGGGCGACGAACACCAGGCCGACCAGCAGCAGGCGCGATGATTTGCGCTCACTCATGAGCTTTCTCCTCGGGCAAAACGTGTGCAACGCTCAGACGCGAACGGGTGAAATACAGCTGGGCTGCCTTCTGGATATCTTGCGGGGTCACGCTTTGCAGATCGGCCAGTTCGGTGTCCATCAGCTTCCAGGACAGGCCGACGGTTTCCAGCTGACCGATAGCAGTGGCCTGGCTGGTGATCGAGTCACGCTCGTACACCAGGCCGGCGATGACCTGGGCACGCACGCGTTCCAGCTCGTCGGCGGTCGGGGCGGTGTTCTTCAGTTGATCGAGCAAGCGCCACAGCCCGGCTTCGGCCTCGGCCATGGTTTTGTTTTTCTGGGTATTGGGCGCCGCCGACAAGGTGAACAGCGAATCGCCACGGGTATAGGCGTCGTAATTCGACGAGCCGCCGGACACCAGCTCTTCGCCGCGCTCCAACTGGGTCGGGATCCGGCCGCTGTAGCCGCCGTCCAGCAAGGCGGAGATCAGCCGCAGGGCGTTGACCGAACGTTTGTCGGTGGCCGTGGCGATGCTCGGGACGTTGAAGGCCAGCATCAGGCTCGGCAGTTGGGTCTGTACATGCAGGGTGATCTGGCGCTCGCCGGGCTCGGCCAGCTCCAGCGGGATCTTCGCCGTCGGCACGTCGCGCCGGGGCACCGGGCCAAAATAGCGCTGGGCCAGGGCCTTGACCTCGTCAGGGGTGACGTCTCCGACCACCACCAGGGTCGCATTGTTCGGGGCGTACCAGGATTCGTACCAATGGCGCAGCTCGCCGACGGTCATCCGGTCCAGGTCGGCCATCCAGCCGATGGTAGGGGTGTGATAACCGCTCGCCGGGTAGGCCATGGCCTTGAAACGCTCGAAGGCCTTGGACATCGGCTTGTCGTCGGTGCGCATGCGGCGCTCTTCCTTGATCACCTCGATCTCGCGGCTGAACTCTTCCGGCGGCAGGCGCAGGCTGGCCATGCGGTCGGCTTCCAGTTCGAATGCCACGCCCAGACGGTCCCGGGCCAGCACCTGGTAATAGGCGGTGAAGTCGTCGCTGGTGAAAGCGTTCTCTTCGGCACCGAGGTCGCGCAGGATCAGCGAGGCTTCGCCTGGCCCGACCTTCTCGCTGCCCTTGAACATCATGTGTTCCAGGGCATGGGACAAACCGGTCTGGCCCGGTGTCTCGTAACTGGAGCCCACCTTGTACCAGACCTGGGACACCACCACCGGCGCCCGATGGTCCTCGCGCACCACGACCTTCAGGCCGTTGTCGAGGGTGAATTCATGGGTGGGTTGTGGGTCGGCAGCCAGGGCTGAGAAAGGCAGGCAGACTGTGCTGAGCAGCAGGCCTGCGGCGTGGCGGGCAAGAGCATTCATTCGTGTTTAAACCTGTTGGGTTGTCCGCCAGGTCTTAGCGTCGGCGGGCGAGAGGGTGCTAGGATAACGGTCCGTTTTACTGGCGGCCACGCCTATCGGGCCTTTTGTCGGCCGGAGACTTTGCACAAGCGTGGAGTTTGTTCGCTGATCACGGCGTTTTCGCCGATGATGCCCTGCCAGTCCTTCGAAAAAATTGACCATGAAATGTCTCGCAGACATTTCGACAATCTGTTGCGCGTGAACAAGCTGGATGAAACGCAGTCTGTTCAGCATTGAATTTTTATTACCGAGGCGCCCCCGTGGCGCGTCGCTACCGTGAGATAGCCGTCCTCCATGTTTGGTTCCAACGACGACAAGAAGACCCCAGCCGCGGCTGGCGAGAAGAAAGGCCTGTTCGGATGGCTGCGCAAGAAGCCGCAGGAAACCGTCGTCGAGCAGCCGCCAGCGCTGACTGAGCCCGCCGTCGAGCCGGTCGACGAGCAAGCGACGCCCATCGTCCTGCCGTTGGCCGAGCCGGTGCTGCAACCGGTCGAACCTGAAGCCGAACCCGCGCCAGAGCCTGAGCCGGTGGCCGAACAGCCGCTGACGCCACCTGCCGGACAAACCCCCTGGCTGACCTTGCCGGTGGCGGAAGAGCCGGTGGCGTTTGTCGAGGACGCCCAAGCCCCGCACATCACCCCGCCAATTCCGGCGCCAACGCAGCCGGTTGAGGATCCAATTGTCGCGCCAGTCGCCGTCGAGCCAGAGCCAGAACCGGCACCGGTCCAGGCATCGGCCGCGGTTGAGTCTCCGCGCGCCGTCGAGGAGAGCAAGGTCGGCTTCTTCGCCCGCCTCAAGCAAGGCCTGTCGAAGACCAGCGCCAGCATCGGCGAAGGCATGGCCAGCCTGTTCCTGGGCAAGAAAGTCATCGATGACGAATTGCTCGAAGACATCGAAACCCGCCTGTTGACCGCCGACGTCGGGGTCGAGGCGACTTCGGTGATCATCAAGAGCCTGACCCAGAAGGTCGCGCGCAAACAGCTGACCGATGCCGATGCACTGTACAAATCCCTCCAGGGCGAACTCGCCGGCTTGCTCAAGCCGGTGGAGCAGCCATTGGTGATTGCCTCGCAGAACAAGCCATTCGTGATTCTGGTGGTGGGCGTCAACGGCGCCGGCAAGACCACCACCATCGGCAAACTGGCGAAGAAGCTGCAGCTTGAAGGCAAGAAAGTCATGCTCGCCGCTGGCGACACCTTCCGAGCCGCTGCGGTGGAACAACTGCAAGTTTGGGGGGAGCGCAACAAGATCCCGGTGATTGCCCAACACACCGGCGCCGACTCCGCTTCGGTGATCTTCGACGCCGTGCAGGCGGCCAAGGCCCGTGGCATCGATGTGCTGATCGCCGACACCGCCGGTCGCCTGCACACCAAAGACAACCTGATGGAAGAGTTGAAGAAGGTGCGCCGGGTGATCGGCAAGCTCGACGCCGATGCGCCCCACGAAGTGTTGTTGGTGCTGGACGCCGGCACCGGCCAGAACGCCATCAACCAGGCCAAGCAATTCAACCAGACCGTCGAACTTACGGGCCTGGCCCTGACCAAGCTCGACGGTACCGCCAAGGGCGGGGTGATCTTCGCCCTGGCCAAGCAATTCGGCCTGCCCATCCGCTACATCGGCGTGGGTGAAGGCATCGACGATCTGCGCACCTTTGAAGCCGAGCCCTTTGTCCAGGCGCTGTTTGCCGAGCGGGAGCACTCATGATTCGTTTCGAACAGGTCGGTAAACGCTATCCGAACGGTCACGTCGGCTTGCATGAGCTGAGCTTTCGAGTCCGTCGCGGCGAGTTTCTGTTCGTCACCGGCCATTCCGGCGCGGGTAAAAGCACGCTGCTGCGCCTGCTGCTGGCGATGGAGCGGCCCACTTCCGGCAAGCTGCTGTTGGCCGGCCAGGACCTGAGCACCATCAGCAATGCCCAGATCCCTTTTCTGCGGCGGCAGATCGGCGTGGTGTTCCAGAATCACCAGTTGCTGTTCGATCGCACTGTGTTCAATAACGTGGCGTTGCCGTTGCAGATCCTCGGGCTGTCCAAGGTCGAGATCAACAAGCGCGTGGATTCTGCCCTGGAGCGCGTGGCCCTGTCGGACAAGGCCGAGCTGTACCCCGGCGACCTGTCCACCGGCCAGCAACAGCGCGTCGGCATCGCCCGCGCCATCGTCCATCGTCCAGCGCTTCTGCTGGCGGATGAACCTACCGGTAACCTCGACCCACGCCTGGCGGCGGAGATCATGGGCGTATTCGAAGACATCAATCGTTTGGGCACCAGTGTGCTGATCGCCAGTCACGACCTGGCACTGATCGCACGCATGCGTCACCGCATGCTCACCTTGCAGCGCGGTCGATTGATTGGTGACGGGGAGGCCGGCGTATGAGCGCAACCCGCAGTTCTAAAGTCGCCGAGCGCGTGGCCCCGAAGGGCACCGACCCGCAGCCGCCGAAGAAAAAGCACGACGAAGATGATGGTCCGGATTTCGCCACGCTGCTACGCGCCTGGATCGAGAGCCATCGTGCCAGCCTGCTGGATAGCTTGCGCCGCCTGGGCAAGCAGCCCATCGGCAGCTTCTTCACCTGCATGGTCATGGCTGTGGCCCTGAGCCTGCCCATGGGTCTGTCATTACTGCTGAAAAACGTCGAGCGCCTGGGTGGTTCCTGGCAACGGGCGGCGCAGATTTCCCTGTACCTGCAACTGGACGCGTCCCCGGGCGAAGGTCAGGCGCTGCGCGAGCAGATCAAGGCCATGCCGGGCGTGGCCGATGCCGAATACATCGGCCGGGAGCAGGCGCTGGAAGAGTTCCAGCAGCAGTCCGGCCTGGGCGAAGCTCTCAAGGAGTTGCCGGAAAACCCGCTGCCGGGCGTGGTGTTGGTGACGCCGAAGGAGGTCGACAAGCCGACCCTTGAAGCATTAAGACAAAGACTTTCCGAATTGCCCAAGGTACAGCAGGCGCAACTTGATCTAGTCTGGGTCGAGCGTCTTGCGGCGATCCTCAAGCTTGGCGACCGGTTTGTCTTCGGTCTGACGGTGTTGCTGGTTTCTGCATTACTTTTGGTGATAGGCAATACCATTCGTCTTCATATTGAAAACCGCCGCACCGAGATAGAAGTGATTAAACTCGTCGGCGGCACGGACAGCTATGTGCGCAGGCCCTTCCTTTACATGGGCGCGCTGTATGGCTTCGGTGCCGGGATCCTGTCCTGGGGTGTTTTGGCGTTCGGCCTGGATTGGCTGAACGATGCAGTGGTGGGGTTGGCCGGTTTGTACGGCAGTGACTTCGCGTTGGCCGGTGTACCGGTCGCCGATGGGCTGTCGCTCTTGCTTGGCGCAGTGCTGTTGGGTTATATCGGTGCATGGATTGCGGTAGCACGCCACCTGCGTGAGCTTGCACCGAAATAGTGTTATTTGCGCGTATTGACCTTTCAGTTTTTGTGGGAACTTGTCCTACGGTTCCCGGTCAATTTTCGCAGTGCTGAACTGCACGAGTTATGTGAGTCGGAGGTTTTTTCGTATGACCACTTCTTTGCAACCTGCGTATGCTCTGGTCCCGGGTGCGAACCTGGAGGCCTATGTGCACACGGTGAACAGCATTCCATTGCTGACGCCCGAGCAGGAGCGTGAACTGGCCGAGAGTCTCTATTACCAGCAGGATCTTGAGGCGGCTCGGCAGATGGTGCTCGCCCACCTGCGTTTTGTCGTACACATCGCCCGCAGCTATTCCGGCTACGGGCTGGCCCAGGCCGACCTGATCCAGGAAGGCAACGTCGGCCTGATGAAGGCAGTCAAGCGTTTCAACCCGGAAATGGGCGTACGCCTGGTGTCGTTTGCCGTGCACTGGATCAAGGCGGAAATCCACGAGTTCATCCTGCGCAACTGGCGCATCGTGAAAGTCGCGACCACCAAGGCCCAGCGCAAGCTGTTCTTCAACCTGCGCAGCCAGAAGAAACGCCTGGCCTGGCTGAACAACGAGGAAGTCCATCGCGTGGCCGAGAGCCTGGGTGTGGAGCCTCGGGAAGTGCGCGAGATGGAAAGCCGCCTGACCGGCCATGACATGGCCTTCGACCCGGCCGCCGAAGCGGACGACGACAGCGCCTTCCAATCGCCGGCCAATTACCTGGAAGACCACCGGTACGACCCGGCGCGTCAACTGGAAGATGCCGATTGGAGCGACAACTCCAACACCAACCTGCACGAAGCGTTGGAAGTGCTGGACGAACGCAGCCGCGACATCCTCTACCAGCGTTGGCTGGCCGAGGAAAAAGCCACGCTGCACGACCTGGCGCAGAAGTACAACGTATCGGCCGAGCGGATTCGTCAGCTTGAGAAAAGCGCGATGAACAAGCTCAAGGTGTCGATCGCGGCCTGACCTGTGCAACGGCTACAAAAAAACGCCCCGATCAGTGATGGTCGGGGCGTTTTTATTTCAGGCCCAAGACAGGTCCCTGTGGGAGCGAGCCTGCTCGCGATGGCGGTGTATCAGTCAACTTATTGATAGCTGACAGTGCGCCATCGCGAGCAGGCTCGCTCCCACAAGAGATCTCCCACAGGGGGGCTGTGGTGTTGCGGCTACTGGGCCCAGGGCGCGCGCCGCGCGTTATTGAGCTCCAGCAAGTAACTGTCACCCCCCAACTGGCTCATCTGCTGACGAATCCAGCTAGCCCGCCGTAGCACATAAGGGCTTGGCCGGCCGGCGCTCCATTTACGGGGGTTGGGCAACACGGCGGCCAGCAGGCTGGCCTGCTGGCGGGACAAAGCGTTGGCGCCGACGCGGAAATGATGCCGCGCCGCTGCTTCGGCGCCGAATACGCCGTTGTCCCACTCGACGCTGTTGAGGTACACCTCAAGAATCCGTTGCTTGGGCCAGAACACCTCGATCAACGCGGTAAACCAGGCTTCCAGGCCTTTGCGCAGCCAACTGCGACCCGACCATAGGAACAGATTCTTCGACACTTGCTGGCTCAGGGTGCTGGCGCCGCGAATCGAACCGCCGCGCTCGTTATGGGCGAATGCCGCCTGGATCGCACCGATGTCGAAGCCCCAGTGCTCGGGGAATTTCTGGTCTTCGCCAGCGATCACCGCGACCTTGAGATTGTCGGAAATCTCCTCCCAAGGCTGCCAGCTGCGTTGCAGGTCGATTGGCTCACCGCTGAACCAGGACTGAACCTTGCGCTCGATCATCAGCGCCGTGAACGGCGGCGGGACCACGCGAAACAACAGCACGAGCACAACGCTGCCAACGGCGAACCAGAGCAGGGCTTTGAGGAGTCGTCGAAATAATGAACGCAGCATAGAGATGGCTTGGCCGAACCGGTCGAGCGGGCCATTATACAGACCCTGCCCACCGAGTCTGACTGGAGTTCTCATGCTGCGTAGTTTTCTGATGCTGGCGGCTTTTTTCGGCTTCACCGGCGTGGCACTCGGAGCTTTTGCCGCCCACGGCCTGAAAAACCGCCTGAGCGCCGATTACCTGGCGATCTTCCACACCGGCGTGACCTATCAACTGGTGCACACCCTGGCGCTGCTGGGCGTCGCGCTGCTGGCCACGCACATCCCCGGACGCATCGTCACCTGGGCCGGGATTTCATTCGTGATCGGGATTGTGCTGTTCTCCGGCAGCCTCTATCTGCTGACCCTCACCGGCATCAGCAAACTCGGCATCATCACCCCGTTCGGCGGCGTTGCGTTCCTGATCGGCTGGCTGTGCCTGGGGCTAGCGGCCTGGCGCCTGCAACTTGCCGCTTGAAGCTTGTCCCTTGTAGCTCTCCCTGACCAAGGGACTTGGGTCGCCCAGACTGATCGGGCTAGAATGCCAGCCCCTAAAAATGATGACGGCATCCGGCATGCGCATTCAGTTGAACGGCGAACCCCTTGACCTGCCCGACGGTGAAACCGTCGCGGCCCTGCTGACCCGTCTGGAACTGGCCGGACGTCGCGTCGCGGTGGAACTCAATCTGGATATCGTCCCGCGCAGCCAGCACGCCGACACCACGCTGAACGACGGTGACAGCGTCGAGGTGGTCCACGCCATCGGCGGCGGTTGATCACCGCGGCTTCGCAGTATTTCGCAAGAACCTCACCCCTACAGAGGATTTCCCATGAGCATCGTTCGTAGCGACAAGCCTTTCGTCCTGGCCGGTCGTACCTACCAGTCGCGCTTGCTGGTAGGTACCGGAAAATATCGCGACATGGAAGAGACCCGCCTGGCCATCGAGGCCTCGGGCGCCGAAATCGTGACCGTTGCCGTGCGCCGGACCAACATCGGCCAGAACCCGGGCGAACCGAACCTGCTGGATATCCTCCCGCCGGATCGCTACACCATCCTGCCCAACACCGCCGGTTGCTTCGACGCCGTCGAGGCCGTGCGCACCTGCCGCCTGGCTCGTGAGCTGCTCGATGGCCACAACCTGGTGAAGCTGGAAGTGCTGGCGGACCAGAAAACCTTGTTCCCCAACGTGATCGAAACCCTCAAGGCCGCCGAAACCCTGGTCAAGGAAGGCTTCGACGTGATGGTGTACACCAGCGACGATCCGATCATCGCCCGGCAACTGGCGGAAATCGGCTGCATCGCAGTGATGCCGCTGGCCGGCCTGATCGGCACCGGCCTGGGGATCTGCAACCCGTACAACCTGCAGATCATCCTCGAAGAAGCCAAGATCCCGGTGCTGGTGGATGCCGGTGTCGGCACCGCCTCCGACGCCACCATCGCCATGGAGCTGGGCTGCGAAGCGGTGCTGATGAACTCCGCCATCGCCCATGCCCAGCAACCGATCCTGATGGCCGAAGCCATGAAGCACGCCATTGTCGCCGGGCGCCTGGCGTACCTCGCCGGCCGCATGCCGAAAAAACTCTACGCCAGCGCCTCCTCGCCGCTGGATGGTCTGATCAAGTAAGAGCCATTGATGACTGAATCGAACGACACGCCTGTCCTGCAGGAAGAAGGCGAAGAGCGCCAACACCGCCGCATCAAGAGTTTCGTGATGCGCGCCGGGCGTATGACCGAGGGCCAGCAGCGCGGCCTGGAACAGGGCGCACCGCTGTTCGTCCTGCCGCTGGCCGACGCGCCGGTGGATTTCGACCAAGTGTTCGGCCGCTCGGCCCCGCGCTCGCTGGAAATCGGCTTCGGCATGGGCCACTCGCTGCTGGAAATGGCCGCTGCCTCACCGGAGCAGGATTTCATTGGCGTGGAAGTGCACCGGCCTGGTGTCGGTGCGCTGCTCAACGGCGTGCTCACCCAGGGGCTGACCAACCTGCGGGTCTACGATTGCGATGCCATCGAGGTGCTCAACCGCTGCGTGGCCGACAACAGCCTCGACCGGCTGATGCTGTTCTTCCCGGACCCTTGGCACAAGAGCCGTCATCACAAGCGCCGCATCGTCCAGGCTTCGTTCGCTGAGCTGGTGCGCAGCAAGTTGAAAGTCGGTGGCGTGCTGCACATGGCCACTGACTGGGAACCCTACGCCGAATACATGCTGGAAGTGATGAACGTCGCGCCGGGTTACCGCAACCTGGCCGAAGACGGTCAATACGTCCCGCGTCCGGCCGAGCGGCCGATCACCAAGTTCGAGCGTCGTGGTGAGCGACTGGGGCATGGGGTCTGGGATTTGAAGTTCGAGAAGCAGTCCTAAGCCACACGCAGTTCAATGTGGGAGCGGGCTTGCTCGCGAATGCGGTGTATCAGACACATTAATGTCGACTGATACACCGCATTCGCGAGCAAGCCCGCTCCCACAGTCGTTTTGGGGCGGTGCGAAGGTCAGCGCCGATCCGCCACCACGCCAATCAACACCAGCACCACCAGCAGCACCGGCGCCAGGCTGTAGTTGTTGAACTGGCTCAACCCCCGGACCACCCACGGCGTGGCATAGATCAGAGCCGCGCCGCTGCCGATCATGCACAGCAGGGCGATCAGCGGCACGCGCAGAGCGCCGGCGATGCTGCCCAGGCGTTGTTCGACCCAGCCCTTTATATCGGCACCAAACAGCACCAGCAGGCAACCGACCAGTGCCAGGGAGATTTCCGACAGGTTGCTGCGGCTCCAGCGGGACACGGTGGCCAGCAGGTCGAGTACCAGATCCATTCGATTTCCTTGTGTTGATCAGCTCAGAAATTTCTGCAGCAAGTCATTGAGAAACAGTTGTCCGCGCTCGGTGGCCGCCAGACGTGACGGTTCGACCTGCAACAAGCCGCTTTGTTCGGCCTCGCGCCGGCCTTCGGCCAGGCTTTGCAAGGACAGGCCGGTACGCTGCGGATACAGTTGCGCGTCCACGCCCTGGGTCAGGCGCAGGGCGTTCATCAGGAACTCGAACGGCAGCTCTTCGTTACCCAGGGTTTTCTCGCCGGCCAGGAAGCGTTTGGCCGGATTGAGATAGTCCTTGGGCAGGCGGGTCTTCCAGGTGCGTACGATGCGCCCGTCCGGATGGCTGAGCTTGCCATGGGCGCCGGCGCCGATACCGATGAAGTCGCCGAAGCTCCAGTAGTTGAGGTTGTGCCGTGCCGCCCGCCCGGGCTGGGCGTAGGCCGAGACTTCGTACTGGGCGTAGCCGTGCTCGGCCAGCAGCGCTTGCCCGGCTTCCTGGATATCCCACAGCGTGTCGTCTTCTGGCAGCGTCGGCGGCTGGTTCCAGAACACCGTGTTCGGTTCCAGCGTCAGTTGGTACCAGGACAAATGCGTTGGCTTCAGGGCGATGGCCTGGCGCAAGTCGCTCAGGGCATCGTCCAGGGATTGATCGGGCAGGCCGTGCATCAGGTCGAGGTTGAAGTTGTCGAACCCGGCCTGACGGGCCATGTCGGCGGCGCGCACGGCTTCGTCACCGTTGTGGATCCGCCCCAGGGCTTCGAGCTTGGCTTGCTGGAAGCTCTGCACGCCGATGGACAGCCGATTGATCCCCAGCGCCCGGTAAGCGACGAATTTCTCCTGCTCGAAGGTGCCGGGATTGGCCTCCAGGGTGATCTCGATGTCATGGGCGAACGGGATTCGCGCCTCGACCCCCTTGAGCAACCGTCCCAGGGCCTGGGCACTGAACAGGCTCGGCGTACCGCCGCCGAAAAAGATCGAGCTCAGCTCGCGACCGTAGACCGCGTGCAAGTCCTGGTCGAGGTCGGCCAACAAGGCATCGACGTACTCTTCTTCCGGCAATTGCGGGCTGGCGGCGTGGGAGTTGAAATCGCAATACGGGCATTTGCGCACGCACCACGGAATGTGAATGTACAACGCCAGGGGCGGTAGCACCGGCAGCGGCGCCCGAGGCGTTTGTGCACCGCCATGGATCAGCGGTGCGGGGCGCTCATCGCTCATGCAAGATCCAGGCGTTGGCGCAGCAGGGCCATGGCGCGGGCGCGGTGGCTCAACTGGTTTTTCTCCACCGGGCCGAGTTCGGCGCTGGAGCAGTTGCGCTCCGGCACCCAGAACAGCGGGTCGTAGCCAAAGCCGTGCTCGCCGCTGGCCTCGGTGAGAATCCGCCCGTGCCACAAGCCTTCGCAGAGAATCGGCAGCGGATCGTCGGCATGGCGAACCAGCGCCAGCACGCAGACGAACTGCGCGCCGCGCTCGGCTTCAGGCACATCCTTGAGGGCTTCAAGCAGCTTGGCATTGTTGGCAGCATCACCCTTGCCATCGGCATAGCGCGCCGAATAGATACCCGGCGCACCGCCGAGAAAATCCACCGCCAGCCCGGAATCGTCGGCCAGCGCCGGCAGGCCGGAGATGCGTGCGGCGTTGCGCGCCTTGAGGATCGCGTTCTCGACGAACGACAGGCCGGTTTCTTCAGGTTCCACGTGGCTGAATTCGCCGATCGAGCGCAACTGCACCGACCCGCCGAGCATGGCCTGGAGTTCCTTGAGTTTGCCGGCGTTGTGGCTGGCGAGTACGAGTTGGGTGAGGTTCATCATTCGCCGGGGAACAGTTCCTGGTTGAAATTGAGAGTGTTGATCTTGTCGCCGGTCTGCACCTTGATTTCAAAGGTGCGGGTTTCCTGCTGGTCCACCGGATACTGGGCGATGTAGTAGATCGCCCCTTGCTCGATGACCTGGCGGAACGTCAGCGGGACCGCCTTGCTGGTCAGGTCCTTGATGGTGCCGCTGACCTGGGCCATCAGGGGTTTGCCGTCCTTGACCAGCGATACGTTGATCACGCCCTGGTGCTTGCTGCGTACCAGCTCGACGGCCTTGGCGATCTCCGGCGTCAGGAAGGTCGAGTTGAACGTGTTGTAGTGCACGGTGACGTCGCCGAACACTTCCTTGCGGTCGCTCTTGATGATATCGGCAGCCATGGCGCCGATGCTCAGGCACGCACTGATGAGAAACAAACCTAGACGTTTCATGATGTCCTCCTGATCGGGCCCGGTGTCACACTGCGACCTGGTATTGGGCAAGGCCTGGGCTGCTGACCCGATAGATGCCGATCTCACCTAACAGATTAGGCCAAAGCTTGCTGGCCCATCCGTGGCGATGCTGCTGGTCCACCGCCAGGCGATCGATGACCGTGGCCCTGCGTTCGCGGCACAGTTCCTCGAAATCCTCGAAGGTGCAGAAGTGGATGTTCGGCGTGTTGTACCAGGTGTAGGGCAGGAACTCCGACACCGGCATGCGGCCCTTGCTCGCCAGGTACCAGCGGCAGCGCCAATGGCCGAAGTTGGGAAAGGTGATAATGCATTGGCGTCCGACCCGCAGCATTTCGTCGAGGATCCTGTCCGGGTAGTGCACCGCTTGCAGGGCCTGGGTCATGACCACGATGTCGAAGCTGTTGCTGGCAAAGTTGCCCAGGCCCTTGTCCAGGTCCTGCTCGATGACGTTGATGCCCTTGGCGATGCACTCGGCAATGTTGTCCGGGTCGTTTTCCAGGCCGTAGCCGCTGACTTGCTTGTGGTCGCGCAGCCAGGTCAGCAGTTCGCCATTGCCGCAGCCCAGGTCGAGCACGCGGCTGCCGGCGGGGATCCATTCCTGGATGATTTCCAGATCGGCTCTCATGGCGTCCTCACAGCGTAATACGGTTCATGTAGTTGCCGAACGCCTGCAGGTAGCGCGGGATCGGCATCAGAAAGGCATCGTGGCCCTGGGGCGCGTCGATTTCCAGGTAGCAGACATCCTTGCGCGCGGCCATCAGCGCGTCCACCAGCTCCCGGGAGCGCGCCGGGGAGAAACGCCAGTCGGTGGTGAATGACATCACGCAGAACTTGGCCGTGGCGCCGGCGAAGGTTTTCGCCAGGTCATCGTCGAAGTTCGCCGCCGGATCGAAGTAGTCCAGGGCCTTGGTCATCAGCAGATAGGTATTGGCGTCGAAGCGCCCGGAAAACTCCTCGCCCTGATAACGCAGATAGCTTTCCACCTGGAACTCGACGCTGTGGAAGTCGTAGTTGAGCTTTTCGCTCTTGAGGCCGCGGCCGAATTTCTCGCCCATGGAATCGTCGGACAGGTAGGTGATGTGCCCGACCATGCGCGCCAGCATGAGCCCGCGCTTGGGAATCACGCCGTGTTCCTGGAACGAGCCGCCATGGAACTCCGGGTCGGTAAGGATCGCCTGGCGCGCCACTTCGTTGAAGGCGATGTTCTGCGCCGACAGCTTGGGAGCCGAGGCGATTGCCAGGCAATGGCGCACGCGGTCCGGGTAGGTGATGGTCCATTGCAGGGCCTGCATGCCGCCCAGGCTGCCGCCGATCACAGCGGCCCATTGGTGGATGCCGAGACGATCGGCCAGGCGCGCCTGGCTGTTGACCCAGTCTTCCACGGTGAGCACCGGGAAGTCGGCGCCGAAGGGCTTGCCGGTGTCCGGGTTGAGGCTGCTGGGCCCGGTGGAGCCGTTGCAGCCGCCGAGGTTGTTCAGGCTGACCACGAAGAACCGGTTGGTGTCGATCGGCTTGCCGGGGCCGATGCAACTGTCCCACCAGCCGGGCTTGCGCTCGTCGGCGCTGTGGTAACCGGCGGCGTGATGGTGTCCCGACAGGGCGTGGCAAATCAGTACGGCATTGCTCGCCGTGGCGTTCAGGGTGCCGTAGGTTTCGTAGATCAGGTCATAGGCTGGCAACGAACGACCGCAGGCCAGGGCCAGGGGCTCGCTGAAATGCGCCACTTGCGGCGTCACCAGACCAACGGAATCGGGGGGAAAGGCAGCTGGCATCGACCCTGCTCTCGTTGAAATGAGGCGTAAGTCTAAAGACCGCCGGGGTCAGCGGCAAGCAAAGGGCGGCGCCGATTGTCCGCCGCTTTACCCGTGGCGAGGGAGCTTGCTCCCGCTGTGACGCGAGGTAGCCCTGAAAGCGGCTGCCCGGGTCTGTCAAGGAGACGGTGGCGCCCGGTTCAGGGCTGCTGCGCAGCCCAGCGGGAGCAAGCTCCCTCGCCACGGGATGTGCGCCTGGTCAGATCAGGACGCGCAGGATCTCCGGCATCATCGTCACCGCCGCCAGGTTGTTGATCACCAGCATGTCGAGCAGCTTGAGTACCAGGAATGCCAGGATCGGCGAAATATCCAGGCCGCCGAGGTTCGGCACGATGCGGCGGAACGGCGCCAGGGCCGGCTCGCAGATCTGGTTCACCAGCTCGGCGCCCGGATTGTGGCTGCCCGGGGCGACCCACGACAGGATCACGCTGATGATCAGGGCGAAGAAGAAAATCTTCAGGAACAGCGCGGTCACGCCGATGATCGACCAAATCAGCAGTTGCAGCGGGTTGCCCGTGGTGCCGTAAGTCAGCAACAGGGTCAGGGCCATCAGCGCCATTTGCACCAGGATCGCCAGGATCAGTGACGACATGTCCAGGCCGAACAGGCTCGGGATGATCCGGCGCAGCGGCTTGAGCAGGGGCTGGGTGGCCTTGACGACGAATTGGCACAGCGGGTTGTAGAAGTTGGCGCGCACCAGTTGCAGCACGAAGCGCATCAGCACGATCAGCAGATACAGGCTGCCGAGGGTTTGCAGGACATAGACCGCTGCGGTGTTCAATCCAATCATGAATGGCTCCTTATTGGCCCAGTTGTTCGGCCATTTCGGCCGAGCGGTGCGCGGCGGCGCCGAGTGCTTTTTCTACCAGGGCTTCGAAGCCCCCGGCCTGGAACGATTTGATGGCGGCCTCGGTGGTGCCGGCCGGCGAGGTTACGCGGCGGCGCAATTCGGCGGCATCGACATCGCTGGAGACCACCATGTGTGCCGCGCCGAGGGCGGTCTGCGCAGTCAGCTGAGCGGCAATCTCCCTTGGCAGGCCGAGCTTTTCACCCGCAGCGGTCATGGCTTCGACCAAGAGGAAGAAGTAAGCAGGGCCCGAGCCGGAGACGGCGGTGACGGCGTCCAATTGTTGTTCGGTTTCCAGCCACAACGCCAAGCCTACCGCCGATAGCAGTTGTTCGGCCTGTTGGCGCTGTTGGGCGCTGACTTGCGCCGTCGCGAACAGGCCGCTGACGCCCTGGCGCAGCAGCGCCGGGGTGTTGGGCATGCAGCGCACGATCGGCTGCTCGCCGAGCCAGTTGCTCATGCTGGCGCAGGTGATCCCGGCGGCAATCGACACCACCAGTTGCTCGGGCTTGAGGCTCGGGCGCAGCGCCTGGCACACCGACTTCATCGCTTGTGGCTTGACCGCCAGCACGATGACATCCGCGCCGTCGATGGCCCGGACGTTATCGGCGAAGGTTTCGATGCCGTGCTCGGCACTCACTCGGGCGCGGGTCTCGTCACCCGGATCGCTGGCGCGGATCTGCGTGGCGTCCAGGCCCTTGGCCCGCAGGCCACCGATCAGGCTGGCGGCCATGTTGCCGGCACCGATGAAGGCAATACGCGTGTTGCTCATGACAGGTCCTTGATTAGAGAGATGAGTCGGCATGGCTTAAGGCTGCTTGCTGTAGTCACGGGCACCGAACAGGGCCGTACCGATGCGCACCCAGGTAGCGCCCTGGGCGATGGCGGATTCGAGGTCGTGGCTCATGCCCATGGACAATGTGTCCAGCGGCAGTGCCAGGCTGGCTTGCAGGTGCTGGACCTTCGCGAAAGCGGCGTCCTGGGCGGCCCGGTCTTCGGTTGGCTCGGGAATCGCCATCAGCCCCCGCAGCTTCAGGCGCGGCAAGGCGCTGATGGCGTCGGCGAGGGCGGGCAGGTCCGCCGGGGTGCAGCCGGACTTGCTGGCTTCGCCGCTGACATTGACCTGGATGCAGATGTTCAGCGGCGGCAAGCCCTCCGGGCGTTGCTCGGACAG
The DNA here is from genome assembly GCF_052041925.1 of Pseudomonas sp. SMN5. NCBI lineage: Bacteria > Pseudomonadati > Pseudomonadota > Gammaproteobacteria > Pseudomonadales > Pseudomonadaceae > Pseudomonas > Pseudomonas sp. SMN5. The sequence continues at coordinate 265,139 of NZ_JBKGGX010000004.1, forward strand.
GCGTTGGGCAATTTTCAAGCGGTCCACGGAATGCACCCAATCGAAATGTTCAGCAATAGCGCGGGTCTTGTTCGATTGAATGGGGCCGATGAAGTGCCAGTTCAAGGGCAGGTCGCCGAGTTCGGCCTGCTTGCCCAGGGCTTCTTGCAGGTAGTTCTCGCCGAAGTCCCGCAGGCCAGCGGCATAGGCTTCACGCAGGGCCTCGGCGGGCTTGGTCTTGCTCACCGCCAGCAACTGCACGCCATGAGCGGGACGTCGGGCGGCCTGCTCCGCGGCACGGATCCGTGAAACTACCAGGGCGATGTTGTCTGCTATCGTGGACATAAAGAAGCGCCAGCGGGTCTGAGGTTCGCGGCATTCTACTGGAATTGGGGAGCGCTATGGATATCACTGAACTGCTGGCGTTCAGCGCCAAACAGGGGGCCTCGGACCTGCATTTGTCCGCCGGGCTGCCGCCAATGATCCGCGTGGACGGCGATGTTCGCCGGATCAACCTGCCGGCGCTGGATCACAAGCAGGTGCATGAGTTGATCTACGACATCATGAACGACCGGCAACGAGTCGATTACGAAAAGTTTCTGGAAACCGACTTTTCCTTCGAAGTGCCGGGCCTGGCCCGATTCCGGGTCAACGCGTTCAATCAGAATCGCGGCGCGGGTGCGGTGTTCCGCACCATTCCGTCGAAAGTCCTGACCATGGATGACCTGGGCATGGGCGAGGTGTTTCGCAAAATCACCGAGGCGCCTCGCGGGCTGGTGCTGGTGACCGGGCCGACCGGCTCAGGCAAGTCCACCACTCTGGCGGCGATGATCGACTACCTCAACAGTCACAAACACCACCACATCCTCACCATCGAAGACCCCATCGAATTCGTCCACGAACCGCGCAAGTGCCTGATCAACCAGCGCGAGGTGCACCGTGATACCCAGAGCTTTTCCACCGCGCTGCGCTCGGCCCTGCGCGAAGACCCGGATGTGATCCTGGTGGGGGAGATGCGTGACCTGGAAACCATCCGCCTGGCGCTGACCGCCGCGGAAACCGGGCACCTGGTGTTCGGCACCCTGCACACCACGTCGGCGGCCAAGACCATCGATCGGGTAGTGGACGTGTTTCCCGGCGATGAGAAATCCATGGTTCGCTCGATGCTGTCAGAGTCTTTGCAGGCGGTGATTTCCCAGACGTTGATCAAGAAAATCGGCGGCGGGCGCGTTGCCGCCCATGAGATCATGCTGGGCACCTCGGCGATTCGTAACCTGATCCGCGAAGACAAGATCGCCCAGATGTACTCGTCGATCCAGACCGGCGGTTCGCTGGGGATGCAAACGCTGGACATGTGCCTGAAAGAGTTGGTGACCAAGGGCCTGATCAGCCGTGAACACGCGCGGGAGCGGGCGCGTACGCCGGATAATTTCTAAAGAGGCCGGCGCGGATCCCTGTGGCGAGGGAGCTTGCTCCCGCTGGGCCGCGAAGCGGCCCCAAAATTGACGGGGCCACGTAAGTCTCAAGTCTAATTAGGGGCCAGCGGGAGCAAGCTCCCTCGCCACGATGGATCTCGGATCAGCGCTGGACGACCCGCATCCCGCCTGGTTCTTTGGGCAGCACCCGCTTGGCAACCACGTAGTGGCTGTCCCAGTACGGTTTGTTCAAGGTGTCGATGGTCACCGACTTGCCACGGCGTGGGGCGTGGATGAAGCGGTCGTTGCCCAGGTAGATGGCCACGTGGTTGACCCGGCGGCTCTTGAGCTTGAAGAAAATCAGGTCGCCGGGCTTGAGATCCTTGCGCTCGACCTTCTCGCCATGGCCGGCCGCCATGGCATTGGAGGTGCGCGGCAGGTCGAAGGTGGCGTCGTTGAAAGCGTATTTCACCAGCCCGCTGCAATCGAAGCCTTTACTTGGGCTGCTGCCGCCCCAACGATAAGGCGTGCCGAGCACGTTCACGGCGCGACTCAACACGTTGCTGCTCGCTTTGGTCGCCATCGGCGGGACCAGTTTGCTGTTCGCGGTGCTCACACGTTGGACGCTTTGCCTGTTCTTGCTCGAAGGAGCAGAAACATGGGATTTAGGGGTATAGCCGTTGACGCTGGGAAGACGTTGCTCACGATTGGTGGCGTGGGCGGCCAGTGGCAATAATAGGCAAATGGTTAGCCATGTCTTGAAAAATGGACGCATTAGGCAGGGCTCGTATAGGTTAGCGCGCAACTTTATAACAGCTTTTTTTGCCGTTCCGTGGCCGTTTGTCGATTCGAAACCCGGCATGAACACCTCAGCAACGCGACAAATCAGCCCGGTTGTCCGACAAAACCCCTATGGAACGGGGCTTGCGCCGATTCGTGTCGCCGAGGACCGCTTGTCGGCGCGACACGTAAAAGTCACAAAAGGTCCGAACAAATTTATCTATCGAGGCAAAAGAGGTCATTCATGAACAGCTATCAACCGGGCGCAACCCATGACACTCATAGCAAGGTGATTGGGTATCTGCTGTGGATTTTCGGCTTCACCGGCGCCCATCGCTTCTACTACGGCAAGCCGGTGACGGGCACGATCTGGTTCTTCACCTTCGGACTGCTGGGCATCGGCTGGCTGATCGACCTGTTTCTGATCCCGGCCATGGACCGCGAAGCCGATTTACGTTTCACCCCAGGCCCCATCGAGTACAGCGTGGCGTGGATCCTGCTGACGTTTCTCGGCGTCTTCGGCGTGCACCGCATGTATCAGGGCAAATGGCTCAGCGGCATCCTCTACCTGCTGACTGGCGGGGTGTTTTTCCTGGGGGTGCTGTATGACTTCTGGACGCTGAATGACCAGGTCTCGATTCGCAATGCGCAGAAGCGGGGGGCTTTTCAGTAAGGTGAGAGGTCGAGTTGCCTGCAATCGCGAGCAGGCTCGCTCCCACATTGGATCTGAGGTGTCCACAAATCATGTGTCCACCGCAGATCCCTGTGGGAGCGAGCCTGCTCGCGATAGGCGCGACACGGTATCACGCCTGGTGAGTAACCCGCCCATCCATCAAGGTATAACGCACCACACCCGGCAGGCTCTGGCCGAGGAACGGGCAGTTGTCACCCTTGGAGCGCCAGGCTTCGCCAGCTACGGTTGATCCCGACGGGTCGAACAGCACCAGGTCCGCCGACGCGCCCACGGCCAGTTTGCCGGCCGGCAATTGCAACGCCTTGGCCGGGCCGCTGCTCAGGCGTGCCAGCAAGGTGGGCAGGTCCAGCAGGCCATCTTCCACCAGGGTCAGGGCCAGCGGCAGCAGCAATTCGACGCTGCTGATACCCGGCTCGGTGGCGCCGAACGGCGCCAGCTTGGCATCGCGTTCGTGGGGTTGGTGATGGCTGGAGATGGCCGAGATGACCCCCGACTTCACCGCTTCGCGCAGGCCGTCGCGGTCGGCGCGGGTGCGCAGCGGCGGCTGGACGTGATAGACGCTGTTGAAATCGATCAGCGCTTCGTCGGTCAGCAGCAGTTGGTACAGCGCCACGTCAGCGGTGACCGGCAGGCCACGGGCCTGGGCCTGGGCGATCAGCGCGGCGCCGCGGGCGCTGGTCAGCTGGCTGAAGTGCGCACGCACGCCGCTTTGCTCCACCAGCAACAAGTCACGGGCCAGGGCCACGGTCTCGGCGGTTTCCGGAATGCCCGGCAGGCCGAGGAAGCTGGCGGTCGGGCCTTCGTGGGCCAAGCCACCTTCGGCCAGGTCGTGATCCTGGGAATTGAAGATCACGGTCAGGCCGAAGGTCGCCGCGTATTCCAGGGCGCGGCACAGGGTGCGCGTGTTGCGGAAATTGTTCAGGCCGTTGCCGAATGCCACGCAGCCGGCGTCGCGCAGGGCGATGAGTTCGGCCAGCTGCTCGCCGTCCAGGCCTTTGCTCAACGCGCCAATCGGGAAAACCTTGGTGTTGCCGGCTTCGCGGGCGCGGTCGAGGATCAGTTCGGCCACGGCCGAGGTGTCCAGCACCGGTCTGGTCTGCGGCGGGCAGCACAGGCTGGTCACGCCACCGGCGGCGGCAGCGCGGGTTTCGCTGACGATGCTGCCTTTGCGGCTGTAGCCCGGCTCGCGCAGGGCGACGTTCAGGTCCACCAGTCCGGGGGCGGCCACCAAGCCCTGGGCGTCGAGGGTCTCGACCGCCGCGAAGCCGCTTGGGGCGGTGCCGAGGGCGGCGATCTTGCAGGCATCGATATGAATATCGGTCACTTGATCCAGGCCGCTGGCCGGATCGATCACGCGTGCGCCGAGAATGCTGAGCTTCACTGGGCGTTCTCCTGGTCGAATTGGCGCTGGGCCGTTTGCCCGCTCATGGCCATGGACAGCACCGCCATGCGGACGGCGATGCCGTAGGTCACCTGGTTGAGGATCACCGAGTGCGGCCCGTCGGCCACCGCCGACTCGATTTCCACGCCACGGTTGATCGGGCCCGGGTGCATGACGATGGCGTCCGGCTTGGCCCCGGCCAGGCGGGCGGTGGTCAGGCCGAACAAACGGTAGAACTCGCCTTCGCTGGGCAGCAGGCCGCCGGTCATGCGTTCGCGTTGCAGGCGCAGCATGATCACCACGTCGACATCCTTTAGGCCTTCGGTCATGTCGGTGTAGACCTTCACGCCGTATTGCTCGACGCCGATGGGCAGCAGGGTCTTCGGCGCGATTACGCGGATGTCCGGGCAGCCGAGGGTCTTGAGGGCCAGCATGTTCGAGCGGGCCACCCGCGAGTGCAGGATATCGCCGACGATCGCCACCGAGAGGTTCTCGAAGCCGCCTTTGTGTCGGCGGATGGTCAGCATGTCCAGCATGCCCTGGGTCGGGTGGGCGTGACGGCCATCGCCGCCGTTGATGATCGCCACCTGCGGGCAGACGTGCTCGGCAATGAAATGCGCCGCACCGGAATCGCCGTGGCGCACGACGAACATGTCGGCGGCCATGGCTTCGAGGTTGCGCAGGGTGTCGAGCAGGGTTTCACCCTTGCTCGCCGAGGATGTGGACACGTTGAGGGTGATCACGTCCGCCGACAGTCGCTGGGCCGCCAGTTCGAAGGTGGTGCGGGTGCGGGTGGAGTTTTCGAAGAACACGTTGCACACGGTCTTGCCGCGCAGCAGCGGGACTTTCTTCACCGCTCGGGCGCCGACTTCGAGGAACGAGTCGGCAGTGTCGAGGATTTCCGTCAGCAGCTCGCGGCGCAGGCCGTCGAGGGACAGGAAGTGCCGCAGCTGGCCCTGATCGTTGAGCTGCAGCGGGCGCTTGGTTTCGAGAGGCGTCATCGCGATGGACTCTTACAAGGGCAGTTAATGGGCAAGGTCTTGCAGTTCGAGTTGCAGCGGCGAAGGCCCGGAGAGCTTGACCCGCTCGTGGGCGGCCAGCGTCAGCGTCGCACCGACCACGTTCGGGCGGATCGGCAACTCGGCGGCGTCCAGGTCCAGCAGGCACACCAGCGTCACGCTGGCCGGGCGACCGTAGTCGAACAGTTCGTTCATGGCGGCGCGGATGGTCCGGCCACTCATCAGCACGTCGTCGATCAGCACCAGGTGTTGGCCTTCGATCTCGAACGGCAGCGCCGAGGGACGTACTTGCGGGTGCAGGCCGTTCTGGCTGAAGTCGTCGCGATAGAACGACACGTCCAGGGTGCCCAGCGGCGCCTGGCTGCCCAGTGTGTCGAGCAAGGCCTGGGCGACCCAGACGCCACCGGTGCGAATGCCGATGTAGCGGGGCTCGCTGATGCCGCGGTGTTCCAGGTGGGCCGTGAGACGGATCGCCATCTGGCTGATCAGTTCGGCAGGATTGGGCAGGCTCATGCTGGCTCCTTCAGATGTCCGCGCCGGTGATCGATGGCGCGGTTTGTCGCTAAAAGAAAGCGCCTCGCGGCGCTTTGTAGATAATCAGCTTTCGAACAGGGCGCTGTTCTCGTCCAGCCAGCCTTGCAACAGCAGGGCGGCGGCAATGGCGTCCACCGGGTTGTCACGGTAGCTGCCTTTCTGCCCGCCGCGCACCAGGCGCTCGCCCTTGGCCTCGAAGGTGGTGAGGCGCTCGTCGTGGGTATAGAAGGGCAGGTTGAAACGGCCATTGAGCCGGCGGGCGAATTTTTCAGCGCGTACACACATCTCGCTGGGCGTGCCGTCCATGTTCAACGGTAGGCCGACCACCACGGCGTCGGGTTTCCATTCCTTGATCAGCGCTTCGACCTGGTTCCAGTCCGGCACGCCGTTCTGTGCCTTCAAAGTGCACAGCTCCCGGGCCTGGCCGGTCACGACCTGGCCGACCGCTACGCCGATCTGTTTGGTGCCGTAATCGAAGCCCAGCAGCAAGCGCAGGGCCATCAGGCGTGTCCCGCCTGGCTGGTGAGCAGGCTGAGGTTGACTCCCAGCCGGCTGGCCGCCGCTTCCAGGCGCAATTCACTGCTGGTGTTGAACAGGATATCGGCGTCGAACGGGCAGGTCAGCCAGGCGTTGTCGGCCAGTTCGGCTTCCAGCTGCCCGGGTTCCCAGCCGGCGTAGCCGAGGGCGATCAGGCTTTTCTGCGGGCCGACACCATCGGCAATCGCGAACAGCACGTCCTGGGAGGTGGACAGCGACACCCCGTTCAGGTCCACCGTGGCCTGATAGGTCGGCCCCGACGGATGGAGCACGAAGCCGCGGTCGGTCTGCACCGGGCCGCCGATGAAAATCGGCACGTGCTGGCACAAAGGCGGCGGTTCAATCTCGGGCCGCAACTGCTCGAGAATGTCCGCCAGGTTCAGCTCCTGCGGGCGATTGATCACCAGCCCCATGGCCCCATTGGCCGTGTGCTCGACGATATAGGTCAAGGTGTGGGCAAAGTTCGGATCGGCCATGTGCGGCATGGCGATCAGGAAATGATGCTTGAGGTAGGTGGGGCTGAGGTTTTTCATAGGCGCTAGTGTGGCGGCGCAGGGCCGAACTGACAAGCTGGGGATGTGCAGGAAATACCCGAGGCTGATACAGATCCCGTGTGGGAGCGAGCTTGCTCGCGATAGCCATTGATCATCGAACATAGATGTTGACTGACAGACCGCTATCGCGAGCAAGCTCGCTCCCACAGGGGATCTGCGGGGGGGCACAAATGCCTGAGCCATACAAAACCTGTGGAAGCGGTGTGTCAGTTACTGGACAGCCGATCGCCCCGGGCGAATTTCCAGGTGCGGATGATTTCCAGTCGGTCGATGTCCGACAGGTCTCCGGTAAACGGCGCGAACGGCGCCGCCAGGCGGACGATGCGCTGGGCGGCCTGGTCCAGCAGCGGCTGGCCGGAGGATTCGAGCACCAGCACTTCATACAGCGAGCCGTCGCGATTGATCGAGACCATCAGTCGCAAATTGCCGTAGATCTGTTTGCGCCGGGCTTCGTCGGGATAGTTCAGGTTGCCGATGCGCTCGACCTTCTTGCGCCATTCGTCTTTGTACCAGGCGCCTTTGTCGCGCATGGTCGAGGCGGCGCTCAGGCGGTGGATCCGCGGGCGTTTGGCGTACAACTGCTGCTCCTGGGCCAGTTCGGCTTCCAGGCTGGCGATGTCGCTGGACAACTGGGAGCTGTCGAAGGTCGGCGCGGGTGCCTTGGGCTTGGGGTCGGGCTTGACCTCTTCCTTGACCGGGGCTTTTTTCGGCTTCGGTGCCACGGTGGTCACGGCTGCCTTGGGCGCCGTTTCCTGGACTTCGGGCTTGGCCGCCGGTGGTGGGGTGACTTTCTGCACCGTGTTGTCCTGGAATGGCGCAACCTCGGTGGTCTTGGGGATCGCCTTCTTTTCCAGGGTGCCGCTGCCTTGCTGGTTTTCCTGGGCCAGGAAATCCGCCTTGGTCGGCTTGGTCTCGCTCTTGAAGGTCGCCAGGGTGATTTCCAGGGTCCGGCTGATCTGCTTGGGCTCGACCGTGGCAAAACCGACGCCCAGCAGCAGGGCCAGGTGGATCAGCGCCGCCAGGAACAGGGTAAAACCGAGGCGATCGGCCGGGCGCACGCCACGATGGGCGAGCTCTTGGGGCAGATCGGACGGGAGGGTCATGACAAGGAAACCAACATCGCATTTTTTTCAGGCCGGGCATGATAACGCAATGTCGGTTTCCTTCATCAGATCCAGATCAACGCGCCTTGAGCTTCTGATCGATGGCATCCATCAGCAGGCCGCCGATGTCGGTGCCGAAGGCGTTGTCGATCTCGCGGATGCAGGTCGGGCTGGTAACGTTGATCTCGGTCAGGTGCTCGCCGATCACGTCCAGGCCGACGAACAACAGGCCCTTCTCGCGCAGGGACGGGCCGACCTGGGCGGCGATCCAGCGGTCTTTCTCGGTCAGCGGACGCGCTTCGCCACGGCCGCCGGCCGCCAGGTTGCCGCGGGTTTCGCCGGCCGCGGGAATGCGCGCCAGGCAATAATCCACCGGTTCGCCGTCGATCATCAGGACGCGCTTGTCGCCATCGACGATGGCCGGCAGGTATCCCTGGATCATGATCTGTTGCTGGCCGTGCAAGGTCAGGGTTTCGAGGATGACCGACAGGTTCGGATGCCCGGCGGTGTGGCGGAAGATCGAAGAACCACCCATGCCATCCAGTGGTTTGAGGATCACGTCGCCGTGATGGTCGGCGAATTCACGCAGCACGTCCGGGCGACGGCTGACGATGGTCGGCGGCGTGCATTGAGGGAACAACGTGGCGAACAGTTTTTCGTTGCAGTCGCGCAGGCTCTGGGGCTTGTTGACCACCAGCACACCGGCGCTTTCGGCCTGTTCCAGCAAGTAGGTGGAGTAGACGAATTCCATGTCGAACGGCGGATCCTTGCGCATCAGGATCACGTCCAGGTCGCTCAGCAGGGTATCGTTCTCGGCGCCCAGCTCGAACCATTTCTCGGGGTTGGCGAAGACTTTCAGCGGCTTCATCCGCGCCCGGGCCTGGCCTTCGGCCTGGTAAAGGTCGCGCTGCTCCATGTAGAACAATTCCCAGCCGCGCTTCTGAGCGGCCAGCAGCATGGCCAGCGAGCTATCCTTTTTGTAGGAAATGCTGGCGATAGGGTCCATGACAATGCCGACGCGTACGCTCATGGCTTGGTTCCTCGAAAGTTTGTTGGGCACGACTGCCGCGAAAAAGTGGCGTCAGAGTGGCGCCCGGACGATTGGCGGTCAAGGAAAAACCACCGCACCGCCCGGCCATGGATCGGCGATAAAGACTGTGCTAAAAAGGCTGCCATGTGACGCGCGGGCCTTGAACATCAAGGGCTTGCGCGGTCGTTGACTCTCAAGCGTTAAAAACCGGCCGCGGTGACAATGGCAGAGCATCTTTCGCAGCAGCAATCCAGCGCCTTGAAGGTCATGGTCATCGACGACTCGAAGACCATCCGCCGCACCGCCGAAACCCTGTTGCGCAACGTCGGCTGCGAGGTGATCACGGCCATCGACGGCTTCGATGCCCTGGCCAAGATCGCCGATCATCATCCGGGGATTATCTTCGTCGACATCATGATGCCGCGCCTGGACGGCTACCAGACCTGTGCCCTGATCAAGAACAACAGTGCGTTCAAGGCCACGCCGGTGATCATGCTGTCGTCCCGTGACGGCTTGTTCGACAAGGCCAAGGGGCGCATCGTCGGCTCCGATCAGTTTTTGACCAAACCGTTCAGCAAGGAAGAACTGCTGGGAGCGATACAGGCCCATGTCCCGGGCTTTGCCGCTGTCCAGCCGCACCAGGCACATTAATGACACTCGGCCAACGGGCCTGGGGTCGACAAAAAATGGGGAACACCATGGCACGTATTCTGATCGTCGATGACTCGCCGACCGAGATGTATAAACTCACCGGCATGCTGGAAAAACACGGCCATCAGGTCCTGAAGGCCGAAAATGGCGCCGATGGCGTGGCCCTGGCCCGCCAGGAAAAACCCGACGCGGTGCTGATGGACATCGTCATGCCCGGCCTCAATGGGTTCCAGGCCACGCGCCAGTTGACCAAGGACCCGGACACCGGCCACATCCCGGTGATCATCATCACCACCAAGGACCAGGACACCGACAAGGTCTGGGGCACGCGCCAGGGTGCCAAGGATTACCTGACCAAGCCGGTGGACGAAGAAACCCTGATCGCGACCCTGAACAAAGTACTGGCGGGTTGACCGCGCGGCCATGAGCCAGTCCCTGACCGCATTCGAACTGCTGTTGCAGATCGACCGGCGCTGTCGGTTGCTGGGGGCGGACCTGCCGTCCCAGCCAGCCCATCGCGCCAGTTGGAGCGGCATCGGCTTTCGCCTGGGCGAGCACTGGTATGTAGCGCCCATGGGGGAAGTCAGCGAAGTGCTGCACGAACCGCGCTACACCCAGTTGCCCGGCGTCAAGCCGTGGGTGCGCGGTGTCGCTAATCTGCGCGGGCGGCTGTTGCCGTTGATGGATCTGTGCGGTTTCTTCGGCCATGAGCTGTCGACCGTGCGCAAGCAGCGACGGGTGCTGGTGGTCGATCACGACGAAATGTTCACCGGGTTGCTGGTGGATGAAGTCCTCGGATTGCAACATTTCCCCCAGGAGAGCCTCGAACCGACCTTGATGGATGATCTCGATGGCCCGGAGTCGGCCTTCGTCAAGGGACGGTTTCGCGGCGAGCGCGAGTGGCAGGTGTTCAGCCCGTTCGCCCTGACACGCTCGCCGGGGTTCATGGATGTGGCGATTTGACCAGATGCAGCACTGTTCCCTGTGGGAGCGAGCTTGCTCGCGATAGCGGTGCCGCAGCTTGTATCAATGTTGACTGTGCCGCCGCCATCGCGAGCAAGCTCGCTCCCACATTGGGATGGTGGTGGGTTGGGGTTTTGGGCAGTACAGGCGAGAACCGATGATCAAAGCAAAAACAGGCAAGCCACTGGAAGCGACGCGCAGTCGTTCGCAGATCATCGTGCTGTTCGTCGCGCTGATTGTCTTCATCGTGCTGCTGTTCGCCAATTTCGCTTACCTCAATACCCAGTCCAACTACGACAAGCAGTACATTGGTCACGCCGGGGAATTGCGGGTGCTGTCCCAGCGCATCGCCAAGAATGCCACCGAGGCGGCCGCCGGCAAGCCTGCGGCGTTCAAGTTGCTCAGCGACGCGCGTAATGATTTCGCCCAGCGCTGGAGCTACCTGAAGCAGGGCGACCCGGTGACCGGCCTGCCACCGGCCCCCGCCACGTTGCGTCCGCAGATGCGCGCCGTGCAGTTGGACTGGGAGCGTCTTCTCAAGAACACCGATGCCATCCTCTCCAGCGAGCAGACCGTGCTCTCGTTGCACCAGGTGGCGGCAACCCTGGCCGAAACCGTGCCGCAATTGCAGGTCGAGTACGAGAAAGTCGTCGAGATCCTGCTGCAACGGGGCGCGCCCGCGTCCCAAGTGGCCATGGCCCAGCGTCAGTCGCTGCTGGCCGAGCGGATTCTTGGCGCGGTGAACACCGTGTTGGCAGGGGACGAAAACGCCAGCCAGGCTGCCGACACCTTCGGTCGCGACGCGGCGCGTTTCGGCCAGGTACTCAACGGCATGCTGCAAGGCGACCCGGCGCTGAAGATCTCCCAGGTTCAGGACCGCGACGCCCGGGCACGCCTGAGCGAAATCAGCGAGCTGTTCGAGTTCGTCTCGGGCTCGGTGGACGAAATCCTGGAAACCTCTCCGGAACTGTTCAAGGTCCGTGAATCGGCGGGCAACATCTTCAATCTGTCGCAGACCCTGCTGGACGAAGCCTCGCACCTGGCGACCGCGTTCGAGAACCTGGCCGGTGGGCGCTCCGTCAATAGCATCGGCGGTTATGTACTGGGCCTGCTGGCGCTGATGTCGATCATCCTGATCGGCCTGGTCATGGTGCGCGAAACCAATCGCCAACTGCGCGAGACGGCGGAGAAGAACGAGCGCAACCAGAACGCGATCATGCGACTGCTGGACGAAATCGCCGACCTCGCCGATGGCGACCTGACAGTCACCGCTTCGGTCACCGAAGACTTCACCGGCACCATCGCCGACTCCATCAACTATTCGGTGGACCAGCTGCGCGACCTGGTGGCGACCATCAACCTCACCGCCGGCCAGGTGGCCGCTGCGGTGCAGGAAACCCAGGCCACGGCCATGCACCTGGCCCAGGCTTCCGAGCACCAGGCCCAGCAAATCTCCGAAGCTTCGACTTCAATCAATGAAATGGCCCAGTCCATCGACCAGGTATCAGCCAATGCCGCCGAGTCGTCGGCGGTGGCCGAACGCTCGGTGGAGATCGCCAACAAGGGCAACGAGGTGGTGCACAACACCATTCACGGCATGGACAACATTCGCGAACAGATCCAGGACACCGCCAAGCGCATCAAGCGCCTGGGTGAGTCGTCCCAGGAAATCGGCGACATTGTCAGCCTGATCGACGACATCGCCGACCAGACCAACATCCTGGCGCTCAACGCGGCGATCCAGGCGTCCATGGCTGGCGATGCCGGGCGCGGCTTCGCGGTGGTGGCCGATGAAGTGCAACGCCTGGCGGAGCGTTCATCGGCGGCGACCCGCCAGATCGAGACCCTGGTGCGGGCGATCCAGGCCGACACCAACGAAGCGGTTATTTCCATGGAACAGACCACCACCGAAGTGGTGCGCGGCGCACGGCTGGCACAGGATGCCGGGGTGGCGCTGGAGGAAATCGAAGGCGTGTCCAAGACCCTGGCGGCGTTGATCCAGAGCATTTCCAACGCAGCGCAGCAACAGACCACCTCGGCCGGACAGATTTCCCTGACCATGAACGTGATCCAACAGATCACCAGCCAGACCTCGTCCGGCTCCACCGCCACCGCCGAAAGCATCGGTAACCTGGCGAAGATGGCCAGCCAGCTGCGTCGGTCGGTGTCGGGGTTCACCTTGCCGGCGGGGCCTGTGGATGAGGAAAAGCGGTGATGGGGCTGTTGAGAAATGAAGTGCCTGTGGCGATGGAGCTTTTGTGGCGAGGGAGCTTGCTCCCGCTGGGGCGGTCCGACGTTTCGGGCGTAACCGCCGTAGAGATTTTGTGAGCGCTTCGCGCTCAAGCGGGAGCAAGCTCCCTCGCCACAAGGAGTCTCGTCAGTATCTCAGGCGTATGACGATGGTTTGGAGTGGTTATGGGTGATCGGCACGATTACGTAGCCCTGGAGTGGATCAAGGGCGAGATTGCCGAAACGCTGAAGCAGGCCCACCTGGCCCTCAATCGCCTGGTGGACGATCCGCAGGCGTCGGATGCTCTTGGGCAATGCCTGGCCTGCATTCACCAGGTGCATGGCGGCCTGCAAATGGTCGAATTCTATGGCGCTGCGTTGTTGGCCGAGGAAATGGAGCAGCTGTGCGCCGCCCTGCAAGACAACCGTGTCACCCACCGCGACGAAGCCATCAGTCTGTTGAGCCAGGCCCTGGGCCAGTTGCCGATCTACCTGGAGCGCATACAAGGCGCGCGCCGCGACCTGCCACTGGTGGTCTTGCCGTTGATCAATGATCTGCGCAGCGCCCGGGGCGAGGGCCTGCTGTCGGAGACCAGCCTGTTCAGCCCGGAACTGCCGCAAGTCGCCCCCTTGAGCCGCGAAGCGTTGGAGCATCTGGCGCCGCCGGACCTGCCGAATACCTTGCGCAAACTGCGCCAGACCCTGCAAGTGGCGCTGGTGGGCCTGCTGCGCGAACAGGACGATGCCACCCACTTGGGTTACTTGGCCAAAGTCTTCCATCGCCTCGAAGGGCTGTGCGCCGGGGCGCCGCTCAATGCGTTATGGCAGGTGGCTTCGGCACTGGTGGAAGGCATGCGCGACGGGCGCATTGCCAATAGCCCGGCGTTGCGCAGCCTGTTCAAGGAGACCGACAAGGAACTCAAGCGCCTGTCGGAGCAGGGCATGCCCGGCATCAACCAACCGGCGCCGCCCCACCTGCTCAAGAGCTTGTTGTTCTATATTGCCAAGGCCGAACATCCCAGCGGGCAGATGCAGATCATGAAAGAACGCTACTCACTGGACGACGCGCTGCCCGACAGCGCCATGGTCGACGAAGAACGTGCGCGCCTGGCCGGGCCCGACCGCGACGCCATGCGTTCGGTGCTCGCCGCGCTCTGTGAAGAGCTGGTGCGGGTCAAGGAACGCCTGGACCTGTTCGTGCGCAGTGATCGCCAGCACGCCGCCGAGCTGGACAGCCTGCTGGCGCCCTTGCGGCAAATTGCCGATACCCTGGCGGTGCTCGGCTTCGGCCAGCCGCGCAAGGTCATCATCGATCAGTTGGCGGTGGTGCTGAGCCTCGCCCAAGGCCAGCGCGAGCCCGATGACGCGACCCTCATGGACGTTGCCGGCGCCTTGCTCTATGTCGAGGCGACCCTGGCCGGCATGGTCGGCACCGTCGAGCCGGACAGCCGCGAAGACGCCCGGTTGCCCACCACCGACCTGACCCAGATCCACCAGATCGTCATCAAGGAGGCCCACACCTGCCTGCAACAGGCCAAGGACATGATCGTCGACTACATCGACGCCGACTGGAACAGTGAGCAATTGCAGTCCTTGCCGGCCTTGCTGACCCAGGTGCGCGGCGCGCTGGCGATGATCCCCCTGAGTCGCGCCGCCGGCCTGGTGGAGGCTTGCAACGGGTTTATCCACGATCATCTGTTGCTGGAGCAGGCCCAGCCCGGTTGGGAAGAGCTTGACCACCTGGCCGATGTGATCACGGGCCTGGAGTATTACCTGGAGCGTTTGAGCGAGGATCCGCAAACCCCCGGCGAACCCTTGCTGGACGGGGTCGAACACAGCCTGGCGGCCCTTGGCTATTTCCCTGACGAGGCGCGGGTGCCGGTGCTCGATGATGTGTTGAGCCCCAACGAGGCCCAGGTCATGCAGGATTTGCAGGAACTGGATGATCCCCAGACGGTGCAGTCCCTGGCCCAGGTGCTGAGCAACCCGGTCTTGGCGGTCAACCCGCCGGCCAGGGGCACGCCGGGCAGCCTGTTGCCGCCGCCCGTGGATGAGCATCCGGTGGACGACGAGCTGCGTGAGGTCTTTCTGGAGGAAACCGAAGAAGTGCTCGGTGTCCTTCATGAGTACTTGCCGCGCTGGCGTGCGCATCCCGACGACCATGCTGCCCTGGGCGAGGTGCGTCGGGCCTTTCACACCCTCAAGGGAAGCGGCCGGATGGTTCGGGCGTTGGTGTTGGGAGAGCTGGCCTGGGCCGTTGAGAACCTGCTCAACCGGGTGCTGGAGCACAGCGTCGCGCCGGGGGCTGCGGTACTGAAGTTGATCGAGGACACGCTGCAGTTGTTGCCGGTGCTGGTGGCTGAGTTCGCTGACAATCGCCAGCGCCAGCGCGAGGACGTCGACCGCCTGGCCGCCCGCGCCCATGCCCTGGCCAAGGGCGACGATGAGCCCGATGAAGACCAGCGGGACGTGGCTGCCCTCGATCCGCTGTTGCTGAAGATTTTCGACACCGAAGCCCAGGGCCACCTCGCCATCGTCAATCGCTTCCTCGACCAGGCTGCCGAGCAGTTGCCGTTGCAGGCCAGCGACGAATTGCAGCGCGCCTTGCACACCCTCAAGGGCAGCGCTTCCATGGCCGGTGTGCTGCCGATCGCCGAGCTGGCCGGTGCCATGGACGAACTCGCCCGGGAATACCGTGCGCACCTGATCGCCCTGGACCTGGACGAAGTCGAGCTGTTGCTGGAGGCCGAAGGCTTGCTGCGGCGAGGCCTGCGCCAATTACACACCGAACCGCTGGCGCCGATCGCCGGCGCCGCCGAGTTGATCCAGCGGGCCCAGGCGCTGTTGGCCGAACGCCTGCAAGCAACGCCCGGTGCATCGGACACCGGGGCGCGGGCTAAGCGTGATCCGCAGTTGATCAACAACTTCCTCGCCCAGGGCATGGACATCCTGCTGGACGCCGAGAACCTGCTGCAGCGCTGGCAGCAGCACCCCGGCGACGGCCAGGAACTGAGCGCGCTGCTGGATGAACTGACCACTCTCGGCGAAGGCGCGCACCTGGCCGACCTGCACCCGGTGGACGAACTCTGCGAAGCCTTGCTCGACCTCTATGGCGCGGTGGAGGAAAGCAGCCTGACGGTCAGCGATGGGTTTTTCCAGGAGGCGCAGCGCGCCCATGAAGCGTTGATCGATATGCTTGATGAGCTGGCGGCCGGACAGCATGTGCATCCGCAACCGGAACGGGTACATGCCCTGCGCAGTTTGCTGGAGGCCGGCCTCGACCCCTCGGCGACCGGCCTGATCCGCAGCGACGGCAGCCGAACCCTGAGCATTCGCGAGCTGGGTAGCGCGACGGCTGAGCTGGACCACGGCGCTCACGTTGACGGCGATGTGGATGACGACATCGTCTCGATCTTCATCGAGGAGGCCCAGGACATCCTCGAAAGCGCCGCCCAGGCCCTGCAACGCTGGCTGGCCGACCCGGAAAACGCCGCACCGCTGTCGTCGCTGCAACGTGACCTGCACACCCTCAAAGGCGGGGCACGGATGGCGGACATCCGTTCGATCAGCGATCTGGCTCAGGAATTGGAAAATCTCTACGAAGGCCTGGTGGACCGTCGCTACAGCCACAGCGAGGAACTGGAACAACTGCTCAATGGCAGCCACGAGCGCCTCGATCTGTTGCTCGGGCAGTTGCAACAGGGCCAGCCACTGGGTGATCCGGTTGCGCTGATCGACGCCCTGCGCCGGTTTCGCCAGGACAAGCCGAACGCCATCGAAACCACCGGTACGCAGACGGGCGATGCGGCCGGTCATGACCCCGAGCTGCTGGAGATCTTTCTCGAAGAAGGCTTCGATATTCTCGACAGTTCTGCGGCGGCCTTGCAGCGCTGGCAGGCCGAGCCTTCGAACCGCCAGGCGGTGGAAACCCTGTTGCGCGATCTGCACACACTCAAGGGCGGTGCGCGGATGGTGGAAATCGCGCCCATCGGCGATCTGGCCCATGAGCTGGAAAACCTTTACGAAGGCCTGGCGGCGGGGCTGCTTCAGCCTACGGCGGCGCTGTTCACCCTGGTGCAAAGCAGCCATGATCGCCTGGCGCAGATGCTCGATGCGGTACGGGCCGGGCTATCGTGTCCGCCGGCAGACCGGTTGATTGCGCAGATCCAGGCGGTCAACCATCCGCAGGACAATGCGGTTGCCGCCCCCGTCCCCGCTCCGGAACCGACCCCGGTTCCTGTCCCTGTTCCGGCCAAGCCGGAGCCGGGACCGTCGAGCGATGGCGCGGACATGGTCAAGGTCTCCGCTGAACTGCTCGATGACCTGGTGAACCTGGCCGGGGAAACCTCGATCTTCCGTGGCCGGATCGAACAGCAGGTCAACGACGCGCGCGTGGCCCTGCACGAAATGGAAACCACCATCGAGCGCATGCGCGATCAATTGCGCCGCCTGGACACCGAGACCCAGGGGCGGATTCTCAGCCGCCAGCAGGTGGAAGCCGAACGCCTGGGTTATGAGGAATTCGACCCGCTGGAGATGGACCGTCATTCCCAGTTGCAGCAGTTGTCCCGAGCGCTGTTCGAATCCGCCTCGGACCTGCTTGATCTCAAGGAAACCCTGGACCGCAGCAATCACGACGCCGAAAACCTGTTGCAGCAGCAAGGGCGGATCAACACCGAACTCCAGGAAGGCCTGATGCGTACGCGCATGGTGCCGTTCGAGCGCATGCTGCCGCGCCTCAAGCGTATCGTCCGCCAGGTGGCGCAGGAACTGGGCAAGGATGTCGAGTTCGTGGTCGGCAATGCCGAAGGCGAGATGGATCGCAATGTACTGGAGCGCATGGCCGCGCCCCTGGAGCACATGCTGCGTAACGCGGTGGACCACGGCCTGGAGCCGGCCGACGTGCGCATCGCCGCAGGCAAACCGGCGCGCGGGCGCATCAGCCTGGACTTGTCCCGGGAAGGCGGCGACATCATTTTCGACATCCGTGACGACGGCGCCGGCGTGCCACTGGAGGCGGTGCGGCGCAAGGCGATCAAACGCGGCCTGCTGGCGCCGGACAGCGACATCAGTGATCGCGACGTGCTGCAATTCATCCTGCAACCTGGGTTCTCCACCGCCGAGAAGATCACCCAGATTTCCGGACGCGGCGTCGGCATGGACGTGGTCCACGAAGAAGTGCGGCAACTGGGCGGCAGCATGATCATCGATTCCACGCCGGGGCAGGGCGTGCATTTCCGCATTCGCCTGCCCTTCACCGTGGCGGTCAACCGGGCGTTGATGGTGCAGTGTCATGAAGACCAGTACGCGATCCCGCTCAACACCATCGAAAGCATTGTCCGGGTGCTGCCCGCCGAACTCGACGGTTATTACCAAGGCGATCCGCCGACGTATACCTACGCCGGACAGCGCTATGAACTCTGCTACCTGGGCGAGCTGCTGAAAACCGGCGCTCGCCCGAAATTGCTGGGCCAGAGCCAGCCGCTGCCGGTGTTGCTGATGCAGTGCAACGAGCGGCATATCGCGGTGCAGGTGGACGCCACTGCCGGCACCCGCGAGATCGTGGTCAAGAGCCTCGGCCCGCAGTTCTCGGCGGTCCAGGGCCTGTCCGGAGCGACCATCCTCGGCGACGGGCGGGTGGTGCTGATCCTCGATCTGCTGGCGCCGATTCGCGCCTTGCCGCACCAGGTCCCGCGCCGCCCGGCGTCGGCGCAAAGCGAGGGCGAGCACCAGCGGCCATTGCTGGTATTGGTGGTGGACGACTCGGTGACGGTGCGCAAGGTCACCAGCCGCCTGCTGGAACGCCATGGCATGCACGTACTCACCGCCAAGGACGGTGTGGACGCCATGGCGCTGCTGGCCGAGCATGCCCCGGACCTGATGCTGTTGGACATCGAAATGCCGCGCATGGACGGCTTCGAAGTGGCGACGCAAGTGCGCAACGACCCACGCCTGGCGCACCTGCCGATCATCATGATCACCTCGCGCACCGGCCAGAAACACCGCGACCGCGCGATGGCCATTGGCGTCAACGACTACCTGGGCAAGCCGTACCAGGAATCGGTGCTGCTCGACAGCATCGCCCACTGGAGCAAGACCCATGCATGACCTGAACCCGCGCACCAGCCACCTCACCGGGCTGCTGTTGCCTCTGGCCGACCGTCATCTGATCCTGCCCAACGTGGCCGTGGCCGAGCTGATCGACTACCAGAGCAGCGCTTTCGATCTGGACACCCCGCCGTGGTTTCTGGGCTGGGTGAGCTGGCGCGAACGACAGATTCCGCTGCTGAGCTTCGAGTCAGCCTGCGGCCAGAAAACCGTGATCGGCGAGCGCGCCCGCATCGTCGTGCTCAACGCCCTGGGCGGGCGCCCGGAACTGCGGTTCATTGCGCTGCTGGTGCAAGGTATCCCACGCTCCTGCAAGCTCGACGCCCAACTGAGCTACGTCGACGTGCCGCTGTGCGGGCTGGAACAGGCGGCGGTGCAAGTGGGGGAACATGTGGCGAAAGTGCCGGATCTGCTGGCGCTGGAGGAACTGGTGATGGCCGCCGGGTTGGCTGAATATCAAAAACCCTGAGCCTTCTCCCAGCCAACGGGGCTGGTTTCGCTGCTTCTGGGGGGGACTTACGCCGGAATCATCTCGAGGCGGATGTCGGCGAACTCCAGTCCAAAGGTCTTGCCCATCTCTGCGGCCCAAACGCCTATCTGAAGCTCATGGGATCGAGCAAACCAGTTGGATACCGGGCCGTCCACGTCCACCCATTCGCCGACGCAGGATCGCGGATGCACCCGCATGGTCACCCAGCCGCTGTGAGTGCTCTCGGTGATCAGGAAGGCGAAGCCGAGCTCCCCCGGCTGCTCTTTGATGCGATAACGGAAAGTCAGGTGAAAATGCTCGTACGCCAGCCCGGGGTCTTTGAATTCGAACTGCTTGTAAAGACCCGGAAGAAACCTGTTTTTATCGCTGGCAATGATCTCGCCCGCCCAGAAATTGTTCCGGCCGTGTTCGTCGGCTTCCAGTCGTGCATCGATTGCGCCATCACCGTCGATCCATCCGTTACGGTCTCGAGCATCGAAAGTCGTGTGATCCACATAACTCATGGTGTCCTCCAAATCTTGATGGAATTACAGCCGCATCGACCTTTCCACCGCCGGGCAAGGACAATGTCCCTAAAACATTAAGCACGTCGGATTCAGCGAGGGCTACTGTCAGAACCAACAGGTCGACTGAACTGGCCCGCCGACTAAAAATACCCGTAAGTCAGTTGCCAGTTCGTGAATTTCTATTTAAGGAAATCGAGCCCATGCCACAAAAGGCGTGCTCGACCATTACTCCAAACGTAACGATCCGGCATCGAGCTTGATTGATGCCCCCCCATGACGCTCCTAAGGTAAGCCCCACGACAGCGAACCCGTGGAGTGGTCATGACAACAACAATATCCCCCGACTCGTGCTGGACGCGGCGGCGCAGCGAGAAGCAGCGGCGGCTCGAACTGGTGAAGGGGCTTGCCGACGGTGTGGTGCTGCCCACCGACAGGATCGTCGCGGCGCTGGAGGCGTTGATCTTGCCGGGTGACCGCGTGGTGCTGGAGGGCAATAACCAGAAGCAGGCGGATTTCCTCTCGCGCTCCCTGGTGAAAGCCGATCCGTCGAAGCTCCACGACTTGCACATGATCATGCCCAGCGTCGGCCGTTCCGAGCATCTGGACCTGTTTGAACGCGGCATCGCCCGCAAGCTGGATTTTTCCTTCGCCGGCACCCAGAGCCTGCGCATCAGCCAGTTGCTCGAAGACGGCCTGCTGGAAGTCGGGGCGATCCACACCTACATCGAACTCTATGCGCGGCTGGTGGTGGACCTGATCCCCAACGTGGTGCTTTCCGCCGGGTTCATGGCCGACCGCGCCGGCAATATCTACACCGGCCCGAGCACCGAGGACACCCCGGCGTTGATCGAGCCGGCGGCCTTCAGCGATGGCATCGTCATTGTCCAGGTCAACCAACTGGTGGACGACGTCAGTGACCTGCCGCGAGTGGACATCCCGGCGTCCTGGGTGGATTTCGTGGTGGTGGCCGACAAGCCGTTCTACATCGAGCCGCTGTTCACCCGCGACCCCCGGCATATCAAGCCAGTACACGTACTGATGGCGATGATGGCGATCCGTGGGATCTACGAAAAACACAACGTCCAGTCCCTCAACCACGGCATCGGATTCAACACCGCCGCTATCGAGTTGATTCTGCCGACCTACGGCGAATCCCTGGGCCTGAAGGGTAAGATCTGCCGCAACTGGACGCTCAATCCGCACCCGACCCTGATCCCGGCCATCGAGAGCGGCTGGGTCGACAGCGTGCATTGCTTCGGCACCGAACTGGGCATGGAGCACTACATCGCCGCCCGGCCTGACGTGTTCTTCACCGGGCATGACGGCTCGCTGCGCTCAAACCGGATGGTCTGCCAATTGGCCGGGCAGTACGCGGTGGACCTGTTCATCGGCGCCACGTTGCAGGTAGACGGCGATGGTCATTCTTCCACCGTCACCCGTGGTCGTCTGGCCGGATTCGGTGGCGCACCGAACATGGGCCATGAGCCACGCGGTCGCCGCCACGGCACGCCAGCGTGGCTCGACATGCGCCACGGCGATGGCGAGGCTCCCTTGCTGGAGCGTGGCAAGAAACTGGTGGTGCAGATGGTCGAGACCTTTCAGGAGGGCGGCAAGCCAACCTTCGTCGACACGCTCGACGCGGTGGACGTGGCGAAGAAAGCCGGCATGCCCCTGGCGCCGATCATGATCTACGGCGACGACGTCACCCACCTGCTCACCGAAGAAGGCATCGCCTACCTGTACAAGGCCCGTTCGCTGGAAGAGCGTCAGGCGATGATCGCGGCCGTGGCCGGGGTCACTGCCATCGGCCTGCGGCATAACCCCAAGGACACCGCGCGGATGCGCCGCGAAGGCTTGATCGCCTTGCCCGAAGACCTCGGCATCCGCCGCACCGACGCCACCCGCGAGTTGCTCGCGGCCAAGAGCGTGGCCGATCTGGTGGAGTGGTCCGGTGGCCTCTACAACCCGCCCGCCAAGTTCAGGAGCTGGTAAATGCACGCACTCAACTGGCAATCCAAAGCGCTATCGCTGTCCGAGCGCCTGGCGGACCTGACGGTCGACGCGCTGATCGACGAAGCCGACCTGTCACCCAAACCGGCCCTGGTGGACCGTCGTGGCAGCGGTGCCCATACCGATCTCCACCTGGGGCTGATGCATGCTTCGGCGCTGTCGCTGTGGCCGGCGTTCAAGGAAATGGCCGAGGCCGCCATCGATTACGCTGACATCGGCCTGCCGTTGCGCGAAGCCCTTGGACGGATCGGCCGTGAAGGCGAAGCCGCGATGCTCGCCACCACCGGCGGGGTGAACACCCACCGCGGCGCGATCTGGGCCTTGGGCCTGCTGGTCGCCGCCGCGGCGCTGGAACCTAAATCCAGCGCCGCTGGCGCAGTCACTTTGCGCGCCGCCCGCCTGGCCTTGCTCGACGACCGCTACGCACCAAAACCCATGAGCCATGGCGCCCAGGTTGCCCAGCGCTACGGTGTGCGCGGCGCCCGTGAAGAAGCCCAGCTGGCGTTCCCGGCCGTGACCGGCCTGGGCCTGCCGCAACTCAAGCGCAGCCGTGCGGCGGGGGCCGGAGAGCAGAACGCCCGGCTCGATGCGTTGCTGGCGATCATGACCACCCTGGCTGACACCTGCGTGCTGTATCGCGCCGGCGAAGCGGGTTTGCAAGCCATGCAACAAGGCGCCAGAGCCGTGCTCGATGCCGGTGGAAGTGCAAGTCTGGGCGGTCGTCGCCAACTGCACGCGCTGGACCAACAATTGATTGCTTTGAACGCCTCGCCCGGCGGTGCGGCCGACCTGCTCGCCGCCTGCCTGCTGCTCGACCGGATCGAGCGCGGCGATGGCCTCTGCCCAGGAGTGTGCTGATGCAAACCTTATCCTTTGAATTTCCCGCCGGGCAGCCGCCACGGGGCCGGGCGCTGGTGGGCTGTGTCGGCTCCGGTGACCTGGAAGTGCTGATCGAACCGGGCCTGGCCGGCAAGTTGACCATCCAGGTGCAAACCTCGGTCAACGGCAGCGAGCAGCGTTGGCAGCATCTCTTTTCGCGCATGTTCGACGGCCAGGTGCCGCCGGCACTGTCCATCGATATCCATGATTTTGGCGCCACGCCTGGCGTGGTGCGTCTGCGCCTGGAGCAAGGCTTCGAGGAGATCGGCCATGACTGACAGCGCCGCATTATTGAACAAGCACAGCTTCGTCGAGCTGGGCGCCCGGCAACGCGCCAAGGCGTTGTTGGACGATGGCACGTTCCGCGAGTTGCTCGACCCGTTCCAGCGGGTCATGTCGCCCTGGCTGTTGCGCCAGGGCGTGGTGCCGCAGAGCGATGACGGCGTGGTGATCGCCAAGGGCAGCCTCGACGGTTTGCCGGTGGTCCTCGCCGCCATCGAAGGTGCTTTCCAGGGCGGCAGCCTGGGCGAGGTCGGCGGGGCGAAGATTGCCGGCGCCCTGGAACTGGCCGCCGAAGACAACCGTAACGGCATCCCGACCCGGGCCGTGTTGCTGCTGGAAACCGGTGGCGTGCGTTTGCAGGAAGCCAACCTGGGGCTGGCAGCGATTGCCGAGATCCATTCGGCGATTGTCGACCTGCGCCAGTACCAACCGGTGGTCGGCGTGGTGGCCGGCAGTGTCGGCTGTTTCGGCGGCATGTCTATCGCCGCCGGGCTGTGCAGCTATTTGCTGGTGACCCGGGAGGCACGGCTGGGCCTGAACGGCCCGCAAGTCATCGAGCAGGAAGCCGGGCTCGACGAATACGACTCCCGCGACCGGCCCTTCATCTGGAGCCTGACCGGCGGCGAGCAGCGTTTTGCCAGCGGTTTGGTGGACCGTTATGTGGCCGATGACGTGGCGCGGATCCGCCAGGAGGTCAGCCAGTTGCTGCATCAGGGTGTGCCGTCCGTACATCGCAGTGGCCAAGCCGAGTGGTTCCTGCAACGCCTGGCTCAGTTGGACACCGGCATGCAAATCGAACCGGCAGCGGTTCGCCAGTTGTATCAGGGAGAACGTCCATGAGTGCTTATTCATTGCGCGGCTTGCGCTGGTTCGAAGCCCTGAGCGGCAACGCCCTGCCGATCCAAGGATTGCCCGCGTCGTTGAAGGTCGCCGATGTCCGATTGGGCGAACAACAGGTACGGTTGCTGGCGGTGGTGGCCGATCCTGACAACCGCTTCCCGCGGGCTCGCAACGGCGAAGTCGGCTTGCTGGAAGGCTGGGGCCTGGCAAAAGCAGTGGGTGACGCCATTGCCGCCGACCGCGATGCGCCGAGCAAACGACCCTTGATCGCTATCGTTGATGTGCCGAGCCAGGCGTATGGCCGGCGTGAAGAAGCCCTGGGCATCCATCAGGCGCTGGCCGGTGCTGCGGACAGCTACGCCCGCGCTCGATTGGCCGGGCATCCGGTGATCGGCCTGCTGGTGGGCAAGGCGATGTCCGGTGCATTCCTTGCCCACGGCTATCAGGCCAACCGGCTGATTGCACTGCGCGATCCGGGGGTGATGGTCCACGCCATGGGCAAGGCGTCGGCGGCGCGGGTGACCTTGCGCAGCGTCGAAGAACTTGAGGCGCTGGCCGCCAGCGTGCCGCCGATGGCGTATGACATCGACAGTTTTGCCAGCCTGGGCTTGTTGTGGGAAACCCTGTCGGTCGAGCAGATCGAGCAACCGCTGGCGAGTGACCTGGCGCGGGTGATCAATTGCCTGCAACAGGCGATCAACGACGTTCTAGGAGCACCGCGAGACTTGAGAAGCCGTCTGGGCGCGTCTCACCGAGCGGCCTCCAGCACCGTTCGCCAGTTGCTGAGGGCGCAGTGGTGAATCATTTCCTGGCCCATGACCTGCTCTGGGGGATGACGCCGGAGCGGTTGCCGGCGGATGCGCCGCAGTGGGTGGGCGAATCCCTGGGCCTCGGGCAACCGGTGGTTGTGCGGCGGGCGGTGGTGGCGCCGGGGCAGATTGCGGTGGGCGTGCGCGGGCGATTCCGGGAACAACGCTACGCCACGTCGATGCCGTTGTCTGCCGTCGTGCGGCGGATGCGCCCGGAAGACTTGTGTCACGTCGCCTTTCGCCGAGACGTGCCGGCGCTGCTAGCGCTGTCACGCCTGCGTCCGCTGCTCGATAGTTGCGGCTGGATCTGGGGCGTCAGCGGCAGCGCCGGCTTCGAACTCGCCAGTGGCATTAGAGCATTGCATGACCGCAGTGACCTGGACCTGATCCTGCGTACGCCGCAGCCGTTGGATCGCGCTCAGGCCAGGGAACTGCTGGCGCAACTGGACGATTCGGTATGTTCCGTGGACATGCAGTTGCAGACGCCATTCGGCGCCGTCGCCCTGCGCGAGTGGGCAGGCGTGTCACAGCGGGTGTTGCTCAAGGATGATGTCCAGGCCCGGTTGGTGAAGGATCCCTGGCAGCCGTCGCTGGAGTGCGTCGCATGAGCAGCCTCTTGGTGTTCCCCGGCCAAGGGGCGCAACGGCCCGGCATGCTCCATGACCTGTCGCTTCAGGTACTGGACCAGGCAAGTGATGTGCTTGGCGAAGACGTCCGGCAACTGGACAGTGCCGCAGCGCTGCAATCGACCCGCGCCGTGCAGTTGTGCCTGTTGATTGCCGGCGTGGCGGCGTCCCGTCGCTTGCTGGAACAGGCGCCTGTGCCGGACTACGTGGCGGGGCTGTCCATCGGTGCGTATCCGGCGGCGGTCGTCGCCGGTGCCCTGGGATTCGAAGACGCGTTGCGGCTGGTCAGCCTGCGGGGCGAACTGATGCAGCAGGCCTATCCGAAAGGCTATGGCATGACTGCAATCATCGGCTTGGATCTTGCTGCAGTCGAAGCGTTACTGGCCCAGGTACATAGCGACACGACACCGGTCTACCTGGCCAATATCAATGCCGATAACCAGGTGGTCATCGCCGGCAGCGACGAGGCCATGGGGCTGGTTGCCAGCAGGGCCCGAAGCCAGGGCGCCGCCAAGGCGTGCCGGTTGGCGGTGAGCGTTCCCTCCCATTGCCCGCTACTGGAGGCCCCGGCGCGGGCGTTGGCGGCAGCCTTTGCCGACGTGACATTGAAGACCCCGGCCATGGGCTATCTCAGCGGTAGTCGTGCACGGCCGGTGATCAAGACCGAGGCCTTGCGCGACGACCTGGCCTTCAACATGTGCCGGGTCGTCGATTGGCGCGGCACGGTGCAAAGCGCCTACGAGCGAGGCGTGCGGCTCCAGATCGAACTGCCGCCCGGTGCGGTGCTCACCGGGCTGGCACGCCGGGTGTTCGAGCAAGGTACGGTCATTGCCTTCGACGGCGCCCGGCTCGATACCCTGCAAGCGCTATTGCGTGAGGAGGGAAGCCGCCAACCCTAGACCACCGACTCAGGCTGCGAAATACAAGAACAACAATTTCGGCGATGCATTTTGAGGACTATGACAATGATTATTTACGGTGTGGCGCTGTTGGCGATCTGTACGCTGACAGGGGTGATCCTGGGCGACCTGCTCGGCGTGTTGCTGGGCGTCAAATCCAACGTGGGCGGGGTCGGCATTGCGATGATCCTGCTGATCTGCGCGCGGTTATGGATGCACAAGCGCGGCGGCATGACCAAGGACTGCGAGATGGGCGTGGCCTTCTGGGGCGCCATGTACATTCCGGTGGTGGTGGCGATGGCCGCGCAACAGAACGTGGTCACGGCGCTGCACGGCGGCCCGGTGGCGGTGTTGGCAGCCATCGGTTCGGTGGTGCTCTGCGGTTGCACCATCGCGCTGATCAGCCGGACTCACAAAGGCGACCCGTTGCCCGATGAGCCGACTGAAGACATGCCCCTCGGCACGCCGGTAGGAGGTCGCTGACATGTGGAATCTCATCGAGAAAGGCCTGGAACATAACGGTCTGATCACGGCGTTCGCCTTCGTCGGCGTGATCATGTGGGTGTCGGTGATCCTGTCCAGGCGCCTGACGTTCGGACGGGTCCACGGCTCGGCGATTGCCATCGTCATTGGCCTGGTGTTGGCCTGGGTCGGCGGCACCATGACCGGTGGGCAGAAGGGCCTGGCAGATCTGTCGCTGTTTTCCGGCATCGGCCTGATGGGCGGCGCCATGCTGCGCGACTTCGCCATCGTTGCCACCGCGTTCGAAGTGCAGGCCACCGAAGCGAAGAAGGCCGGAATGATCGGGGTGATCGCGCTGCTGCTGGGTACGATTTTGCCGTTCATTGTCGGTGCGAGCATTGCCTGGCTGTTCGGCTATCGCGACGCGGTGAGCATGACCACCATCGGCGCGGGTGCGGTGACTTATATCGTCGGGCCGGTGACCGGCGCGGCGATTGGCGCGACGTCTGATGTGATGGCGCTGTCGATTGCCACCGGGCTGATCAAGGCGATCATCGTGATGGTCGGCACGCCCATGGCGGCACGTTGGATGGGGCTGGATAATCCGCGCTCGGCGATGGTGTTCGGCGGGTTGGCCGGCACGGTGAGCGGTGTGACGGCGGGCCTGGCGGCGACGGACCGGCGGTTGGTGCCCTATGGCGCGCTGACCGCGACGTTCCATACCGGGCTCGGGTGCTTGCTGGGGCCTTCGCTGTTGTACTTCATTGTTCGCGGGATTGTTGGCTAAGCAGCACTGCTTTTGTGGCGAGGGAGCTTGCTCCCGCTTGGGTGCGAAGCGCCCACCAAAGCGGGGCCCGCTTCACGGTCCAGCGGGAGCAAGCTCCCTCGCCACAGGATCTCTCAAGCCTGGCGATTGGCATACATCCGGCACTCGGCCAGCAGCGCCAGCAGATTCGGATCGCGCTCCTTGGCCTTGAGGAACACCACGCCGATGTGCTGCTGCAACCGATACTTTTCCTGCAATGGGATCAGCTTCACCCGGTTCTCATACACCGCCGCGATCCGTCCCGGCAGCAATGCGTAACCCACCCCGGAGCTGACCATGCTCAGCAGGGTGAAGATGTCGTTGACCTGCATTGCCACCTTCGGTTCGAACCCCGCCTGCTTGAACACCCGGATCCCGTCCTGGTGCGTGGCGAAGCCCTGGGTCAAGGTGATGAACGTCTCGTCGCGCACCTCGGCCAGGTCGACTTCGTTTCGTTGGGCGAAGGGCGAGTCAGCCGGCGTGGCGAGGAAGATGTCATCGGAAAACAACGCGATGTGCTCGCAGTCCGGGTCGTTGATGCTGTCGTCCAAGGACACCAGGATCGCGTCCACTTCCATGTTCTTGAGCTTGTAGAGCAGGTCGATGTTCGAACCCATGATCAGGTCGATGTTGAGTTCGCTGCGACGGATCTTCAGGCCCATGATCAGCTGCGGCACGGTCTTGACCGTCAGCGAGTACAGCGAGCCAAGCTTGAAGCGCTCCGCGGAAAAACCGGCGGCCTCGCGGGTCAGGCGTACGCTTTCGACCACGTCATGGATAAGTTTCTGCGCCCGCTCCTCCAGCACATAAGCGCTTTCCAGCGGCGTCAGGTTACGGCCTTCGTGCTTGAACAAAGGACAACGCAAGGCACTCTCCAGGGAGTGAATCGCCCGGTGCACGCTGACATTGCTGGTCTGCAACTCGGTCGCCGCCCGCGCCAAGTTCCCGGTGCGCATGAAGGCCAGGAACACCTCCAGTTTCTTCAGGGTCAATTCTTCGTCGATCAGCATGGGGCTGGCTCTTGGTCGTATCGTTTGATTGTGCCTCAATAGCCCATGGGAGCAAGGCTTGCCCGCGATAGCGATGTTTCAGTCGATGGAGATGTTGGCTGTGAGGCCGCCATCGCGAGCAAGCTTTGCTCCCACAGGTAGACGCGCCGCAAGCCATTGCACTTTTGCGCCGCAGGCCTGAGTCTTGGCGGCTGGCTCGATATGGAGGATCAGGATTCGATGTATCACGGGGAACGACTCAACGCCTGGACCCATTTGGTCGGGGCGATCGCGGCGTTTATCGGTGGGGTGTGGCTGGTGGTGATGGCCGGGCTGACTGGTGATCCCTGGAAGATCGTCAGCGTGGCGATCTACGGGTTCACTTTGCTGGTGCTGTACAGCGCTTCGACGGTTTACCACAGCGTGCGCGGGCGCCGCAAAGCGATCATGCAGAAGGTCGATCACTTTTCGATCTACCTGTTGATCGCCGGGAGCTACACGCCGTTTTGCCTGGTGACCTTGCGCGGGCCGTGGGGCTGGAGTCTGTTCGGGATTGTCTGGGGGCTGGCGCTGATCGGGATCCTGCAGGAGATCAAGCCGCGATCCGAAGCACGCATCCTGTCGATCGTGATCTACGCCGTGATGGGCTGGATCGTGCTGGTGGCAGTCAAGCCATTGCTGGCGGCCCTGGGCAGCGCCGGGTTTGCCTGGCTGGCCTCGGGCGGCGTGTTGTACACCGTGGGCATCATCTTCTTCGCCCTCGACAACCGCCTGCGCCATGCCCATGGCATCTGGCATCTGTTCGTGATCGCTGGCAGCCTGCTGCACTTTGTGGCGATTGTGCTGTATGTACTCTGAACACCGCTAAACCCGTGTGGGAGCGAGCCTGCTCGCGATGGCGGTGGGTCAGTCGACATTTAGGCTGGCTGACCCACCGCCATCGCGAGCAGGCTCGCTCCCACAAGGGATAACCACCCGATTTTAGAAATCCCCCCACAACTGCTGCGCCACCGCCAGGGCCACCACCGGCGCGGTTTCGGTGCGCAGCACGCGAGGGCCGAGGCGGGCGGCGTGGTAGCCGGCGGACTTGGCCTGTTCGACCTCGGCCTCCGACAAACCGCCCTCGGGGCCGATCAGGAAGGCCAACGTCTGTGGCCTGGCATGGCTGACCAGCGGCTCGGCCACCGGGTGCAGCACCAGCTTCAGCCCGGCCTCGGTCTGCTTCAGCCAGTCGGCCAGCAGCAGCGGCGGATGGATCACCGGCACGGTCGAGCGCCCGCATTGCTCGCAAGCGCTGATTGCCACTTGGCGCCAGTGCAGCAGGCGTTTGTCGGCCCGTTCATCCTTGAGGCGCACTTCGCAGCGTTCGCTGAAAATCGGCGTGATCTCGTTCACCCCCAGTTCCGTGGCCTTCTGGATCGCCCAGTCCATCCGCTCACCCCGGGACAGCCCCTGACCAAGGTGAATGTGCAGCGGCGATTGCGGTTGTCCGTCGAACTGCTCGTTCAGTTGAACCCGCACCTGCTTCTTGCCGACTTCGGCCAGCACACCCAGGAATTCCTGGCCCGAACCGTCGAACACTTGCACCGCGTCCCCTTCGGCCATGCGCAACACCCGGCTGATGTAATGGGCCTGGGCCTCGGGCAACTCGTGTTCGCCGAGGCTCAGCGGGGTGTCGATGAAGAAGCGGGACAGTCTCATGTTGGTTCTCTGTTGAATCGGGGGATGGCATTGTTATTTTGATCGAGCGCTTTTGTGGCGAGGGAGTTTGCTCCCGCTGGGCTGCGAAGCGGCCCCATTTCTTGCGATTGCCGCGCACTGGTGCGCCAGCCCGGTCGAGCGGGAGCAAGCTCCCTCGCCACAGGGAAACCTGTGGTCAGCCCGGATCGCGATAACCCGGATGAAAGTCTTTCGGCACCGCCACGCTGACCTTGTCCCGGATCGCAATGTCGATGCCTTCGCTGGCGACTTCGGCCAGGAAGTCGATCTGCTCGGGGGTGATGACATACGGTGGCAGGAAATACACCACGCTGCCCAGCGGCCGCAGCAACGCGCCACGCTCCAGCGCATGCTGGAACACCGTCAGGCCGCGTCGCTCCTGCCAGGGATAGGCGGTCTTGCTGGCTTTGTCCTTGACCATCTCGATCGCCAGCACCATGCCGGTCTGGCGCACTTCGGCCACGTTCGGATGATCGGCCAGGTGCGCGGTGGCGTTCGCCATGTGCTGGGCCAAAGCCTGGTTGTTCTGGATGACGTTGTCTTCTTCGAAGATATCCAGCGTCGCCAGGGCTGCCGCGCAGGCCAGCGGGTTACCGGTGTAGCTGTGGGAATGCAGGAAGGCGCGCAGGGTCGGGTAGTCGTCGTAGAAGGCGCTGTAGACCTCGTCGGTGGTCAGGCACGCCGCCAGCGGCAAGTAGCCGCCGGTCAGGGCCTTGGACAGGCACAGGAAATCCGGGGTGATCCCGGCCTGCTCGCAGGCGAACATCGTCCCGGTGCGCCCGAAACCGACGGCGATTTCGTCGTGGATCAGGTGCACGCCGTAGCGGTCGCAGGCCTCGCGCAATAACTTGAGATAGACCGGGTGATACATGCGCATGCCGCCGGCGCCCTGGATCAGCGGTTCGACGATCACCGCCGCGACGCTGTCGTGGTGCTCGGCGAGCGTCTGCTCCATGGCAGCGAACATCGTGCGCGAATGCTCTTCCCAGCTCACCCCTTCGGGCCGGTGGTAACAATCGGGGCTCGGCACCTTGAGGGTGTCCAGCAGCAGCGCCTTGTAGGTCTCGGTGAACAGCGGCACATCACCCACTGACATCGCCGCGATGGTTTCGCCGTGGTAGCTGTTGCTCAGGGTGACGAAGCGCTTCTTGGTAGAGCAGCCACGGTTGGCCCAGTAATGAAAGCTCATCTTCATTGCCACTTCGATGCACGATGAGCCGTTATCGGCGTAGAAGCACCGGGTCAGGCCTTCGGGTGTCATCTGCACCAGGCGTTCGGACAGTTCGATCACGGGCTGATGGCTGAAGCCGGCGAGGATCACATGCTCGAGTTGGTCGACCTGATCCTTGATCCGCTGGTTGATGCGCGGGTTGGCGTGGCCGAACACATTGACCCACCAGGAGCTGACGGCGTCGAGGT
The DNA here is from genome assembly GCF_052041925.1 of Pseudomonas sp. SMN5. Classification (NCBI taxonomy): domain Bacteria; kingdom Pseudomonadati; phylum Pseudomonadota; class Gammaproteobacteria; order Pseudomonadales; family Pseudomonadaceae; genus Pseudomonas; species Pseudomonas sp. SMN5. Next base: position 296,851 of record NZ_JBKGGX010000004.1, read on the forward strand.
AGCGCTTGCCTTCGAAGTCTTCCAGCCACACGCCTTCGCCGCGCTTGATCGGGATCAGCGGCAGCTGTTCGTGGTCTTTCATCTGGGTGCAGGGATGCCACAGCACCGCGAGGTCTCGTTGCATCCACTGGTTATTCAGGCCCATGTACAGTCTCCTCGAGGTGGCTCGCGGCGGGCGCGGGCAAAACAATCGCGCAAGCCTATGCAATGCCGGCCCGGGGAACAACCCATTGTGTCGATCACGCTACTTTGGAGCAGGCGATAGACGTCGCTGGCGGCGTTTTGATGGCTGACGTATTCTTCGCCGTTCCTGGGCCGACTGGCTCGAAATACCGCGGGCCGACTGGCTCGAAACCGAAATTTCCTACGTTTTAAAACCGGAGTTCCCTGAATGTCTGCTGGTTGGCTGCGCGCCTGTGCGCTGGTGATGATAGGGCTGTTCAGCGTTTCGGCGCTGGCCAAGGACAAACAACCGACGGCGATTGTCATCGGTGGCGGCCTGGCGGGCCTCACGGCGGCCTATGAGTTGCAGAACAAGGGCTGGGCGGTGACGTTGCTGGAAGCCAAGCAGGACCTGGGCGGACGCTCGGGCATGGCCACCAGCGAATGGATCGGCAATGAAAAGACTCAGCCGGTGCTCAACAAATATGTCTCGACCTTCAAGCTGAGCACCACCCCGGCCCCGGAATTCGTGCGCACCCCCAGCTACCTGATCGACGGCACCTACTTCACCGCCGCCGACCTGGCGACCAAGCAACCCGCCACGGCCGAGGCTCTCAAGCGCTACGAAACCACCCTGGACGACCTGGCGCGTTCCATTGACGATCCGCTGAATCCGGCCGCCACCAGCACCTTGCATTCACTGGACCAGATCACCGTGTCCAACTGGCTCGACCGTTTGCAGTTACCGGCCACCGCGCGGCAGCTGGTGAACCAGGAAATCCGTACCCGTTTTGACGAACCGTCGCGCCTGTCGCTGTTGTATTTCGCGCAGCAGAGCCGGGTCTATCGTGGCGTGTCCGACCGTGACCTGCGGGCCTCGCGCCTGCTGGGCGGCAGCCCGGTGCTGGCCCAGGCGTTCGTCAAACAGTTGAAAACCATCAAGACCAACTCGCCGGTCTCGGCGATCTCTCAGGACAAGGACGGCGTGACCGTCAAGGTCGGCAGCGTCGGCTACCAGGCGGACTACGTCGTGCTGGCGGTGCCGTTGCGCGCCCTGAACAAGATCCAGCTGACCCCGGCCCTGGATGCCCAGCACCAGGGCGCGATCAAGGGCACCAACTACGGCTGGCGCGACCAGATCATGCTCAAGTTCAAGACCCCGGTCTGGGACAGCAAGGCGCGCATGTCCGGTGAGATCTACAGCAACACCGGGCTGGGCATGATGTGGATCGAGCCGGCCCTGAAGGGCGGCGCCAACGTGGTCATCAACCTTTCCGGCGATAACGCCCGGGTGATGCAGGCGTTCGGCGACAAACAGATGGTCGACCAGGTCCTCATCCGCCTGCACGCTTTCTATCCACAGGCCCGTGGTGCCTTTACCGGGTATGAGATTCGTCGCTACAGCACCGATCCGTCCATGGGCGGCTCGTACCTGGCCTTTGGCCCGGGCCAGATCAGCAAATACTGGCGGCTGTGGGAAAAACCGTTGCAGCGCGTAGCCTTTGCCGGCGAACACACCGACAGCCTGTATCCAGGCACCCTGGAAGGCGCATTGCGCAGCGGTCAACGGGCAGCCAGCCAGGTTGAAGACCTGGCGGCCGGCAAATCCTTCGAGCCTGCCAAGGTTGCCCCGGCGGCGACCGCAGCAGCGGCCGGTGCGGTGGCGGCGAAGAAGGGCAACTTCTTCAGCAACCTGTTCGGTGGCTCCGATGACGAGAAGAAGCCAGAACCGGTCAAGGCCCCGGAACCGGTAGCGCCACCGCCGGCACCTGCTCCAGCACCTGCGCCAGCCCCGGCACCGGTAGAGCCGCCGAAACCTGCGGCGCCGGTGAAAGCTGAACCTGCCAAGAAGGCGGCGGCTAAACCAGCGGCTAAAAAAACCGCGGCCAAGCCCGAGGCGAAAAAAGCCCCGGCCAAGGCCCCGGTGAAAAAGGCTGAACCGGCGAAGAAGCCCGCGGCCAAGCCGGCTGCAACGACACCGGCAGCGACTGAGACCAAGGCTCAGTAAGGCTGGGGGAATAGAAAAAACGCGGCGAGTCAGCCGCGTTTTTTATTGCCTGGAATAACGTCATCGCGAGCAAGCTCGCTCCCACAGGGACCGCGTTCGGCCAGTCACCACGGGCCATTGTGGGAGCGAGCCTGCTCGCGATGAGGCCGTCCCGGTCAAACTGATATCACAGCCTGTATTCCCGTTAATCTTTCCTTAACCGACCCCAACCAAACTGATGATCGTATTTCTCGATATTTCAAAGCGAAATTTTCCGCTTTAATTCGATAGATAAGCGGCTATCTTGATCGCAGTTTTTACAGGATATGAGCAATGCAGCTACGCAACTCTTCTTCTCGCTATGGCTGGGTCAGCATCGTCTTGCACTGGGGCGTAGCGCTGGCGGTGTACGGGCTGTTCGCGCTGGGCCTGTGGATGGTTGGCCTGGACTACTACAGCACCTGGCGCAAAGACGCGCCGGACTTGCACAAGAGCATCGGCCTGGTGTTGCTGGCGGTCATGTTGCTGCGGGTGATCTGGCGCTTGGTCAGCCCACCGCCGCCGACCCTGCAAACCTATGGTCGCCTGACTCGCGTCAGCGCCAAGCTCGGCCATAGTGCCCTGTATCTCGGGTTGTTCGCCGTGATGATTGCCGGTTACCTGATTTCCACCGCAGACGGTGTCGGGATCCCAGTGTTTGGCCTGTTTGAAGTCCCCGCGCTGGTGTCCGGACTGCCTGACCAGGCAGACGTGGCCGGCGAGATTCACCTGTACCTGGCCTGGGCGCTGGTCATTTTTTCCGGCCTCCATGCGTTGGCAGCATTGAAACACCACTTTATCGACCGTGACGCGACCCTCAAGCGCATGCTGGGGCGCCAAGCCTGATGTTCAACCTCGACTCCAAAGGAATAGAAAACATGTTGAAAAAGACGCTCGCCGCTCTGGCAATCGGTTCCGCCCTGCTTTCCGCCGGCCAGGCCATGGCTGCCGATTACGTGGTCGACAAGGAAGGTCAGCACGCCTTCGTCGACTTCAAGATCAGTCACCTGGGCTACAGCTACATCACCGGTACCTTCAAGGACATCGACGGCAAGTTCAGTTTCGACGCCGCCAAGCCGGAAGACAGCAAGATCGAATTCAATGTCCGTACTGCCAGCGTGTTCACCAACCACGCCGAGCGCGACAAGCACATCGCCAGCGCCGACTTCCTGAACGCGGGCAAATTTGCCGACGCCAAGTTCGTTTCCACCAGCGTCAAGTCCACCGGCAAGAACGCCGATGGCAAGGAAACGGCCGACGTCACTGGCGACCTGACCCTGCTGGGCGTGACCAAGCCGGTCGTGGTCAAGGCTACCTTCCTGGGCGAAGGCAAGGATCCATGGGGCGGCTACCGTGCCGGTTTCGAAGGCACCACGACCATCAAGCGTTCCGACTTCGGCAAGCAGAAAGACCTGGGCCCATCGTCCGATGCGGTCGAGCTGTACGTTTCGTTTGAAGGTGTCAAAGCGAAGTAACCTTCGCGCCTGATAAAAAAACGCCCCTGGCCTTGCGGTCAGGGGCGTTTTTTATTGCCGTATGAATAGCTGCAAACGACCCCTGACCTCTGTGGGA